>NZ_JAYLVQ010000086.1:0-328881 GCF_035818575.1 Halobacillus sp. HZG1
GGAGTCTCGCCATTCCCCTCCGCCCCTTTGCTATATAACTATCTCGAAACCACTTTCAGGAAAGGGAAGCTTTTACTCCTAAGGAAAGTGAAGCAACATGGATTCTCCTACAACATTTTGAATGATAAAGCCTGTTATAGAGCGCTTTATCACTATAGACTCAGGATCTGTGAAAGACACTCATACTGGGCAAAGGGGTTCGTTTATCACTTTTATCGTATGGGGTGGTTGGGAAGCTGCGAGACTCCCGTGGGAGAAAGGAGATAGGTGAGATCCCGCAGGACGTAAGTCCGAGGAAGCTCGGCACTCCCCCACAGGAAAGCGAGTAGCTTCCCAGCCACCCCTGACGCTCAACCCAGGCAACGAACCCTGGAAAGTCTCGAAACTGAGTCTTCCACAATCCTGCCATATTGTTTAATAGCTAGTAATCACAAAAGGTTATTCCTGATTCTTTATAGATAATGTTTAAAGCTTTCATGAACCACACATAATAAGTGGTGAAGCTTGGGAGGTGTGAGTCTTGGAGGCAACCTTTTATTGGTTTGCGTGGTCACTAACAATTATAGCTATTTTTTTCATTCATAAAAGGAAATTCAAACGCGATTTGTTACTGGTTTTGGGTGTCTTTATGTGTACATATGACATGCTTTCCTGGAGTCAAAAAGGGCAATTTTACTTTCATATTATTACCCTTGTTGTTCTCGGAACCTACCTATATATATCGATAAGAAGGTCATTGTTTGATTATTTCTGGCCGTTCATTCTTAGTATTGGTTACGCTGCTGTTTGGATGTTTCTTATTGTTCACCCAATATGGGTAAACTTTCCGGGTCTTTCACTGTTCACTCTTGTGATTGCGGGTCTTCTTCGAATTTTTATTAAGGATGTAGGTGGCCAGATCGGTCTATGGATGTTAACGAATGCCGGGGGTACCTTATTCTCTTTCCTTATCTTCGCCCTTTATCAAAATGAAGGGCTGATTGCCACTCACGTGATGCTTTCTTTTTGGATCAAAGGGGTATTTGTTCTGCTCCTTTTTCATGGCATGGAGCAATTGAAGAGATCGATACGTAAAAAAAGAAAATCCATATCAAAAGGAGCTGCTTTTGTGTGAATGAATACACGTATCCCATTATTTTAGGAATCCTTGTCGGTACAGCACTTCGAGTCTTTATGCTTCGTACGGATTACAGGCAATACCCTACTTATCTTCATGGGAAGATCATCCATTTATCTTTAGGGTTTATTGCAGCAGCACTGGGAACCATAGCCATTCCTTCTATTATGGAAAAAGAATTCACAGCCGTGACCTTTTTGACGTTAGCGGCTTCACAATTCCGGGAAGTGCGTAATATGGAGAGGAATACATTAACAGAAATGGACTCTTATGAACTTGTCCCTCGGGGCAATACGTATATTGAAGGAATAGCGGTGGCTTTCGAAAGCAGGAATTACCTTGTTATCTTCACTTCTTTTGTCGTAACTCTTTGTTACTTAGCCCTTAATGTTTGGGTGGCTTTAGGTTCTGCTATCGTATGTTTCCTTCTATCTGGAATGTTGATGAGCGGGTCCAAGCTCTCCGATATCGTAACGGTAGAAGAGAAGGCCATATCCTTCGACGGAGCCGGGTTGTATGTGGATAACATTTACATTATGAACATTGGTTTACCTGAGCGTCAGGAAGAGATTATGAAATATGGAATGGGCTTTGTATTGACCCCTAAAGAATTCAGTGTGCGTTCCACCATTGCTAACCTCGGTCAACGACAGGCTATTTTGCATGACGTTTCTGTAACCCTTGGAGTTTTCAGGGATTCAGGTACTCCCGCTCTCGTGCCATTGATCAAGAGAGACTTGAATGATGGAAGGATTGGTGTGTTCATTCTTCCTCAAGAGAAGGATTCTAAACGAGCGAAGGAGATTATTGAACACGTACCCGTCCTTGAAAATGCAATACAAATGCCTTCGAGAAAAGGTAGGAGGAATCATTCATGAAAATGGAGAAGGCCATTTTGGCAGCCGTGACTACGGAGGATGATCGGGTTCATGGCAGTGCAGCTGTATTTAAATGCGATACAAAGGAAGAGATGGAAGCTATAGCAGCGAACTTAGAAGCTATTTTAGATGGAATCGCTCATGCATTAAGTGATCAACTCTATATTATCGTCAAGCACTGAGAAAGAATTGTTTCTTTTTCTAAAGTTTGCTAAGATAATAAAGTTAATGGCTTCCTGCTGTTCTTCGGAAGATGGGCTATTAAACCATCGCCCGGGGAAGAGCAGTATTTTTTTGCTTTTCACTACTGAGGAAACATGGAATAATGAAAATAGAAATAAAGAAAGGATGATCCTTTCATGAGAAAATCAGTAATTGCTATTGTAGGACGACCGAATGTTGGGAAATCAACGATATTTAACCGACTGGTCGGAGAGAGAATTTCAATTGTAGAAGATACGCCCGGTGTCACAAGGGACCGGATTTATGCAGAAGCGGAATGGTTGACCACTCGTTTCAATGTCATTGATACAGGTGGAATTGAACTTGGGGACGAGCCGTTGCTCGTGCAAATGAGAGCACAGGCCCAAGTAGCGATCGATGAAGCGGATGTCATCGTTTTCATGGTGAACGGCCGTGATGGAATTACAGGGGCTGACGAAGAAGTAGCCAAGCTATTATTCAAATCGAATAAACCGGTGGTACTTGCAGTGAACAAGGTAGACAATCCTGAAATGAGGGAAAACATATATGAATTCTATTCCCTCGGTTTTGGTGAACCTTTCCCGATTTCGGGTACACATGGTCTGGGACTCGGCGATATGCTGGATGAAGTAGTGAGCCACTTCCCGGAAAAAATTCAGGAAGAGATCGATGATGATACCATTCGTTTCAGCTTGATCGGACGACCGAACGTAGGAAAATCGTCGCTCGTAAACAGTCTTCTTGGTCAGGAACGCGTAATTGTCAGTGATATCGCGGGTACGACAAGGGATGCCATTGATACTCCTTTCACAAAAGACGATCGAGATTATGTGATCATTGATACAGCCGGCATGAGAAAACGAGGCAAAGTTTATGAAACGACCGAAAAGTACAGCATCATGAGGGCTTTAAAAGCGATTGAACGCTCGGATGTTGTTTTGGCATTAATTGATGCAGATGATGGGATTCAAGAACAGGACAAAAAGATTGCGGGCTATGCCCATGAAGCCGGAAAAGCTGTCATTATTGTTGTCAACAAATGGGATACTGTGGAGACAGATGAAAAAACGATGAAAGAGTTTGAGGATAAGGTTCGGGATCAGTTCCGTTTCCTGGACTATGCTCCAGTCGTCTTTTTATCTGCCAAAACAAAAAAACGGATTCATACACTGATTCCAAAAGTGTTGGAAGCAAGCGAGAATCATGCGAAGCGTGTGCAGACGAATCTGCTTAACGAAGTTATCATGGACGCTCTTGCTATGAATCCATCTCCATCCATTAAAGGTCAAAAGCTGAAGATCTTTTATGCCACTCAAGTTTCTGTCAAACCGCCAAGCTTTGTGGTGTTTGTCAATGAACCAGAATTGATGCACTTCACTTATGAGCGATTTTTAGAAAACAGGATTCGTGAAGCCTTCGGTTTCGAAGGAACGCCAATTAAAATATTCGCTAGAAGACGTAGCTGATTCATTCACGAAGGGAGCAGGTAACATGGAGAAAGTAGCTGTACTTGGTGCGGGGAGCTGGGGAACAGCTCTTGCCCTCGTTCTTGCTGATAACGGGCATGAGGTTCATCTCTGGACACACAGGGAGAGCCTTGCTGAAGAAATCAACCAAACGCATAGAAATGAAAAATATTTAAAAGATGTGGATCTTCCTCATTCGATTACTGCAAGCCATGATCTAGGAGCAACTGTAAAAAATGCAAAACATGTCATTTTGGTTGTTCCTACAAAGGCTATGAGAGAAGTCTGCGGTCAATTGAAGCAAGTCCTAAACGAAAAAGTGATTATTACACACGCTTCAAAGGGGATAGAGCCTGGCTCTTACAAGCGTGTTTCTGAAGTGATTTCCGAAGAGATCCCTAAAGAAAAATATGAAGATATCGTCGTTCTATCCGGTCCAAGTCATGCGGAAGAAGTGAGTCTCAGGCAGCCGACGACCGTAACGGTTTCTTCAGAGGAACTAGAAGTCGCAGAAAAAGTGCAGGACCTCTTCATTAATCGACAGTTCCGTGTGTACACCTCTCCTGATCTGGTTGGTGTGGAACTTGGGGGCGCATTGAAAAATATTATCGCCCTTGGTGCTGGTATTTCTGATGGGCTAGGTTACGGAGATAATGCTAAAGCAGCACTGATTACTAGAGGGCTTGCTGAAATTGCTCGTCTTGGAACCTCGATGGGAGCAAACCCGCTCACCTTCTCCGGCTTGACAGGTATCGGCGACCTTATTGTAACTTGTACGAGCTCGCACAGCCGAAATTGGAGGGCTGGGAATAAACTTGGACAAGGGTACCCATTGGATGAGGTATTGGATCAAATGGGGATGGTCGTTGAAGGTGTCAGGACGACGAAAGCCGCTTTCCAACTTGCGCAGGAGCAAGGAGTGGAAATGCCGATCACTTCAGGAATCTACCGAATTTTATTTGAATCGGCTGATCCGAGAGATGTCGTCGACGAATTGATGACAAGGATTCGACGTCATGAAATGGAGGACTTGACAAATATTCTTGATGAAAAGATGAATGACTGACACATATCGACTCTCGTGCATATACTACACAGAACCTAACGCACGAGGAGGTCAATTGTTCATGAACGATTTTCAGAAGAATATTTTTGATCATCTGAAGAAAAAGGCAAACATCGACCCAGAAGATGTCTTCAAAGTGGCGAATTCTGTACAAAATGCTGATTTCAGTGATGAAAAGACGGTCAGACGTCTTGTTCGCCAGCTCGCAAAGGTTGCTAATAAGAACGTGTCTAAATCAAAGGAAGATAAAATCGTTGAAGCAATCACCAAACAAAACATGCCTCTGGATATGAATACCTTGGGCAAGTTTTTAAAATGATTACGAACCAATAGGCGCCTGAGGAGGCGGTCCTTCATTCGTATGCATAAGATATTACGCAGCAATCATTACACATGAGCTGGTCAGGGAATTGTTTAGTCAACCGGAGCAAACCATTTGCTCCGGATTTTTTTATGCGTTTTTCATTTGAAAAACGCAGTAAACCGAAGTCATTATTTTCATATAAGCCCACTTATCTTGAAGAATCAGTTTCGAGATGTTTGTAGGCCTCATACCCCATAAGAGTCTCACTATTACCATCAGCCCTTAGACGACACATAAGTGGCTCGGGACCCCTTCTGAAATACAAGGGGGCGGAGGGGAACCATATTCTTTAATAACCATTCATCAACAAATATAGGCGAGAGACATTCTAAGAAAAAGTTGTAAGAAAGGCTATACAAGACTGATAGACTCTGTTTTCTCATCTGTCCGTTTATGGATACATGTGGTATAATACCATCAGCAAAGTGTGCTTGAAGGAGGAAGAACTGTGTCTGAATCAATGCTCAAAATGTACATATCCTTCGCAGGGATTATTTCATTGTTCCTGGCTGTTGGTTTGATTTACTTAAGCAGGTATAAATTAAAAGGCTTTCTATCAGTGATGATTGCGGTATTTGCCTATTTGTTTATGATTTTCGGGGGAATCATCATATTTTATATCGTCCTGAGCGGACCTACAGCCTAACAGGAGGGAGACACCACATGAAACGCTTTTTATTCATATTATTGCCCTTGACGGCATTCTTGCTTTCCGGATGTCTATATCCGCAGAACAAGTTGGCGAAGAACCAGGTTCCGAATGACCAGCAGCTTGAGATGGTTCAAAATGCTGTAGATACCTATCAAGAGAAGAAAAACGGTCTTCTGCCTATCAAAACGAAAGATCAGGATACGCCAATCTTCCAGAAGTATCCGATTGAATTCAGTAAGTTGAAAGAAATGAATCTTCTCTCTGAATTACCGGGTACCTCGTTTGAAAACGGCGGCCATTATCAGTATGTCATCATCCATCCTGAAACAGATCCGACTGTGAAAGTGCTGGACCTTAGAACGACAGAGGAGGTGCGGTCTTTGCAGGTTAAAGTGAAGTTCTACCGGGATAATAATAAATTTCCACCTTTTGGTGATTTCGTAGCTCCTGGGGTGTATGAACTTAATCATGAGAAAATCGGAATGGACGAACCTCCGATGGTCAACAGTCCCTATTCTGATCAAAAACTTCCCGTTTATCTGGATGAACAGGGAAGAGTGTATATTGATTATCGAAAAGACTTGTACACCTACTTAAGAAATGAAGATCACAGTTACGAGCATGGAGAAGATATCCGTTACTTACTGACGGATCATACCCCATTCGTCCCTGCCTATTCCACCACATACACAATAGAAGATGGGGAGCCGGTTTTTTCCAAAGCTCAGCCATCGACATGATTGTTAACCGTTCCTGCATAGAGGGACGGTTTTTTTCATAGATTTTTAGTGAGCATAAACTAAACTTGATTATCCTTTACCTATCCAGTGTTTCTCTTCTCCTGTTTATGCGAATCATCTATGAATGTTTGTCCACTAGAAGTATCTGTACTTATAATTTCTTGCATATTTCACTAGGACAACGTCATAGAATTAGATTGTCTAGGCTTGTATGAAGGTGAAATTTTATTTGGGAGGGGATCCTTTGGAAAAGGTTGATATCTTCAGTGATATTTCCAAACGGACAAATGGAGATATTTATTTAGGAGTCGTTGGGGCTGTTCGTACTGGAAAATCCACATTCATAAAAAAATTCATGGAGCTCGTAGTATTACCAAATATGGAGGAAGAGTCAGAGCGTGAGCGCGCGTTGGATGAGCTGCCACAGAGTGCAGCCGGAAAGACAATTATGACGACAGAACCTAAGTTTGTCCCTAATCAGGCGGCAAACATCAATATTGATGATCACCTCGACATCCGCGTCCGCATGGTTGACTGCGTCGGCTATGCCGTGAAGGGTGCAGTCGGATATGAAGATGAGCACGGTCCAAGAATGATTCATACTCCCTGGTATGAAGAGGCGATTCCTTTTCATGAAGCCGCAGAAATCGGTACTCAAAAAGTAATCCAGGAGCATTCGACCATTGGAATCGTTGTGACAACAGACGGTACCATTGGAGAAATCGCCCGTTCTGATTATGTAGAAGCGGAAGAGAAAATCGTAGAAGAATTGAGGGAAGTCGGAAAGCCTTTCATCATGATTGTGAACTCCGCTCAGCCTCATCATCCGAATACGGAGAAATTGAGGGCGAATCTGTCTGATAAATATGATATCCCCGTCCTTGCGCTTTCTGTAGAAAGCATGCGGGAAAACGACGTTCAAAATGTCCTTCGGGAAGCATTATTTGAATTCCCTGTACTTGAGGTGAATGTGAACTTACCTAGCTGGGTGATGGTGCTTGATTCTCGTCACTGGTTGAGAAACAACCTTCAAGCAGCGATTGAAGATACTGTCAAGGATATTAAACGATTACGGGATGTGGATACGGTCGTAGGAAACTTCGATCAATACGAGTACATTACGGGTGCTCATATCTCGGGTATGGACCTTGGGGAAGGGATTGCTGAAATCGATCTTCAAGCGCCGGAGCATTTGTACGATCATGTCTTGAAAGAAATTGTCGGAGAAGAAATCCGAGGAAAAGATCATTTACTTGAGATCATGCAGGATTTCTCACATGCGAAGAGAGAGTATGACCAGGTGGCTGATGCCTTACAGATGGTCAAACAGACCGGATATGGCATCGCTGCACCGACGTTAGAAGATATGACACTTGATGAACCTGAAATCATCAGGCAGGGCTCAAGATTCGGGGTGCGTTTGAAAGCTGTCGCTCCTTCAATCCATATGGTCAAAGTGGATGTCCAATCCGAATTTTCACCAATTATAGGTACAGAGAAACAGAGCGAAGAACTTGTGCGGTACCTGATGCAGGACTTTGAGGAAGATCCACTATCCATCTGGAATTCCGATATCTTCGGAAGATCCTTAAGTTCAATCGTACGTGAAGGCATACAGGCTAAACTGGCGCTCATGCCGGAAAATGCAAGATACAAATTACAAGAAACGCTCGAACGTATCATCAATGAAGGATCTGGTGGTATGATCGCAATTATTTTATAACGGCTCCGTGTGAGCCGTTTTTAATTTTTTCTTTTTTACGTATTTAAAAAACATCGAAACATAGAGCATCTGGAAGTCTTTTTGAACTCCAGAAGTGAGGCAGACCTGTATGGAATACCTGGGTTTTGCTTTCACAAGAGAAGACTATAGGAACTTCTTTTTTCTTCAAAAAAACACGACAAATGCTTTCTTTTCAGTGTTTTTTTGAAAAAAATTATGAAGTTAAAAGGATTTTTTGAGGTAGATGTCGTAATTACCTATGTGAAGATCAATAAAGTTGTCTAAACCCCGGCATATCAAGGTTTTAGCGGGTTTGCCACTTGAAGAAGATTATGGCAGGCGGGACCGTAAATGAAGCAAGATTCAGCTCTGAAGTCGCATTGTTACGCGTTTTTAACATGATTGTCTATTGAATTTCGCTACAAACTCGTTTATTATAAGGCTTGTCATCAAAAGATGGCACCTAAATAAACATTTGAAGTGGATGAAACCACTTGAATGAGTTAAACCTTCTTGGGAGGAGGTGAATGGCATGAATAAAACAGATCTAATCAACGCTGTATCTGAAAAAGCTGATCTTTCTAAGAAAGATGCTACACAAGCTGTAGATTCTGTATTCGAATCTATCATGGATTCACTTAAAGACGGTGATAAAGTCCAATTAATTGGATTCGGTAACTTCGAAGTACGTGAGCGCGCGGCACGTAAAGGCCGTAACCCGCAAACTGGAGAAGAAATCGAAATCTCCGCGAGTAAAGTACCAGCTTTCAAACCTGGTAAAGCCCTTAAAGATGCGGTTAAATAATAGCTACATAGGGCTTCGAAAAAGGGTGCATGTGCACCCTTTTTCTTTTTATTTTTATTAAAAACCTGTATTGAGGCCATAATGATGGAGAGGCCGTTCTTATGCAGGGGTGAACAAGGTGGATGTTTTGACAACAGTCCCCTTTTTAAGAGATAGTAATGATACTAGAAGGAGGCGGTCCTTATGACTACATCTAACAACGATTTCTTTGTGATAAAAGCCCTTGAAGATGGTGTGAATGTCATCGGTTTGACCCGCGGTACGGATACACGTTTCCATCACTCTGAAAAGCTTGATCGTGGGGAAGTCATGATTGCTCAGTTTACAGAGCATACTTCTGCCGTGAAAGTGCGTGGGAAAGCGGTCATTCAAACGAGCCACGGAGAAATGACGAACGAGGCAGAGTGACCTTCGCTCTGCGAACGTATACATAGTAAACAGTAAAAGGTCAAATATGCTATAATAGGAATGGTTTAATAGTGTTCAGGAAGGGACAAGGTGATCAAGTTGAATTCTTCAGATAACGACATCAAACAACTCAAACGAAAAATTGCATCGAAAGTTCGCCACCCTTATTTGGTACGTTTTATCCCTGAGCCGACGATCGATGAAGACAAACTTGTCATTTTGTCTTCAATCATGGATCACACGAATTTGTCTGAGGTGAAAAAAGAACAATACATCATTACAACGATGCTTGTACAGATTGCTCTTGATACACACGATCTCGTTACTTTATCAGATGAAGAAGATGATCGTGACATCATTCGCAGTCGTCAATTGACGGTCCTTGCCGGCGATTATTATAGCGGCCTGTATTATTATCTGCTTTCTCAACTTGACGACATTCCTATGATTCATACGCTTGCTGGGGCGATTAAGGAAATCAATGAATTGAAGATGGAACTTTATTATAAAGATGTGGAGTCATTCCAAGAATTTTTAGAAGGTTTGAAAAAAATTGAGTCTCTGCTTATTCAAAGGGTTGCTTCGTATGTCCAAAAAACAGCCATTAATGATATGGCTGGCGAATGGCTTTTAGCTAAAAAGTTGATGGAAGCAAAGCGCAGCTATCAGGAAGGGAATTTCTCCCCTCTTATTGATGCCCTCATCAAACGCCCGGCTTTACTTGGGAATAGTGGCCAAGTAGTGGTGAACATTGAACAAATGCTGCAAAATCACATGCACCGGCTGGAAACGACGATCACCCAGCTACCCGTCCATTTCAACTGGCTGAAATCTTACATGCACGCGGCTATTCATCATCAATTCAACCATAGAAAGATAGCGGAAGAAGGGTGAATATGGAACCACAATCAAAAGAAGAAAGAGTACATCATGTATTCGAAAAAATTTATGAACGTTATGATAGTATGAATTCAATTATCTCCTTTCAACAACACCGATTATGGCGGAGAGATGTCATGAAACGTATGAATGTGAAAAAGGGAGACCATGCGCTTGATGTCTGCTGCGGGACAGGGGATTGGACGATGGCACTGGCCAATGAAGTCGGTACACAGGGGAAAGTGATCGGCCTTGACTTCAGTGAGAACATGTTGTCCGTAGGCATTAAGAAAAAGCTTGCCGGCAGGGTAAGCCAAGTGGAATTTCAGCATGGTAATGCCATGAGCCTGCCTTATGAAGATCACCAGTTCGATTTTGTAACGATCGGCTTTGGTTTAAGGAATGTTCCTGATTATCAACAAGTTCTAAAAGAGTTGCATCGTGTCGTGAAACCTGGAGGCAAAGTCGTCTGTTTAGAAACTTCACAACCGACCAACCCCGTCTTCAAAAAACTCTATTATTTTTATTTCGGAAAAATCATGCCTGTGTTCGGTAAGCTTTTTGCCAAAAGTTATCAGGAGTACAGCTGGCTTCACGAATCAGCGAAAGACTTTCCAGGGAAAAAGGAACTGAAGGAGATGTTTGAAGAAGTCGGGTTCAAAAATGTAACTGTAAAATCCTATACGGGCGGCGTTGCAGCCATGCATATGGGGGAAAAGCAATAACTAAGGATGAAATGCCATGAAACTAGCAATGATTTACTCTTTTCTTAAAAATGACCTTGCGGTAATCGAAGAGGCTGTAAATGATACAATACAATCCGACAATCCAGTACTTAGAGAAGCTTCCAGCCAATTGTTACAAGCAGGTGGAAAACGGATCCGTCCTGTCTTTGTATTGCTTGGTGGTAAATTCGGTGACTATGATATCGAGCGCATGAAGGCTGTCGCTGTTTCTTTAGAGCTCATACATACCGCTTCCCTCGTTCATGATGATGTCATTGATGAAGCTGAACTGAGACGTGGGGAGCCCACAATTAAATCTCGCTGGGATAACAGGATTGCTATGTACACGGGAGACTATATTTTTGCCAGGTCGCTTGAGAATCTATCAGTACTTGAAAATCCCCGGGCTCATCAGATCCTTGCCGGGACAATGGTTGAATTATGTCTAGGGGAAATTGAACAAATCAGAGATAAATACAATATTGAACAACATCTTCGTACATATTTACGGAGAGTTAAAAGGAAAACCGCATTGCTTATCGCAGCTAGCTGCAGGCTTGGTGCTATAGCAGCAAATGCAGAGCCAGCTCATGAGCGTGCTCTTTATCAGTATGGATACTATGTTGGGATGTCCTACCAAATCATTGATGATGTTCTGGATTTTACGGCATCTGAGAAAGAATTAGGTAAACCTGCAGGCAGTGATCTTCTTCAAGGGAATATTACTCTACCTGTTCTTTTTTCTATGGAAGATCATGAGTTCAAAAAGGAACTGGAACATGTTTTTCAGCAGAAGGAAGATCTGACAGCGGCTCAACTTCAATCCTTGATAGAGAAAGTTCAGTCCAATGGTTCGATTGAACGGTCACTGGAACTGAGTGATCGTTATTTGAAAAAAGCTTATCAAGCCCTGAACAAATTACCAGCAAATCGTGCAAAACAGACACTCAAAGGAATTGCAAAGTATATTGGTAAAAGAAGGGCATAAATCTATTGCCTTTCTTGCCTTTGTTTGATAGACTTTTTTATGGCACTTATTAAAAGCGCTTTCACACTATACATAAGATGAGGTGTTTGTCATGGAAAAGACTTTTTTGATGGTTAAACCAGATGGTGTACAACGCAATTTGATTGGTGATATTACAGCAAGATTTGAACGCAAAGGGTTTAAACTGGCAGGGGCGAAGTTGATGGCAATCCCTACAGAACTTGCAGAAGAACATTATGGTGAACATAAGGAAAGACCATTCTTCGGTGAGCTCGTAGACTTCATCACCTCAGGTCCTGTCTTTGCAATGGTTTGGGAAGGCGAAGATGTAATTGCAACTGCACGTACAATGATGGGAGCTACAAAGCCCGTTGAAGCTGCTCCGGGAACCATCCGTGGTGATCTTGGAGTAACAGTAGGGAAAAACGTCATCCATGGCTCTGATTCAAAAGAAAGTGCTGAAAGAGAAATCGGTTTGTTTTTTGATGAAAAAGAACTTGTCGATTACGAGAAAGATTCACTCAACTGGATCTACTAATGAGAAAGCCACCTTCCAAAGGTGGCTTTTTTATTTCATAAACATATGAAAGGCTGTTCCACGATTTGACAGGGTTGTGGAAGAGCCAGTTGCCCGATGTTCCCGAGATCCGTTGCGGGGATTGAGCGTCAGGGGAGGCTAGGAAGCTACTCGTCTAGTTCCATCATCCAGCTACTTGCGTCATAAGCAGAACAGCAAAGGAATGAACAGCACCAAGTAGGAAGGTGTCCCGTTATCCTGATTGTTGTCAGCATAAATTGCTCTCTATGAAGTTTTAAGTATACAAGAATCGGGAGCTATTTGTCGGGTCGTCGTGATTGTTCGTTTACAACCAGATGATGCTGGAGTACGCTTATATGGAATAAGCAGAGGGAGTTTTGGCAATGAGTGAGGATTACATACAATTCATAGAGAGAGTTCATACAAAAACAGGAATCGATTTATCGCAGTACAAGGAAGCACAAATGAAGCGAAGGCTGACTTCCTTAAGGGAGAAGCGCGGGCACGATAATTTCAAAAGCTATTTCAATGCTCTGGAAGACAATTCACTGTTGTTGAATGAATTTTTAGATCGTATGACGATCAATGTATCTGAATTTTACCGGAATAGAAAGAGGTTTGAAGTGCTCGAAGAAAAAGTCATTCCCTATTTGCTTCAAAAAAAGAAGAAGTTACGGATATGGAGTGCCGCATGCTCTACGGGTGAAGAACCATACACGTTGGCTATGGTATTGAATCGACACATCCCTCTTCAACAAGTGGAGATCCTTGCAACAGATCTCGATGGTCATGCTTTAGGGAAGGCTCAAGCAGGCCTGTATCATGAGAGGTCATTGAAG
Source organism: Halobacillus sp. HZG1 (assembly GCF_035818575.1). Classification (NCBI taxonomy): domain Bacteria; kingdom Bacillati; phylum Bacillota; class Bacilli; order Caryophanales; family Bacillaceae; genus Halobacillus; species Halobacillus sp. HZG1. The sequence goes on from NZ_JAYLVQ010000086.1 coordinate 13,393, forward strand.
GAAGTACCGCCAGAGATTCTTAAAAAATACTTTAGAAAAGAAGGAAGCACCTACCGTGTGATTGATGAGGTCAGAAAGAGTGTCACCTTCAAGAAGCACAATCTTTTAGCCGATCGTTATCAGAAAGATTTTGATCTTATTGTCTGTCGCAATGTAATGATTTATTTTACTGAAGAAGCGAAGAAGACCATCTACAAAAATTTCAGTCATTCACTCATAGATGGAGGGATCTTCTTCGTCGGTAGCACAGAGCAGATTTTCTCTCCGCAAACCCATGGATTTGAAGTATATGACACGTTTTTTTATAGAAAATGGCAAAAATAAGTGAACGGAAGCGCTTTCTATTCTTATTTTATAAAAATTCCGATATTTTGACGACACAAATTTACATCCATATGATATAGTAGTATCTAAAATTTAGAACACCCCTACTAGGGGATGAATACATAGGAGGTACGTTTATGCGCTACTTGACCGCTGGTGAATCACATGGAAAGCAATTAACTACAATTATTGAAGGAATTCCTTCTCATCTTCCTTTATTGAGAGAGCAAATAAATGAATCATTGATCAGACGCCAAGGCGGATACGGGCGTGGGAAACGTATGCAAATCGAAAAAGACTTAGTAGAAATTACGAGTGGGGTTCGTCATGGATATACTCTTGGCTCTCCAATCACTCTCGTTGTAAATAATGATGATTTTAAACACTGGACGGATATTATGGGTGAAGATCCTCTGCCAGAGGACACACAAAAGATTCGTCGTACCGTAACAAAACCCCGCCCAGGTCATGCAGATTTGAATGGTGGTATGAAATACGGTCATAGAGACATGAGGAATGTCCTCGAACGTTCATCAGCAAGGGAAACAGCTGCACGCGTCGGGGCAGGAGCCGTAGCCAAGGTTCTTTTGAAAGAACTAGGGATTGAAGTGACAGGCTATGTGCGTGAGATTGCAGGCATTGTGTCAGATGTTGATGAAAACCTGACCCTGCAGCAGCGTAGAGAAATTTCCGAGGCCTCTCCTGTTCGTACTTTTGATGAAAAGGCAGCAGAGAAGATGATGCAAGCGATTGATGAAGCGAAGAAAGAAGGAGACTCCATCGGCGGGGTGACTGAGGTCTACGTAGAAGGAATGCCTCCTGGTCTTGGTTCTTATGTTCAATATGATCGAAAGCTGGATGCAAAAATCGCTGGATCAGTGATGAGTATTAATGCCTACAAAGGGGTCGAATTCGGTATTGGTTTTGAAGCTGCTCGCAGAAACGGGAGCGAGGTCCATGATGAGATCTTATGGAGCGAGGAACGAGGATATTACCGTCGAACCAACCGTCTAGGTGGATTTGAAGGTGGAATGACGACCGGCATGCCGATTGTCGTTAAAGGGGTTATGAAGCCCATCCCCACCTTGTACAAACCGTTACAAAGTGTGGACATAGAGACCAAAGAACCGTTTAACGCAAGCATCGAGCGCTCTGATTCCTGCGCTGTCCCGGCAGCTTCTGTTGTGATGGAGCATATTGTTGCTTTTGAGCTCGCTAAAGCCATTACTGATGAGTTTCCAGCTGACTACTTCCCTCGTCTCAAGCGTGCGGTCGATGATTACCGTAAGGAAGTACGTGAATTTTAATGGCATCGGTTACGGTCCGATCAAGTAGCCATGACTACGATGTTTTGATTGGTAAAGGTTTGAGGCATCAGTTGGCTTCTTTCCTTTCATCTGAATACACGTCTATATTAGTTATTACAGACAGTACGGTTAAGGAACTTTACTTACAAGAGGTGAAAGAAAGTTTATCAGAAGCTGCTCCTGTATTTACCGCCGTCGTTCCTGCCGGAGAGTCTTCGAAAAGTATGACCAGGTACGAAGAGCTTCTGGACCGTTGTGTGGATGTGAACTTGGACCGGAAATCTCTCATTGTCGCCCTTGGCGGGGGCATGATTGGTGATTTGGCTGGGTTTGTAGCGTCGACTTATTTACGCGGGGTTGATTACATCCAGATGCCTACTACGATTTTAGCCCATGACAGCAGTGTAGGCGGGAAAGTTGCCATCAATCATCCCAAAGGAAAAAACCTGATTGGTTCTTTTTATCATCCAGTGAAGGTAATCTATGATATTGAAACGATAGATACCCTGCCGGAAAGTGAAATTCGTTCTGGGTATGGGGAAGTGATCAAACATGCTTTTCTCAGTGACGAAGACTGGGCGCATCGACTGTTAAAAGGAAAGCTTTCTGAACTAACAGGAGAACAGTTAGAGAGCGATCTAAGGAAAGGGATCCAAGTGAAGGCTTCGATCGTAGAAGAGGACGAAAGAGAAGCTGGAATCCGTAAATACTTGAATTTAGGTCACACCCTTGCCCATGCGATTGAAGCGGAGCTTGGCTATGGTGAAATCACTCATGGGGAGGCTGTTGCCGTAGGGCTTCTATTTATGATGAGGTTGAGTAACGAACTTAAAGGGGCGCAGCTCCCGGTTGAAGCCTACAAGGAGTGGCTGGATAAAAATAATTATCCAGTATCCATATTAACTAAGATTCGTCCCGATCGAATGCTGGAGAAAATGAAGTTGGATAAGAAAACCCTTCGGCAGAAAATCAATTTTGTCCTACTCCATGAACTGAGTGACCCTTATGTTGTGGAAGTCGAAGAGGAACAACTACTAGAACAAATGTCTCTTTTAATAAATGAGGTGAGTGGAGAATGATGGTTCGAGGTGTAAGAGGAGCGACAACGGTTGAAAAAAATGAACATGATGAAATTGTAGAACAATCCTATCAATTGCTTCGAGATGTCATAGCTTCCAATCATATTGAAGCAACAGATGTTGTTTCCGTCTATTTTACAGTGACAGAGGATCTGAATGATGCCTTCCCTGCAAAGTCCCTGAGAAAAATAGATGGATGGACGTATGTCCCGGTCATGTGCATGCGGGAAATTCCGGTCCCTGGTAGTCTTGAGAAGTGTATCCGGGTCATGGTGACCGTACAAACCGAAATTGCACAAAAAGACATTCAGCATATCTATCATAATCATGCAAAACAACTGAGACCAGATTTAAAGAGTTGAGAGGAGTATCCCAATGAAAGCCAAAGACATTCTAAAAAATATGAAGCCATATAAGCCGGGAAAAGGGATCGAGGAAGTAAAGAAAGAATTCGGTTTGGATCGAATCGTTAAGCTTGCTTCCAATGAAAATCCATTTGGTTTTTCTCCTGTGGTCGAGAAGGAACTGCCGAAACTGATTTCCAATTTAGAAATCTATCCTGATGGATATGGTGCAGAAATCAGAAAGAAAGTCGCCCGTTTCATCGGTGTGGAAGAGAATCAATTGATTTTCGGTAATGGTTCTGATGAAGTGGTGCAGATCATTTGCCGCACGTTTCTTGAGCCGGGTGCCAATACGGTCATGGCAACACCAACGTTTCCGCAGTATCGCCACAATGCTTTAATTGAAGGTGCGGAAGTCAGAGAAGTCCCACTCATCGATGGTCACCATGATTTAGAAGGCATGCTTGAAAAAATTGATGAGCAAACCCGTGTCTTATGGATATGTACACCAAACAATCCGACAGGCGTCCATATCGACCAAACGACACTGCAGTCGGTCCTGGAACGTACGCCTGATCACGTCCTTGTTGTCATTGATGAAGCTTATTATGAATATTTGGAAGCGGATGATGCCTTTGACTCGATAGAAGCGCTGAATCACTATCCAAACCTGATGGTACTCCGTACTTTCTCTAAAGCTTACGGCTTAGCTGGTTTACGAATCGGCTATGGAGTCGGTCATCCAGAAGTCATTCAGATTCTTGAACCGTCCCGCGAGCCATTCAACACATCTACGGTGGCACAAGCTGCCGCTCTTATGGCCTTAGATGATCAGAAGTTTATTGAAGAGACGGTTCAAGAAAACTGGAAAAACAAGAAATCATTGATGCAATTCTGTGAAAATCATGGATTGAATTACTTTGATACCCAGGCTAATTTCCTTTTGATCCATCTGCCTTGCAGTGGTGATGAAATGTTTGAATACTTGTTGACGAAAGGGTTTATCGTACGTTCCGGCGAAGCGCTGGGGCTGCCGAATACCATACGGTTGACCATTGGGAAAAAAGAGGACATGCAGGAGATTCAGGAAGCTATGAAGGAAAAGCTTGCTGCTGTTCGTGAACAATGAAGCAGACCATACTCATCGTTGGTTTAGGACTTATCGGTGGTTCCATAGCTATGAATGTCGCTAAAAAAGAGGATGTCTTCATCATTGGTATGGATGGGGATGAAGAAACTCTTAACATGGCGTTAAAGCAAGGGGTGATCGATCAGGCCTCTTTCAATTTTGAAGAATCTGCTCTTGAAGCGGATGTCTGCATTTTAGCTACACCTATTTCGATTACCATCGATTATATCCATAAACTCGGATCCATGGATTTAAAAAAGCCTTTGTTGGTAACAGACGTGTCTTCTGTGAAAAACCAAGTGCTTGAAGCGGCGAACCGTTTATCCCATCCCTTGCTTTCTTTCGTAGGCGGGCACCCGATGGCTGGTTCACACAAACATGGCTACACAGCTGCAAAACCCCACCTGTTTGAGAATGCGATTTATGTGTTGACACCTTCTGTTCATGCCGATGAGAAGGAAGCGGATGTAATTAAGGACCTTCTATCAAAAACGAAGGCCCGTTTTGTAACATTTACTACGCAGGAACATGATGAGATGACGGCGGTCATCTCTCATTTTCCGCACTTGATCGCTTCATCTCTCGTTCATCAGGCGAAAGAATGGGAAGGAACACATCCCTATATTAAGCAGATGGCTGCAGGAGGGTTCAAAGACATTACTAGAATCGCCTCCAGTAATCCGAAGTTGTGGCAGGATATTTTCTTTCAAAATAAAAAGCTCCTTATTTCCATGCTCGATGATTGGATCGGAGAGATGGAGAGGATAAAAGACTACCTTTCCCAGGGAGAAAAAGAGAAAACATACAAGTATCTATCTGATGCTAAATTGTACAGAGACGGCCTGCCTACAAAAGACAAAGGGGCCATCCCTTCTTTCTATGACATCTACGTCGACATCCACGACCAACCAGGTGCGATTCGCGATGTGATTGGGATCCTGGCTGAAGAGGCCATCAGCATTAAGAATATCCAAATCCTTGAAATTCGAGAAGGGATCACCGGGGTGCTTAGAATCAGCTTTGCTACAAGTGAAGAACAATGGAAGAGTAAAGAAATATTAGATCATTACCAATATGAAGTGATGATCCAGCATTAGAGGAGGATTCTTATGTCTAGCATTGAGTTGAAACCTACAGATAGACGACTAAAAGGAGACTTATCTGTACCTGGAGATAAATCCATCTCCCACCGATCCGTTATCTTCTCGGCATTAGCGGAAGGAACTTCTGTTATTACGAATTTCCTTACCGGTGAAGATTGCTTGAGAACCGTCGAAGCCTTCCGACTCATGGGCGTGAATATTGAGCAAGAAGGTAATAAGATTACAGTTCATGGCAAAGGGATTTCTCACCTAAGCGAACCTTCCCAACCAATCAATTTTGGTAATTCAGGAACAACGGCCCGGTTAATGAGCGGAGTGCTTGCAGGGCTTCCATTATTCACAACAGCATATGGAGACGAGTCATTGTCCAAGCGTCCCATGGACCGTGTCATCCAACCGCTGAGAATGATGGGAGCGGAGATCCGGGGTCGAGAAGGTGACTCTTTGCTGCCACTTGCTTTCCGCGGAAAAAAACTGGCCGGGACGCGCCATGAATTGACAGTGAAAAGTGCTCAAGTGAAGTCAGCATTGCTTTTAGCAGGTTTGTTGGCAGAAGGTGAAACAGAAGTAATTGAGCTTGGGGAAACAAGAAATCATACGGAAATGCTTCTTCCTGAATTCGGTGTGGATCTACATGTTGAAGGGAGATCCATCAAAATTAGGGGTGGACAAAAGCCTTCTGCTTCAAATATCAAGGTCCCTGGGGATATTTCTTCGGCAGCCTTTTTCCTAGTCGCTGCATCCATTGTCCCTGGAAGTGAGTTGGTGATTCGGGATGTCGGACTTAATCCGACGCGTGACGGAATTGTAAAAGCACTAATAGATATGGGAGCCAATATAGAAGTCCAGGTACATACGCATATTGGAAGTGAACCCGTTGGTGACATCGTCGTTCGACATAGCCGACTAAATGGAATGACTTTAGAAGGGGAGCTTATCCCAAATGTGATTGATGAAATTCCGATCCTTGCTCTAGCAGCAACGCAAGCAGAAGGGGAAACAATCATAAAAGATGCAGAAGAACTGCGTTATAAGGAAACAGATCGAATTGAAGCTGTTGTTGAAACGCTCTCCAAATTAGGAGCAGATATCCAAGCACGGGAAGATGGGATGGTTATCCAGGGAGGCACACCGCTAAATGGTGGAACCATCGATTCATATGGCGATCACCGCATAGGTATGATGGGCGCGATTGCTTCCTTAATTTGTGACAAAGAAGTAATCGTCAAAAACAAAGAGTGTATTAACATCTCTTACCCATCATTTTTTGAAGATTTAAATCAAGTCTTGAACTAAATTAACTTCATAGTTTATGTAAAGCTCTCATACGATATAAAAAGCCTACTTGGAGGTTTCGTCGTATGGGAGCTTATTGGTTTCAAGGGTATGTTGAAAATGAGAAAGGTCCCTGTTTTAGTGAATGCACGGTAAAGGAAAAGAAGTTCGTCAGAGATCGTACCGGAAAAGAAGCTTTCACGTTAATGGTAGTGGATGGATTTCACGTCAGTCCAGGGCATGTGATGCTGGATCAAAAGGAGCCGCTTGCTTTATCACCCTCCGTAACAGACACAGGCAATCGCTACATAAAAAGAGGGTGTACCTTGTTACTCACACAACACCTAGTGACTAGTTTACGTCACTACCGAAATCAATATGACCACTTTTTAAATCGATGTCAATCTCTGCCGCTCGATTATATGGTCATACCTGTTGTGCCGGCAAAGATGCTGCGACCTGAAATGGTCCGTTTTTTTGCCAGAAAAGGAAGCCCCTTTTTATGTGTGGAAGTGCAGTCCGCAGGGGAACTGATTGATGTTTGTTGGGAATGGATAGCACAGGCGCAGGGTTACAAACGAATGCCGTTGACATTGTTCGTCAAAGATACAGAGAATACGTCGAACAACTATGCAGAATTGTGGTCTTCACTTTGCGAACAGTATGGTATCATAAAGCTAACAGATGTACAGGATGATGAAATGCTCTCTTTGAAAAACTTAAAAGACAGCGGAATCTATCCTCATAAAGGCGGAATCGTCCCTGGAGGGCATGCAGATTATAATCTCTATCGTTTTTCAGAAGACCGATCGTTTGAAGAGGCGGAGGATTTTAGATATCATAATTCTGTTCCGAATGTAACGGTTATGAATGGACAGGTGAAACAGGTGAACCAAAAGGTCATCGATGAAACACCTGGCTCCCACATAAAAGTGAAGATTCACAAGCATTTTGTATAAGCGGAAAGGATGTCATCATGGAGGAAATTCAAAAAGCCATTCGTCAAATGGAAGCTCATAAGACGGAAGATGCTATAAAAACTCTAACACAATATTTACCAGAAGCAGACGAGGAAGAGAAGTTTACAATTGCTGAACTATACATGCAATGGGGGATGCTTGAAGAAGCGAAAATGGTGTTGCACGAGCTGATTCAACGCTATCCTAAAGAGCAGGAACTGAAAGTCATGATGGCAGAGATTCACATTGATCTTGATGAAGATGACGAAGCGATTGAACTGCTGAACCAATTTGGTCCGGAAGATGAAGACTATTTGCAGGCACTCGTGCAGTTAGCGGATCTTTATCAGTCTCAGGGACTTTACGAAGTAGCTGAACAAAAATTACTCATGGCAAAAGAAGTCGAGCCGAATTCAGCGATTATCGATTTTGCATTAGGCGAGCTTGCATTCTCCAATGGAGAATATTCAAAGAGTATCCCTTATTATGAAAATGCTATGCATCATCAGCCGGTCATCGGAGATATTGAAGTCGCCACTAGACTAGCGGAAGCATATGCAGCCAATGGAGAATTTGAACAAGCACTAGAGTTCTTCCAAAAGGTAGAAGAAGATAATCCTGACGTAATGTTCCGCTATGGTTTTGTAGCTTATCAGGCAAACCGTAATGACATCGCCATCCATGTTTGGGAAGAGTTGATTGAAAAGGACCCTTATTTCCAGTCAGTCTATCCACACTTAGCTCAAGCTTATGATTCAGAAGGTATGCCCAATGAAGCATTGGAAATGGCTAAAAAAGGCCTTGCGAAAGATGAATTCAATAAAGAGCTCTATCATCTTGCCGGTACGTTATCTCATAGACAGGGGAATAAAGAAGAAGGGTACAAGTGGATGAGAGAAGCAGTTGCTCTGGATCCAGGATATAAAGAAGCGATCCTTTTCCTAATTGAAAATTATAAGTCGGACGATATGAATGAAAAGATCATCGATTTGATCAACGAGTTAATTTCCCTTGGTGAGGAAGATCCGAATTACTTGTGGGAACTTGCTCAAGCTTATGAAGAGGAAGAGAGATTCAAGGAAGCTTATGAACAATATCAACAAGCGTATCCTTCCTTGAAAGAAGATACAGATTTCTTGAAATCCTACGGTTACTTCCTTGTAGAAGAAGGAAGGATGTCAGAAGCACGGCAGATTTTTGAAGAATACCTGGCTATTGATCCTACAGATACAGAAATTGAGGACTTCGTCGAGCGGCTGAAAGAACAATGAGCTGATTAATAAAGCGCAGGAGGGGCGCCCATATGCAAACACCAATCTCTGTGGATGAGAAAAAAGACTTTGTCCGCTGGTTTTTGAATCACTTTCAGTTGAAAAAGCGAGAGAGTGTTTGGATTCTTAATTATTTAATGAACCATGAATCTCTTTTGTCAAGTGTCCATTTTGTCCAGGAAGTGAAGTTTTGTCCGCGTGGCATGGAAATTAGTGCCCAGGGTGTTTCTGACCCACCTTTCCGTTTTTATAAAGGCCAGGTTATGACGAATGATGCCGAGAAGTCGTTTCATGATTTAAGGATGAATCAAGGTGAAGCTGTCTATATCCAAATGAATTTCGAGAATGCCCAGCAATGCTCGAAGTATGCCCTAGTCCTTGAAGAGAATCCTTATCTTCCAAAAGACTATTACTTAAATGACAGAGATAAGAATGAAGCGGAACGCCTTTTGTCTGTCAGTCTTTTGCAGCATAGACAGAAAAGCCTGGAAGATCGAATTGATGAAGCTCTCATCAATGGAGCGCGTGATGAGTTCAAAACCTTATGTGGAAAACTTGAAAAAGTCAAACAGGATTTGAATACATTTTTATAAACTAGGAAAGCCGGTACCTTCAAAAGAAGAGTCCCGGCTTTCATTTTTGTTTAAATATAGTAAAATAAAGAGAAAATGATACATAGATAAAGGATGAAATGAATTATGAGATGGACAAAAGCAGATACTACGCAATATATACCGGAAAAACAGTATATTGATACCGTAATCATTCCCTTGATACCCTTTGATCCCGGGAACGATCAACAGATGGTAAAGCAGGCCTTCCAACGGGAGCTGAACCAGGTGTTTACGAACCTGATCGAAAAAGAATACAAGGGAAGGATATTCCTAGCGCCGGATTATCATTACCTTGAAGGATCACAAGCTGACGAAAAAGAGAGGATCAATCGTTGGATTCATAAGTTTAAAGAACAGCCTTTCCATCATATTTTCCTTTTCACTTTCGACAGTAAATGGAAAAAACACGAAGCAGATCTTGAGGGACACGTCCTATGGGTGCCCGGCATGGGTTCCGGCGACATCCAGTCTACAGAAACACAATCGTTCGTCCGCGAGCAGGCCCATCAGATCAGTGAATTGATCCAGGCCTATTGGTAACTGGATAAAAGTTCCGACAAGGTTTGATAATTTATTGACCGCGCCTTGAGATTGCGCTATCATGGTAATGTCCTAGTAAACTGTGTGTAATCAATCCATGTCGCATGGATTACAGCATAGAGGGGGGAAAAGAATGAGCGATAAAAAACGAGTATCCCGACGTCAGTTTCTGAACTATACACTCACTGGTGTAGGCGGTTTCATGGCAGCGGGCATGCTTGCACCGATGGTTCGTTTCGCAATCGATCCCGTATTGAAAACGAAAGAGGGTGGAGATTTCATCTCCGTAGCTTCCGTTGATGAAATTACGAATGAACCGCAGCGTTTTGAATGGACGATCGATCAAGTAGATGCTTGGTATGAATCAGAAGTTCAAAAAACAGCTTGGGTGTACAGAAACGACAATGATGAAATTGTAGCACTATCACCGATTTGTACTCACTTGGGATGTACGGTCGACTGGGCTTCCAATGAGGAGTACCCGAACCAATTCTTCTGTCCTTGTCACGCAGGCCGGTACACGAAAGACGGAACGAACGTGCCTGGAACTCCACCGACGGCGCCACTGCCTCGATTTGAGTTTAAGGTAGAAGAAGACATGCTTTACCTAGGTGAAACGAAAGATTCAGGAGGGGGGGCATAATACATGCTTCAGAAAATTTACGACTGGGTGGACGAGCGTGTAGATATTACCCCGCTGTGGCGTGATATCGCAGATCACGAAGTTCCTGAACACGTAAACCCAGCACACCATTTTTCAGCATTTGTGTATTGTTTTGGTGGATTGACTTTCTTTATCACGGTCATTCAAATCCTGTCTGGGATGTTCTTGACGATGTATTATGTTCCAGACATTGAAAACGCTTGGAAATCTGTGTATTACTTGCAGCGAGAGGTTGCTTATGGTCAAATCGTCCGTGGTATGCACCACTGGGGAGCGAGTCTCGTCATCGTCATGTTATTCTTACATACGCTACGGGTATTCTTCCAAGGAGCTTATAAAAAACCACGTGAGTTGAACTGGGTTATTGGTGTACTTTTGTTCTTCGTCATGCTTGGGTTAGGCTTCACAGGATACCTGTTACCTTGGGATAACAAAGCTTACTTCGCGACTCAGGTTGGTCTTGAAATAGCAGCAGCCACACCATTTATCGGGGATCAGATTCGGACATTACTAGCCGGAGACCCGTCGATTGTTGGTGCTCAAACGCTTACACGTTTCTTTGCTATTCACGTATTCTTCTTGCCGGCTGCACTGTTCGGGTTGATGGCGTTCCACTTCATTTTAATCCGTAAACAAGGAATTTCCGGACCACTATAAAATGTAACGTTAAAAAGGAGGGAAAGCTGTGCATAGGGGAAAAGGGATGAAGTTCGTCGGTGATTCACGAATCACGGCAGAACGAAAAGCCAACTTACCAAAAGATTATTCGGAATACCCAGGCCGTACAGAAGCCTTCTGGCCTAATTTCTTGTTGAAGGAATGGCTCGTAGGATCTGTCTTCTTAATCGGATTTCTTATATTGACTGCTGCTCACCCATCACCACTTGAGCAACAGGCGGATCCAAACAACGCCGGTTATATACCATTGCCGGACTGGTATTTCTTATTCTTGTATCAATTTCTAAAATATCAATTTGCAGGTGGAGATTACATCGTTCTTGGTGCCATCGTTATGCCAGGTCTAGCCTTCGGTGCTTTGCTGCTGGCGCCATTCCTGGATCGCGGTCCAGAACGTCGCCCTCATAAGCGTCCGATTGCTGTTGGATTGATGATTTTAGGCTTTATCGCAACCTTCTGGTTGACATATGAGTCTGTTTCTCATGCTGATTATGAAATGCGTGCAGAAAAATACGGAGTCAACGTGGAAGCGGTTGAATCAACGATCGATAAAGAGCATCCTGGTTATGCTGTTTATGAAGCAAACTGCTTGAGCTGTCATGGGGATGCCTTGCAAGGACAAGGGAACTACCCATCCTTAATCGATGCTGAATTGACTGTTGATCAAGTCAAAGATATTGCAGTTAATGGTGTCGGTGAAATGCCTGCTGGTATTTTTGGCGGTAGTGATGAAGAGCTTCAGCAACTTGCTGAATTCGTCGTCCAAGCTGGCGGTGGTGAAGCCGGTGGAGAAGGCGAAGGAGGATCTGAGGAAGGTTCTTCTGGTGAAGGATCTGAAAGTGAATCTGAAGAAGGTTCATCCGAAGAAGGGTCTGAAGGTGAATCTGAGGAGGGTTCCTCTGGTGAAGAGTCCGAAGGAGGATCCGAGGAAGGTTCATCTGAAGAAGGTTCCGGATCTGAAGAATAATTAGATACTTAATTCACTGTAGCCGCGCGTTTAAAAGCGCGGCTACATTTGTATTGGAGGTATGTGGCAACATGAAGCAAATGATCATCTATTTACTGACGAGCCGATCGTTTTTAATTATGCTTTTCTTCATAAATTTATTTGGAACTATTTACGGGTATATATGGTACGAACCTCAGCTTTCTGTGACTGAACCTGTCTTTCTGCTGTTTGTTCCTGACAGTCCGACAGCGAGTTTGTTCTTTACTATATTTCTGGGGTTCTATATTTTTGGAAAAAATATTCCTTACATAGAAGCACTGGCTATCATCACTCTTTTAAAATATGGAGTTTGGGCAGTCATAATGAATGGTTTGACTTTATTGGAATATGGGTCACTTCCATGGACTGGTTATATGTTGGTTATTTCACATGGAGCTATGGCTGTTCAAGGTCTTTTGTATGCTCCTTTTTATAAAATAGAAATGAGACATATTGTTGTTGCTGCCATATGGACGCTTCACAATGATGTCATTGATTATGTTTTCGGACAAATGCCGGTCTATCCTGCTATTATTGAGTATATGGATGAAATCGGGTATTTTACGTTTTGGCTGAGTATCGCATGTATCCTTTGTGCTTATACCTTAACTGTTCGCAGAAAATCCCCGGTCTAAATTTTATTTCCTTCTCATAAGATGAAATAATACTTGTGAGAGGGGAGAAGTGAAATGGGACGTGTTATGTTGTTGTTCATTTGTTCCCTTATTTTCACAATTGTACCATCCGGCCTTGCACATTCATGGTCGGAGGGATCTCCTGATTGGGAAGCTTTTGCGTCACAATATCGTCGGTTGGCTGCGGATGAAAAGTTTGACCTTGCTGAGCGGCTTTGGAATAGTAAATATGCAGAAATGGAACAATATGTCCAAACCCTTCCGGATCAACATAAGGAAGCATGGACCCGCCTGGATATGTACGGTTCAACAAATAATCTTGAAGAAACCAGGTGGGAAGAGGGTCTCCTTACTTTCCTGGAAGTTACATCCTCTGATAACCCTTATCCTGTAATAACAGAAAAGCTTGAGCATTTTTCAGACCGTTCTTTATCTTCTGTTCCTCTTGATGACATTGAGAAGGAATGGAATATGATACGTCCAGTTGTTATGAATTTTGTTGATAAGGCAAAAGTCCAAGAAGCCGATCAAGCCCTGCAAGAATTATCAATTGTGGATTCGGTGACCGGTCGGGAACATTTCAGCGGAAAAATCATAGAGCTCGTTCAAGTAAAGTCACAGGGTGACTGGAATGCTTTTCTATTGACCGTCCTTTTCATAGGTGGCGCGATTTTAGTGACTTTGTTGTATGTAGGAGCGATTAATTATAGAGAAAGTTCGAAAAATAGACACACAATGAAGAGTAGTCATAGTTGATTTTTCATGCGTTTTTGACTAAAATTGACCTATATACTCACATCCAAGATGGAGGAATGAAAGATGAGTTTTATCATTTACTTTGCGCTGATATTGATTATTCCACTCTGGGCGCAATCAAAGGTGAAAAGCACCTACAAGAAGTATTCAAAAGTTACGACATCCTCAGCCATGTCAGGAGCCGAGGTAGCTAGAAAAATACTTGATGACAATGGTTTATACAATGTTGCTGTAGAAGAAGTCCGCGGCCATTTAACCGATCACTATGACCCTCGTTCGAAAGTGATTCGTCTTTCAACAGATATTTACCATGGCCGTTCAACAGCCGGAGCTGCTGTAGCTGCACACGAAGTTGGTCACGCCATTCAGGATGCACAGGATTATGCATTTTTACGCTTCAGAAGTGCTCTTGTTCCCGTGGCAAGTTTTGGTTCTAACATTTCCATCTTCCTTATTATCGGTGGATTTCTCCTTGGAATGTCCGGACTTGCATTGGCAGGAATTGTTTTCTTCGCGGCTGCTGTGTTGTTCCAATTGATCACATTGCCTGTTGAATTCGATGCCTCAAACCGTGCGATGAGTCAATTGGTATCAACTGGAGTCATCCGTAATGATGAAGAGCGTAAAACGAAGAAAGTGTTGAATGCTGCAGCGATGACATATGTCGCGGGTGCTCTGGTTGCACTTGCTGAACTGCTGCGCTTTGTGTTTATGTTCGTAGGTATGAATGAAGAATAATTTTAAAACCGATCCTTATAAAAAGGATCGGTTTTTTTGTGTAAAAAATCAATCTATTGGATTTTTGTTCTCATCAAGAGTAAAGCCTTCGCCCATTACATCATGTACATGACTGACAGCTACAAAGGCATGAGGATCAATATGGTCAATAATGGACTTGAGTCTAACAATTTCATTTTTACCGATGACACAATAAAGCACATCCCTCTTGGAACCGGAAAAGGACCCTCTTCCTTCGAGTACGGTTACTCCTCTATCCATTTCTTGCATTACGCGCCTTGATATCTCTTCACTTTTTTCAGAAATAATGGTTGTGCCTCTCGCAGCGTATGCCCCTTCTTGTATAAAGTCTATAACTCGTGCTCCGACAAAAACAGCTACCAGTGTGTACATCCCTCTTGTGTACTCGAGGTATGTGATAATGGAAACAAAAATAACGAGCGCATCAAAGAGAAACATGGCTCTTCCCATACTCCATCCGAGATATTTATTTACAAGTCGTGCGATAATATCGACTCCGCCTGTTGTCCCTCCGTACCGGAAAATTATGCCCAGTCCTACTCCTATGAAAACACCTGCGAACAAAGCAGCCAATGTAAGATCATCGGACAAGTTGAATTCAATCATATAGGTTTGAGAAACCGAAATGAAAACAGAAACAGCAAGGATGCCGATTAGAGAATAAAAGAATGTAGTACGACCAAGAATTTTCCATCCGATGATGAGGACTGGAATATTGAGCACAATATTCATAATGGCAGGGTCCCATTCGAACAAGTATAAAAGTAATAAAGTAATTCCCGTAAACCCGCCTTCTCCTAATTCATTTTGAATGTTGAAATGAACGAGTCCGAAAGAGAAGATGGCGGATCCGATTAAAATCCATATGATATTTTTTACGCGCAATCCGAAGATTTTCATATGTACACCTCCAATAGTTGTCACACGACTTCAATTATAGATAATTCATGTGAATGCGGCAATAACATCTTTTATATATTGGCTTTTATTACCCCAGTTATTAATGATTGAAAAAGAAATTATTGAAGTTTATACCAATCGTGTCCACCAGGGCGATTCCGCATTTGAACACTTTCCTGTGGGGGAGTGGCAAGCTTTCTCGGGCTATGGCCTGGGGGATCTTGCAGGTCTCCTTTCTCCCAAGGGAGTCTCGCTGCTTCCCAACCACCCCATACAATTATGGTGAGAAACGAACATCTGTACCAAGTTGTACGGTCTTCCTCTATCCGAATGTTCGATGTATAAAGACCTTTGGATCAAACTTTTAAGTGCTATGAAGGCGTTCTATAATACACTTTCCATAATCATACGAACCGACCTTATAGTAGTGGTATCGAGTACCTTGCGTGGAAAAGGGGCGGAGGGGAATGGGGAGACTCCTGCGGGGAAAAAGTGCATGGTGAGACCCCGCAGGACGCAGTCGGAGGTGGCTCACCGCACCCCCGCGGAAAGCGAGCTATTCCCTGCAGCCCCCATCCACCCAACAAAAGTCTCGACACTGCCATCAAACGGGAGCTTATATAAAATAAAGAATTATTTTTATTTGCTCAAACTAAAAAATTTGTCAAATGGCGGGCTTTTGGCTACCATTTAGGGAGAGTCTTTAAAGAAGCGAGGGTTTTTAATGAACTATACGACAAAAGATATCCAAAAAAGAGTGGATGATTACATATCGCAATTTAAAGAAGGTTATTTTTCTCCTCTCAGTCTTCAGGCACGCTTGACAGAAGAAGTGGGAGAGATGGCAAGAGAAATCAACCATAGATACGGAGAGAAACCAAAAAAGAGTACAGAAGAAGATAAAGCTCTTGAAGAGGAACTGGGCGATGTTATTTTCGTCCTTACATGTTTCGCAAATTCACTGGACATTGACCTCTCTGACGCTTTTGAACAATCCATGAGTAAAATTGAGACGAGAGATAAAGACCGTTGGACACGTAAAGAAGGAGGAACAAAAGGTGAATAATATTAAAGTGATTGTTGCAGGACCTCGTGGTAAAATGGGCAAAGAAGCATTAAAAATGATTCACAATCAACCCACTCTTACTCTTGTGGCTTGTATTGATCGAAAACACGATGGAATGAGTGTAAAAGAGCTGGACGGCCTTCCTGATATGGATGCGATTATTTATACGGATGCGGCCACCTGTCTCAGTGAAGTGGAAGCTGACGTCCTGATCGATCTGACTACTCCTGAGAATGGGTACAAACATACAAAGCTTGCTATTGAAAACGGGGTCAGACCTGTCGTCGGTACAACAGGGTTTTCAGAAGATGAGCTGGCTGAATTGACGACACTCGCCTCGGAAAGAGGTATTGGGACCATTATTGCTCCTAACTTCGCTATTGGTGCTGTACTCATGATGCAATTTTCAAAGTGGGCAGCCAAGCATTTTCCGGATGTTGAAATCATCGAGAAGCATCATGACCAAAAGCTTGATGCACCTTCAGGGACCGCTCTTAAAACTGCTGAATTAATTAAAGAAGTGCGTGATCCGCATAAGCAGGGACATGAATCAGAGGCAGAGACACTTCGAGGAGCACGTGGGGCGGATGTTGATGGAATGAAAATTCACAGCATGAGGCTTCCGGGGCTTGTCGCTCACCAGGAAGTGATTTTTGGTGGACAAGGAGAAACCCTTACTGTAAAACATGACTCCATTCATCGTGAATCATTCATGAGTGGGGTGAAGCTTGCTGCCGAGCGTGTGATGGAACTTGATGTCCTCGTCTATGGTCTTGAACACATACTTGACTAACAGGGAGAGGTTATAATGAATATTGCATTAATTGCCCACGATAAAAAAAAGGAAGATATTATCCGTTTTGCGAAAAAGTACCATTCTATTCTATCCAAGCATCAACTATATGCTACAGGTACGACAGGTATGAGGATTGCAGATGAAGCAGATTTGAAAGTGACAAGATTTCAATCGGGGCCACTCGGAGGAGATCAACAAATTGGTGCTAAAATTGCCAGTGAGGAAATGCATATGGTTGTCTTTTTCCGCGATCCACTTACAGCACAGCCCCATGAACCCGATATTAGTGCATTGCTGAGGTTATGTGATGTTCACCAAATCCCGGTAGCTACTAACCAGGCTATGGCCGATATTATGATTCATGCTCTGGATCATGAAGATTTTGATTGGAAAGGCATCATTGAAATGAACAGATAACAGGAGTGATCGATTATGGCTAAAATAGGTATCACTTGTTACCCGACCGTCGGGGGATCAGGTGTCATTGCTACAGAGCTTGGGAAGTTGCTGGCAGAGAAAGGGCATGAAATCCATTTTGTTGCCTCTCAAGTTCCCTTCCGCCTGAACCGTGTGTACCCGAACATTTATTATCATGAAGTGGAAGTGAGCAATTATCCAGTTTTTCAACACCCTCCTTATGACTTAGCTCTCGCAGCTAAGATGGCAGATGTCATCAATAGAGAGGAATTGGATATTCTTCATGTCCATTATGCGATGCCGCATGCCATTTGTGCGATTTTAGCCAAGCAAATGTGTGAACGTGATGTGAAAATTATTACGACCCTTCACGGTACAGATATAACCGTCCTGGGCATCGATTCGAGCCTTAAACAAATGATTCGCTTCGGCATCGAACAGTCGGACAGAGTCACAGCTGTCTCGCAAAGCCTTGTGGACCAGACGAAAGAAATGTTACATACGGACCGGAATATCGACGTCATCTATAATTTTGTAGATGAAAGAGAGTATTATCGGAGGGATGATCAACGTCTGAAAGAACATTATGGCATCGATGAGGAAGATGCCGTACTTATCCATATCTCTAATTTCAGAAGAGTAAAAAGAGTAACAGATGTCATCAAAACCTTTGCTACTGTTGCAGAACAAATGCCGGCAAAGTTATTGCTCGTTGGAGATGGTCCGGAATATTCCGAGTGTCATCAACTTGTTCAACAGCTGGGCTTAGAAGAAGATGTTCTCTTTCTAGGGAAACAGGAAAACGTAAGTGAACTGCTTTCGATTTCAGATTTGAAATTATTGTTATCTGAAAAAGAGAGTTTTGGACTTGTACTCCTTGAAGCCATGGCTTGCGGCGTGCCTTGTATTGGAACAAATATTGGGGGAATCCCAGAAGTTATCGATCATGGGGAGACTGGTTTTATTGCAGAACTTGGAAATGTTGAACAAATTTCTTACTTTGCCAAAAAAGTATTAGAGGATAAAGGATTGCATCAAATGATGGCTGAACAAGCCAAAAGAGTGGTGCATGACAAATTCGCAACGAACACAATCTTAAGCCAGTATGAAACTTTATACGATCAGGTTTTGAACCATGGATAAATACGAAGTTTTCAAACCAGCCTTTGAAGTGATTCAAAAGATTGAAGAAGCTGGAGGCGAAGCTTACATCGTCGGTGGGGCCGTTCGTGACTTTTTAAGTGGCAGCCCTGTCAATGATATCGATATAGCTACGTCTGAAAAGCCTGAACGGATCCAGGAAATATTTGAAAAAGTCATCCCTGTAGGAATTGAACATGGGACAGTCATCGTACGCCATCGTTCCGTTTCCTATGAAGTTACCACATATCGAGTAGAAGAAGGTTATGAAGATTACCGTCATCCAGATGAGGTGACATTCGTCCGGGACATTACCCTTGATCTGGCCCGCAGAGACTTTACGACTAATGCAATTGCTATGAGCAGGGACGGCAGGCTTATTGATCCCTACCACGGACATGAGGCCATAAAAAATAAGAAGATTGAAGCCGTTGGACAGCCGTCTGAGCGTTTTCAGGAAGATCCGTTACGAATGATGAGAGCTGTAAGATTTGCAAGCCAACTATCTTTTCAGATTGAAAAGAAGACCATGGAAGCATTGAACCACATGTCACATTTACTCCAATACATTTCCATTGAAAGAATAGCAGTGGAAGTGGAGAAGATATTTAAAGGTTCGAATTATGCCTTGGGCTTACAGTTACTGCACACGACAGGATTGAAAAAACACCTGCCGATTCTAGAAGATTTGGACATTCGAACGAATATACCTGGCTCACCGTTATTTGGATGGCATGAAATTATCGCCTTTTACGTGATCCAATACCCTCAGCTATCTTCAGGGAATTTCATGAAGTCATGGAAACTTTCAAAAGATACCATAAAAAAGACAGACCAATTGCTGCACGCATATAAAAAGTATGTAGGTGACAAAATGGTGACATCATGGCTTGTCTACCAATTGGATGAAGAACTCTTTCCTTCTTTTACAAGATTGTCTCTGGCTTTACATTCCCAGGAAAAGAATTTGGGAGATGAGTTGAAGAAAATCAAAGCACACCTTCCTATTCAGGACAAAAGAGAGCTGACTTTTCAGGCTAGAGACCTTCTGCAATTGTTTTCAGAACGACCAAAAGGCCCATGGATATCCGAATGGATGGATATGATTGAACACCGTGTGGTTACAGGAGAAATAGAAAATGAATACGAAAAGATAAAGGAGTGGGTGAGGGAATGGAATCCACCCGCAAGGAATTAATCGAGTTACTAAATCATCTTGAAGGCCATATATCAGGTCAGGAACTTTCTGACCAGTTGGGAATATCAAGAACAGCTGTTTGGAAGCATATGAACGAATTAAAAAAAGACGGGTATGAAATTGAAGCCGTTCAACGCAAAGGGTACAAAATTTTGTCTTCCCCCGATAAAATCAGTGAAAACACTCTTAGATGGGGACTGGGGACAAAATGGCTCGGTCATGAATTGCATCATTACGACCAGGTTGAATCTACTCAGGAAATTGTGCATCAGCTTGCCAAACAAGGCAAACCACATGGCACCGTGGTCATTGCTGATGAACAGGTGAAAGGGAAAGGCCGAATGTCGAGAAATTGGGATTCACCAAAAGGAAAGGGAATATGGATGAGTATCCTCTTACGCCCGAATTTGCCTCCTGTGCAAGCACCTCAAATCACCCTCCTGGCAGCGACCGTATTAGCAAGGATGATTGCAGAAAGGTCTTCGCTGGTCCCACAAATCAAATGGCCGAATGATTTATTGATTAACCATAAGAAAGTTTCTGGAATTCTTACCGAAATGCAGGCAGAACAGGACACGATTCAATATATTGTGCTGGGTATGGGAATGAACGTTAACCAAGAAGATCGCGAAATTCCTTCTGATATCCAATACAAAGCATCTTCACTTAAAATCGAATCCAGCGAGCATTGGAATATACAACAAACCGTCCAGCATATCCTCCGTCTATTTGAAGAGACATATGAGCGTTTTGAGTCCCATGGGTTCGCATCGATTAAAAAAGATTGGGAGCACTTCGGCTACAAAATCGGTGAAGAAGTGACCATATCTACGATGAGAAAAACTTGGCAGGCGACCCTGATAGGGATTGAGCCTGATGGAGCTTTACGTGCGAGAAGCATAGATGGAGAAGAAGAGAAACTATATTCAGCGGAAATTCACTGGGGAGAGGGAGGATATCATGCGTAATAAGGGACAGTTCCTGCGTATGAAGCAAGAGAAAGATAAAATCGCCATGATTACAAGTTATGATTATCCGTCAGCTAAAATGTCAGAAGAAGCGAATGTCGACATGATTCTCATCGGCGACAGCTTAGGAATGACAGTACTTGGTTATGATTCAACGATTCCAGTGACTATGGAAGATATGATCCACCACGGGAAAGCTGTTCAACGTGGTGCTCCTGATACATTCAAAGTGATTGATATGCCGTTTATGTCCTATCATATTTCCACAGAGGATACCTTGAGAAATGCACGCAGACTTTATCAGGAAACGGGAGCACAGGCTTTAAAGCTTGAAGGAAGTGGCGAAGTCTCTGTAATGATGAAAAAGCTTGTTCATGCTGGTATTCCTGTGGTCGGCCACATCGGCTTAACTCCTCAATCAGTCAATGTGCTTGGGGGCTATAAAGTTCAAGGAAAAGACCAGGGTTCAGCAGTAAGACTCATTGAGGAAGCCCTTGAAATAGAAGCGGCAGGTGCCATGGCGATTGTCCTTGAGTGCGTTCCGAGGCAGTTAGCAGAGAAAATCACAAACCGATTATCTATCCCTACGATAGGAATTGGTGCCGGGGCAGAGTGTGATGGTCAGGTTCTTGTCTATCACGATATTCTAAAATATGGAGTAGATCGATTACCAAAGTTCGTAAAACCATATATCGATAGCAACCATCTTCTGGGAGAAGCGGTTCAATCCTATGTAAAAGAAGTGAAGACGAAGACATTTCCGGAAGAATCCCACACATTTACTATGAACCTTAATGAACTGCCGGAGGAGTAAAGTGAAAAATGAAAGTACTAAGAGAAATAGATCAAGTGAACACATTGATTTCCGAGTGGAAGAAGAACGGCTACACCATTGGTTTTGTACCTACGATGGGCTACCTTCATGAGGGGCACATCCGCCTTATTGAAGAAGCGAAGAAGGAAAATGATAAGGTGATTCTCAGTATTTTTGTTAATCCGCTTCAGTTCGGGGAAGGGGAAGATCTGGATACATACCCTCGTGATGAGGACCGAGATCGTAACGCAGCAGAAGAAAACGGCGTGGATCTTGTATTTCTTCCTACCCCCGGGACCATGTATCCGCAGCCATTGTCCGTACTTATGACGGTGACCAGCCGGACGAATGTATTGTGCGGAAAAAGCCGCCCTGGGCATTTTGATGGTGTCGTTACCGTCCTTACAAAGTTATTTAACATTACAAGGCCTGACAACGTCTACTTCGGTATGAAGGACGCCCAGCAAGTAGCTGTCGTTGATGCCTTAATCAAAGACTATAACATTCCTGTTCATCTCATTCCTGTTCCTACGGTTAGGGAACAGGACGGCCTTGCGAAGAGTAGTAGAAATGTCCGACTGTCTGATGAGGAACGAAAAGAGGCTCCAGCTATACAGGAATCGCTGCAGTACGGAAGGAAACTTGTTAAAGAAGGGCAAAAGTCCAAAGAATTGATCATTGAGGCGACTGAGAAGTTTCTTGAACAGAAAACTCGTGGTAAGATAGATTATATTGAATTATTATCTTATCCTGAGTTAGAATCTATAGAGAACATCGATCGTCCTGTGATTCTCGCTGCGGCTGTATTTTATGACCATGTGAGATTGATTGACAATGTCGTTTTTAATCATGATGGACATGTCATTTATGGGTGATCGACAAGGAGGTCATATCATATGTTTCGTACAATGATGAAAGCAAAAATACACCGGGCTCGCGTAACGGAAGCGAATTTGAATTATGTGGGAAGTGTGACTATCGATCAGGATTTGCTTGATCAAGTCGGTATACTCCCCCATGAAAAAGTGCAGATTGTTAACAATAATAATGGCGAACGTCTTGAGACTTATGTGATTGCTGGTGAGCGCGGAAGCGGTGTGGTCTGCCTGAATGGTGCAGCAGCCCGACGTGTACAACCGGATGATGTTGTCATTATTGTTTCCTATGCGATGCTTCATGAAGAGGAACTTGAAGAATTTCGTCCAAAGATTGCTCTGATGGATGAGAACAATAAAGTCGAGCAGATCATCGAAGAAGAGCCGCCTTTACAAGCATTGCCATTATAAGAAGTGACTAGCGAGTGAAGAAAGGATCTATGCCACGTTCTTAGGCAAGGTCCTTCCTTTTTGTTGTGAAAGTAGGGATGAACATGAAGAGATTTGCAATTGTGGATTTAGAGACAACAGGAAATGCGGCTTCAAAAGGGGATCGCATCATAGAAATCGGTGTCGTCGTTATGGAGGAAAATGGGGCAGTTGTGGAAGAGTTTTCTTCCCTTGTTTATCCTGAAAAAGAGATTCCTCCGTTTATTCGATCACTAACTGGAATAGAAGATGACGATGTTTTGGATGCACCGCTTTTTTCTGAAATTGTAGAGGATGTTTATCCTCTGTTTCACCATGCTTATATTGTGGCGCATAACATCGAATTCGATCTTGGGTTCCTAAATGATGAATTGGCACGGTGCGGATATCAACCTTTACATAATCCGATTATTGATACCGTCGAATTCGCACGCATTCTTATGCCGACTTCGCCTACTTTCAAACTGGGACAGCTGGCAGAGCGTTTGGATATGGGCCACGATCGGCCACATCGCGCATTGTCAGATGCTCAAGTCACAGCTGATTTGCTTCTTTATTTATTGAAAGAACTTCAGCGTCTACCAGAGCGTACGATCCACCATTTGCTAAAGATCGAGGGGAAATTGAAAAGTGATTTCAGGGATTTCTTCCTGAAATACTTGGAAGAGAAGCGGTATGGAAACACGAGTGAATCTGATGTGATGCTGAAGCATGGAATCGCTGTACGGAAACAAGTGCCTGAACGTGCATCTAAAGCCGTTCAACTCCCTCCATTCGACACTTGGAAAACGCAGGTGTTCGAAGGAGAAAATGGCCTTGGAAGCCTGCTTCCTGATTATGAGATCCGAAAAGGACAGCAGGAGATGACGGCAAGTGTCAAACAAGCTCTTACAGAAAATAAACATGCGATATTAGAAGCAGGTGCTGGAACAGGAAAGTCCATCGCTTACCTTCTTTCCGCTGCTTACCAAGCGATGGAGAGTGGTAAACGCGTCGTCATTTCCACTCATACAACGAGTCTGCAAAAACAATTGCTTGAAGAAGAACTCCCTAAAGTCGAACGGATGTTTCCTCGCCCGATTAAAGCGGTTCTTTATAAAGGGAAGGCTCATTATATTAGTTTGATCCACTTTCAATATGAGCTGGAGAGATCGTATCAAGATAATTATGATATTACACTGACAAAAGCGATGATTCTCGTTTGGTTAACCAGGACGCGTACGGGGGATGTGGACGAAATCCAACTACCTTCGAATGGAAGGCAGTTTTGGCATAAAGTTTCATCAGAGCAGTCCAGCAAAACCGTCAGGCTTGGTTTCACAGACGACAGTTTTTTCCAATGGGCCCAAGAGAAAGCAGCACAAGCGGATCTTGTGATTACGAATCATGCTCTATTATGTATGGATATTATGAAAGAGGAATCGGTACTGCCAGAATATGAACATGTGATAATTGATGAAGCACATCATTTAGAAGCAGTAGCTAGTCGGTATTTTGGTGTCCGGATGAATTATCGTGAACTTCAAAGGCACTTGACCCAATTCGGGGAAATATTCCAAAAGAGTCTTTATAAAGAATGGTCTTTGCAGAACGACTTTTATATGAACCTGATCAAGGGGCAGCAATCCATTGATGAAGCCAAGGAAGAACTGAGCCACCTTTCCCGTTATATTTATCAGAGTGTGAAAAAGCAGAAGAGGTTGGGGAAAGGGAAGAGTGACATTGGACGTACCCAGCTTCTTTTGAAACCGGGGGAGATGCCGTCATTTATTGACACAGCCAAAGAAATGTCTCATCGTTTCTTAGCAATCATTAAAAAACTGATTGTCCATATGGGAAAAATGGAAGAACAGTTGAGAATGCAGCTTGCTGTCAGAGAAGATTACAGTATCCCCATTCTTCTCTCCCGGTTGAACAATCAAATGGATGTATGCCATCAGATTCGCTCACAGCTGATTCATTACTTTGATTTCACTAGAGAAGAAGAAGTGAAATGGGTGGAAATTGAAGGAGAAGGGGCCGTCAATGCCATTTACTTATTCAGTGAACCCTATGATGTCGCTCACCTTCTCGAACAACGGCTTTTCAGAAAGAAGTGCAGCTCTATCCTAACGAGCGCGACCTTATCCACAGGTGGTTCTTTCGAATATATTCGAAAATCACTAGGCTTACAGGACGTTGCCAACACAATCGAATCGATCATTCCGTCTCCTTATAAGTTCCAGGAGCAGGTCCAGCTTATGGTCCCGAATGATTTCCCGAACATAAAGAATGACCCCGATTCGTTTGTTGAAGCGTTGAGTGAAGCGATTTATTCTGTTGCGGAAGTGACAAAAGGCAGAATGCTTGTTTTATTTACATCTTATGAAATGCTTCGTCAAACCTACACCCTTCTGAAAGAGTTTATTGACCCAGAGGAATTTATGGTATTTGCTCAAGGTGTATCAAGCGGGAGTAGAGATCGATTGAAAAAAAACTTTCAAGCATTCGATCAGGCGATACTTCTAGGGACAAGTTCTTTTTGGGAAGGTGTGGACATACCTGGAGAGGATCTCTCTTGTCTCATGATGGTTCGTTTGCCTTTTCAGCCGCCTGATCAGCCTATACAATCGGTGAGAAACGAAAGAATGCAAAAAGAAGGCCGAAATTCATTTATGGAGAAATCCCTTCCTCATGCAATCATCCGGTTTAAACAGGGTTTTGGCAGGTTAATTCGGAGCAGCTCCGATCGAGGAGTCGTCTTTATTTGTGATCAACGGTTGATGGAAGCTCGATACGGGAAATACTTCCTGAGTTCTCTTCCGGAAGTCCCTGTTTCTTATGAGTCCACCCGTCAATTAATCAATAAGATTGAAAAATGGCTTTAACTCTAGCGCATGAGTCTGGACGAACCTGTTATAATAAAAAGCGGACCCCGCACAATGGAGGTTTTTTACTGATGGAAAATAAGATAGAAACGTTATCGACGGTCAGAATTCAAAAGTCTGATGATCTTTATAAAATTGTCGATACATTAAACCGAACGCTGAAAGAAAATAATCTTATGTTTGGGTTGGCACTGGATGATGACGATGCTGAGACCGCAGTCTTCACCATTTACCGTACCTAGTTGGTTGAAGTGGACCCTTGCGATAACAGGTACCCTGTTTATTATCGCTATTATCCTTTTCCTGTGGCTCTATATCGATGTGAATCATGACCGCAAACAAGGTCACCCTCTAGCAGAAGAAATCGCTCGGGATAAGGGGAGCCTTGCAAGGATTGACCATGTATCTACATACCATGGCGAAAAAGAGTTTCATATCGTCCAGGGAATAAATAAGTCAAAAGAAGCGTCTATTATATTTATGGATATCAAGGAAAAAAAGATCCTTGAAGAGGTTTCTAAAGAGGAAACACTGCCATTAGAAGAGATGTGCTCCCGCTGGGAGAATACTTGCTCTAATTGTACATTCAAAGATATACAATATGGCTTTGAGGAAGAGGAACCTGTTTTTCAATTGACTTATATCGATGAACAAAACCGCTACGTATTAGACTATTTTACACTGCAGGGTGAAGCGTTTGATCAGCGTTTTGCTTTCAGGCAGAATGAATAAAAGGAGTGAACGTTTATGGAATTAGCACAACGTGTGCAAGCTTTAACACCATCAACAACATTAGCGATTACAGCCAAAGCGAAAGCACTGAAGGCAGAAGGCCACGATGTCATTGGATTGGGAGCGGGCGAACCTGACTTCAATACTCCATCTTATATCCTGGAGGCTGCTAAGCGTGCGATGGATGAAGGAATGACGAAGTACACCCCGGCTGGTGGAGTTCCTGAGCTGAAAAACAGCATTACAGCAAAATTAAAACGCGACCAGGACCTCACTTATACAAATGAGCAAGTGATCGTCACAACAGGTGCGAAACATGCGTTGTTCACATTATTCCAAGTCCTTCTGAACAAGGGGGATGAAGTCATTGTTCCTGCCCCATACTGGGTCAGTTATCCTGAGCAGATTAAACTCGCTGAAGGTACGCCTGTAATTGTATCAGCAGAGGAATCTAATGATTTTAAACTTACACCAGAGCAGCTGAAAGAAGCCATCACACCTAATACGAAAGCCGTCATTATTAATTCACCAAGTAACCCAACGGGTATGATGTATTCCGAATCTGAATTAAAGGCGCTCGGAGAAGTGTGCCTTGAGCATGATGTCCTTATTGTATCGGATGAGATTTACGAAAAATTGATCTATACAGAGGAGAAACATGTTTCCATAGCTCAACTGTCAGAAGAACTTTATGAGCAAACCATCATCATCAACGGGGTTTCGAAATCCCATTCGATGACAGGGTGGAGAATCGGCTTTGCTGCGGGAAACAAAACCGTCATTAAAGCGATGACCAACATGGCTTCCCATTCGACATCAAATCCAACGACAATAGCCCAGTACGCGGCACTCGCTGCCTATACAGCTTCTGAAGAAAAAGTAGAAGAAATGAAGGAAGCATTCAAAGAGCGGCTGGATGTTCTTCACAAACGCCTGATCCAAATTCCTGGAGTGCATTGTGCGAAACCATCCGGCGCTTTTTACCTTTTTCCTAATGTGAAGGAAGCGGTTGAGCAAGGTGGCTTTCAGGACGTGGATGCGTGGGTGAAAGCTTTATTAGACGAAGAAAAAGTAGCGCTCGTCCCCGGATCCGGCTTCGGCAGCCCTGATAATGTACGCCTGTCCTATGCAACATCTCTTGAGCAGCTCGAAAAAGCGGCTGATCGAATCGAACGTTTTGTAAACAAATATCAATCTTAAGCTTTTGGAGGTTTTTAGTGTGAAAACAACTATTTCTGAAGTATCGAAATATGTAGGAGAAGAAGTTACGTTAGGAGCTTGGCTTAGTAATAAACGCTCCAGTGGTAAAATTGCATTCTTGCAGCTTCGTGATGGAACAGGATTTATGCAAGGGATCGTTGTGAAAGCAGAAATCGGTGAAGATAAGTTTCAGGATGCGAAAGCTTTAACACAAGAGTCATCCCTTTACGTGACAGGAGTGATCGTGGAAGATACTCGTTCGCCTCTTGGATATGAAATGCAGGTGAAAGACTTTGAAGTCATTCACGAAGCGGTCGATTATCCGATTACACCAAAAGAACACGGCCCAGAATTCCTGATGGATCATCGCCATTTGTGGTTACGTTCTAAGCGTCAACATGCTGTAATGAAAGTGCGAAACGAAATTATTCGTTCCACTTACGAGTTTTTCAATGACAATGGTTATGTCAAAATTGATCCTCCAATCCTTACAGGGTCATCAGCGGAAGGAACGACAGAACTTTTCCATACAAAATATTTTGAAGAAGATGCCTACTTGTCTCAAAGTGGTCAGCTGTACATGGAGGCTGCTGCTATGGCGTTTGGCCGCGTATTCAGTTTTGGACCAACGTTCCGTGCTGAGAAATCAAAAACCCGCCGCCACTTGATTGAATTCTGGATGATTGAACCAGAAATGGCCTTCATGGACCATGAAGACAGTCTTCAAGTACAGGAACAGTATGTTTCCCATGTAGTACAGTCAGTTCTTAAAAATTGTAAGATTGAACTTGATGCTCTTGGTCGCGACACAGAGAAACTTGAAAAGATTCAAGCTCCATTCCCTCGCATAAGTTATGACGATGCTATTCAACTATTGAAAGATAAAGGGTTTGATGATATTGAATGGGGAGAAGATTTCGGAGCCCCACATGAAACAGCGATTGCAGAAAGTTATGACAAGCCTGTTTTCATCACTAATTATCCTGCTGAAATCAAAGCATTCTATATGAAGCCAGATCCTGAGCGCCCTGAAGTGGTTCTGTGTGCGGATTTGATCGCTCCGGAAGGATATGGTGAAATCATTGGTGGATCTCAACGGATTGATGATCTTGAACTAATGAAGCAGAGGTATGAAGAACATGATCTCACAGGGGATGCGTACAAATGGTATTTACAGTTACGCGAATACGGAAGCGTCCCGCACTCAGGCTTCGGACTAGGTCTTGAACGTACGGTAGCTTGGATCTCAGGGGTCGAGCACGTTCGTGAGACGATTCCATTCCCTCGTCTATTAAATCGACTGTACCCGTGATCATTAATCATGAGGATGAACGAACACCGATCTAACGCCCTTGGCGTATCGGTGTTTTTCATTCCATGAAGATTAAGAATGGAGGGATTGATTTGGCTAAATACCAAAGCTTTCAAAACATCATGGATAACCAAATGGTCGTTCCAACCAAACTTCTTGAAAATTTCCATCAGCTGAAGTTGAATGAAACCGAATTGGTCGTTCTTTTACAAATTCACCGTTTTCGCACAGAAGGCAATGGTTTTCCTACGCCTGAACAACTGGCGATTCATCTTTCTATTTCCGCTCAAGAATGTTCACGAGTGCTTAGGAGTTTGATCCAAAAAAGAATGATGACCATTGAACAGAACCAAAATGAAGATCGTGTCCTTAATGAGCATTATTCATTAGAGCCTTTGTGGGAAAAACTGTTCGCCGTATCTCAGAAGCCTCAAATAAATGACCGCTCGTATGATGAAAATATCTTTCCGTTGTTCGAGCAGGAATTTGGAAGACCACTGTCTCCATTTGAAATTGAGACTATTAACATATGGCTTGATGAAGAAGAACAATCTCCTGCATTGATCAAGGCTGCGTTAAGAGAAGCTGTATTGATGAGTAAATTAAATTTTAAATATATTGACCGGATTCTTAGAGAGTGGAAGCGGAAAGGTGTCAAAACGGTGGAACAGGCCCGGGAACAGGGAAAGCAGTTCCGCCAAGGGCAACAGGCGCCTAAAACCCAAAAACAGGAAAATAAGAAGCGGGATATCTCCCTTTACTATAATTGGTTGGAGGAGGATTCATAAAAAACACAATGTTGAATAAACAGCAAATCCGTCATTGTTTAGATACGTTTGAGGAAATGTTCCCGGAAGCTGAGTGTGAATTGACCCACAGCAATCCTTTTGAACTTCTCGTTGCGGTTGTTCTATCTGCACAAGCGACTGATGCATTAGTGAACAAAGTAACCCCTCAACTTTTTGAAAAATATAAAAAACCTGAGGATTATATCGCTGTTCCTTTGGAAGAGCTTCAGGATGATATTAAACGGATCGGTCTATACAGGAACAAAGCAAAGAATATAAAGAAGCTATCCCAAACACTTGTTGAGAAATTTAATGGGGAAGTCCCTCCGACAAAAACAGAGCTGGAAAGTTTAGCTGGAGTAGGGAGAAAAACGGCAAACGTCGTAGCTTCTGTTGCTTTTGATGAACCTGCCATAGCGGTGGATACACACGTGGAACGTGTGTCCAAACGTCTTGCGTTTTGTCGATGGAAAGATTCTGTCTTGGAAGTGGAAAAGACACTGATGAGGAAAATACCGGAAGAGGAGTGGAGTGTCACCCATCACCGGATGATATTTTTTGGTCGTTATCACTGTAAAGCGCAACGTCCGAATTGCGAAGAATGTCCTTTGTTATTTTTGTGCAGGGAAGGTCAAAAAAGGATGAAGAAAATAGAGAAAGCCACATAGGAAAACCCTCTCGATTATTCGAGAGGGTTTTTGTTTAGGCTGCATCTTCTTGTTGGTTTTCCTGCTGGTCTTCAGCTGGTGGTTGTTCTTCATTATCAGAACCACTGTCGCCACCTGAACCAGATCCATCTTCTTGATTTTGGTCATTGCTTTCACTGTCATCATTATTTTGAGGTTCATCTTCTTGGTCAGAACCTTGACCATCACCCTGACCATTTCCTTGCCCATCGCCGTTATTGTTACCATTACCGTTTCCGTCGTTATTTCCTTGTCCGTCCCCTTCGTTGTTATCTTCAGAAGGCGTTTCTTCCTCTGTGTTCTCGCCATTATCTTCCTGATTTTCTTCGTCTTCTTCAGGAGTTTCCTGGTCAAGAGAACCTGGGGCTTGAACCGTGACGGTAGCCGAATCACTATTTGCTGTATTATCGTCATCACTGATGACTACAACAGCAAATTCGTAAGTTGCACCAGGATCAACGTTCGTAATCTCGACACTTGTTTCCTTCGTAGTTGTCAATTCTCTCATTTCACCACCATCAATGGAGGCAGCGATACGGAAACTGATGCCATCTGTATTTCCGTACGACCAAGAAAGATCAATACTGGAAGTTTCTTCATTAAACTTTCCGGCCAGGGACTGAACGGGATCCAATTTCTGATAAGCTTCTGATACCTTGGATGGTTGATTGTCTACGTGGAATAGTTCTGTAACAATACGGTCCGAAGGTGTATATTCACTAGGTAAACGTGCAGGTCTTGACCCTTTTTCTACATCCACCCATGTAACAGAATCCGGTTTAGTAAAATCAGCCGTTTCTATTCCTTGCGATAATTGAGTCATCAAAGGCTTGTAAATCTGTTTGGGTATATTTTTTGCGGCCTGGGACATGGGATCTTCCTCATCGTACCCGGCCCAAACGGAGATAGAATAGTTTGTTGTGTATCCATTGAACCAGGAGTCTGATGCATAATCTCCACGGTTTGTCGTTCCCGTTTTACCTGCGTCATTAATACCCGGTACATTGGCAGCTGTTCCTGTACCTTCACTCATCGTTGTTTTCAGCATATCAGAGATCATAAAGGCCGTGTAGCTGTTCATGGCAGACTTAGGTTCTGGAGTCAGCTCAATGGTACCTTCTCCCGGCACTTCTACTTTTGTAACGGTATGTGGTTCGTTATATACGCCTTCATTACCAAAAGCAGCGTAGGCGGCTGCCATTTCTTTAGGATTCGTCCCCACTCCGCCTCCAATGGCATCTGAAAGCATAAAACCTTTATCAGGGACTTTAAAACCGAGCCCTTTTGCAAACTCTTCAGCTTTATCAATCCCTACTTCTTCCATTAATTTGATGGTCGGTATATTTAATGAACGGCTTAATGCGTATCTTGCAGACACCCATCCTCTAAACTGATTATCGAAGTTGCTTGGTGTCCAACCGTCGTTGACGTCAAATTCAGTCTTTTCATCTTTTATCTGATGATAGGTGGACATTTTATTATATTGTATAGCTGGCCCATAGGCAGTGATTGGTTTGAATGTTGAGCCGGGTTGACGTTTGATTTGAGTCGCTGTATTGAATTGACCTTTCTGGTAGTTCCGGCCTCCGCCAATTGCTCGGATGGCGCCAGTCTGTGTATCGGTTACAGTCACTCCTGCCATTAATTTTTCATCCGGCCATGGAGTAGGGCCATCATTGCTTAAGAGTTGTTGAACTTGTTCCTGAGCTTTAGGGTCCAGTGTGGTATAAATCTTCAGTCCATCTTTGTAAATATCTGAACCGTCCATTTTTTCTTTGATTTCACGTTCTACTTCATCTAAGAACGCTTGGAATGGCGCTTCTTTTTCAGGTTGTCTTTCAATCAACATATCTTCGATCTTCACTTGACGTGCTTCTTCTGCTTCAGCCTCGGTTATTTTCCCGTGCTGCACCATCAAACTAAGAACCGTGTTCATTCGATCCTTCGCTAAATCCGGGTTTTCAAATGGCATGTAGCCGCTTGGTCTTTGTGGCAGACCTGCCAATAGGGCTGCCTCAGGCAGTGTAAGTTCACTGAGGTCTTTCTTACCAAAATAAGTTTCCGCAGCTTCAGCAACTCCATAAGCCCCTGCACCGTAATAAATCTTATTCAGGTACATTTCTAAAATCTTTTCTTTGGAATATTCCTGGTCTAACTTCACAGCTAAATACTGTTCCTGTACTTTACGTTTGATTGTTTTATCCTTCGTCAAAAACGATTCTTTGACAACTTGTTGTGTAATTGTACTGGCTCCTTCAGCACCGAATCCACCTGTAATGTTGGCCAGTACCGCACCACCGATTCTGCGAAAATCAATGCCGATATGATTGAAGAAACGTACATCTTCTGTAGCTAATACGGCATCCTCCAGAACGGGGGGGATGTCATTGTATGTGATTTTCGTCCGTCGTTCGTCTCCGGCTAAGTCAGCAAACAAGTCTCCATTTTTGTCGTAAACCTTGGAAGAGAAAGGATCGGATAATTTCGATTCATCTAAACTCGGAGCGGTAGCGACATAATAGGCAAATAATGCTCCAACCCCTAACATCAGAACAACGCCGATGGTTAAAAGGGTCATGAAAATCTTTTTGAATTTTGATGTGCTTTTTCCTTTTTTCGATGATTTCATCTGTTTTCTTCTTGCTGTACGTGACTGGCTATCGTTGGCCATTTACATTTCCTCCATTTCAGAAATAAAGCTTATCGATGGCTGTGGCATAGTGAACCCTAGCCTGATAATGAAAAGGGATATGGATTCCTTCTTTTGTAATAAAAGCATAAGGAATCGATTTCCTTCCCCCGTTCCACTGATTTTCCCAAAAGGAAAAGATCGATGAGGAGGGAAGGAGGTACGTTTCTTCTAACGGGGTGAACTTTATGATCATAAAGCTGATCCCACCATGTGCCTGCACAGCCCTCATGTGATCAATCTGGTGCTGATGGACATTACTTAATGGAAAAGAAGTTTTGTTCTTCGTTTCTTTTGCCTCAAAATCGATGTACTTTCCACGATAAACCCCGTTAAAGTCTGTAGTAGAAGCTTGTTTGAAATAGGCTTCTTTAATAACAGCAGCGCTTCGCTTGGGGTAATCCACTTGTACAATTTGAACAGGCGTAGGTTTTTTATGGACCACCGCAACTCCTGCTTGCAAATAATATTCGTTGGTTACATTAATGTCTTCTTCCAGTGACATTCCCCTGTTACTGAAATCCGGTTTTGTTTTTCCTTTGGGAGCTAAATTCGCCTTGGAACCACGTCTCCCATTGGGGTAATTCACAACCAATCCCTCCCTATAGCCATGAGAGTATCATACCAAATTTTCGTGTCCAAGAATATATACATGAGACTCATTTTATATAGACGTATAAAAGAAAGGAAAGTTTCACCTGTCACACGATTGACACATGTAAGGAAACCGCCATGACTATCTTCCCTTCCACAATCCATTCAAAACCCTAATCATATTCCTTCGATATCGCTTAGGTTTTTTTGTCTCGTGAAGATATAAAAAGATGGGGAGGGGGAAGCTGATGTCATATCCCGGTTTTATAGGGTTTATAAAAAAAGCTGCTGCTATAAAAAATAGCAACAGCTTCTGTCCAGTCACGTAGAAGGGCGGTTCTCTCCAGTTAATTTAGGATTGTCAGTTCTGGCCGGTGTCGGCTTCTTATTTTTCTTATCTTTTTTCTTAGCCATATGCTTTTCTCCTTTTATGTCGAAGATTAAAGTCAGGTTTGACTTGTTTTGTTGCTTTAGTTCTAGTCTTGTCATCCGTAAAGGAGTTATGCATGCAAGAGCGAATTTATAACACACCAATAAAAGGGGGAGTAGTGTATGAAGAAAAATAGTGTCATCACGCCGAATGAATTTGAGGATCAGCTTTCGCACTTACAGGAAAAATTCTCCTTGCTTGAGCGTAGGTTGTCAATCAAAACAGATGAAATCGTGTTCAATATGGCCGTCTCCCACCGTAAAGACATAGATGAATTGAAAAATGAGGTCTTCAGTCTTCGTGATGAATTAAGGAAGATAAAAAGGGAACGTCGGTATGAATATATGGGTAAGGTGGCTCAACAGGCCAAACGTCGTTCCGTAGGTTGATTTTGATGCCTTTTGTTCCCTCATGATATTATTAAGGAGGAAAGGTGTGGAATGTTATGAATTTAAAAGCCAATACGATTGAATTAAAGCGTCTCATTGATGAACAACATCAACGCTTTTTAAATACGGAGGGTCCTGTAGAAAAAAAGAGCTATGATTTTTTTAATCAGGTTAAAAAGGAAACAAAACCGATGTTCCAATTGGCCAATGAATGGGTAAAGGAAGCAGAGGAATTTGTAAAAGACCGAAAGACAAATGTACATCCAAACCAAGTGAAATCAACGCATGAGAATATTGAAATGATTATTCTCCATAGTTACTACCTGGATGTACACCGAAAGAGGTTCAAAGAATTGTATCAGTCCTCCCATTATGTATTGGATATGATCCTTGATGATCTGGAACAACATGAAAAAAGCTCCCAATAATGGGAGCTTTTTTTCATTCAAACGTTTCTCATAAGTCGTCGATTGATTTATTTTCTGGATATTAATAAATAAAAAGATGGGACAAGCAGCAATGTGAGTACTGTTGAAAATGCAAGTCCGGATACGATCGATACCGCCAATGGCTTAAATAACACATCCCCTGTGTAAATGATAGGAGCCAAGGCTGCAATCGATGTTAATGAAGTAAGGACTATAGGACGGATTCTTGCCCTGCCTGCTTCAATGACAGCTTCGACGTTACTGCTGTAACGTTCACGGTTCTGCTCAATAAATTCGACAAGAATGACAGAGTTCCTCACAACTATACCTGAAAGAGATACAATGCCCAATACAGCTAAGAAACTGAGGGGTTCCCCTGATACAAAAAGCCCTATAATAGCCCCTGTCACAGCTAAAAATACGGTTCCTGTTATCAATAAAGGCATAAGCAGGGAGTTGAATTGAATAGCAATTGTCAAATAAATCAAGAACAAGACGATAACAAAGAGTTTTGTTACTTCTACAAAGAACTCGGAACGAGCATCGGATTCGCCGCTTTCAACAAGCGTATAACCCTCTGGAAGATCATTCTTAATTTCATTTACAACATCTGTTGATTCCTGGGAGAATGTACTTTCCATTCCCTCTTCCGGATATGCTTCAACCGTAATGGTGCGGTCTCCATCCAAGTGTGGAATCACACCGATCCGCTCGCTTGATTCTGTTGTGATAATTTCATCAAGCGTAAGAATTTCTGGCGGCCCGCCGCCCTGATTCGATTGCTGGCTGACTACATTCAGCTCAGATAGGTCTACACCATCTTCTACACCGTCATCAACCATAACTTCAATAGGTAAACGCTCCACACCATTGTCAAAGGTACCTAGAGGCACACCGATATTTGCCAGTTGGAGTTGAGAAGTGATTTGGTTGATCGGGATGTTATTTTCTGCAAGCAAAGAACGGTCCGCATTGTATTCCGTGAAAGGCTGCGTCTCTGCGTTAAGTGTAGTTATTTCAGCACCTTCCAGCTCACTTAATCGTTTTCCTGCATTCTTCGCTTCAGCGATTAACGTTTCAATCTCAGGACCTTGAATTTTGATCTGTACAGGTGGTGAAGGTGGTGGACCAGAAACAATAGTTTCAAGGAAAATTTCACTATCCGGGAATTTCTCCCTTAAAGGCTCTTCCCATTCTTCTATAAAGTCACTGGCGCTCGTTTGGTCTCTGTCGACTCGAACGAGAACCTGGCCTGTGTTTTCACCTGACCGTTGCAACCCTGAACTAAATAAATTAGGAAGTCCACTTCCTGAATAAATGGCTGTTTCAGTAATGTTTTCTTCAGAATTCTCCAGGTAATCCGTTAATTCCTGTAACTTTTGTTCTGTTTCCTGAATCGTTGTCCCTTGGGGGTTCTCGACAGAAATGGTTACTTCCGGACGATCAGCAGCAGGGAAGAATTCAAAAGGAATCTTAATCGCTAAAGTGGCTAAAAGGGCACAAACGATCAGACCAATCAGCGAAGTGACTAATGGCTTCTTCGTAGTAGCAGGAAGAATCCTGTCAGCGTAGGTACGTTCTAACCAGTCAAACAAACCACCAAGAAGTCCCGACTTTGCTTTTCTGGATTTTTGCTTCCGCCTTCTCCTGACATATTGAACGGTAGGAATAAACGTCAGTGCAATGATTGTGGATGCGAGCACCGTGAAAATCAAGACCGATGGTAAGGCTCTGATGAAATCCCCATTGGTTCCAGATAAGAACGTTAAAGGGAGGAAACTGAAAATAATCATGAGTGTTGAAGTAACGATAGACTTGCCAACTTCTTTCACACCCCGGATGGTTCCTTCCATCGGACCATCTCCAAGTTGGAACCTTCTTTGAATGTTGTCATTGACGACAATCGCATCATCAACCAATATCCCGATAGCTATAATCATCCCAATAATTGATATCTGGTTTAAATCGACTCCGACATATGGAAGAGGAATTAAACCGATGAGAATGGATATTGGGATTGATAAAGCGACGAGAATCGCTGACGAAATGGGCAGACCCAGTACCATTATGATAATGACAGCAAGAAATGAAATGGCAAAGGAAGTAATAAGGTTTGAAAATACTTCATCAATAATTGTACTTTGTGTATAAAAACGATCGACCTCGATTTCTTCCGGCAACTGTTCTGACAAAACGTTAATCTTGTCTGTCAACTCTTCCTGAAGGGCACTAATGTTTACTCCTTCTTCAGTAAGCACGGTAACGGATAGAGCCGCTTTGTCTTTATAAGTAATTAGGTCTTCCACTTCTTTGTTGGCAATCTCGATAGAGCCGATTTCAGACAGTTTCACAGGCTCTCCGTCAGAGTTATTTCCGACAAATAAGCCTTCCAATTCTTGAATGTCTGAATATTTTTCGAAGATCAATTGATGAATGGTGCCATCTCTTTGTTCTGTACCAATTGGAGAAGGTCCTAGTTCGTCACTTAAGGAACGAATGACAGATGAAGGTGAGAGTTGCAACTCATTCAATTGGTCATTATCCAAACTGACGGCTACTTTTTGGTCAGGCAGACCTTTAACTAAAACGGAATCGACCCCGGGAGTCTTTGTCAATTCTGCCTTCCATTTTTCCAAATCTTCTCTTAAATTAAATAGTTCTGTCCGTTCATCACTGTATAGATGATAGGAAGCCACAGCGGACATAGTCATATCTGTGTTTACATTAGGAGCCTGGACTTCTTCAGGAAAAGACCTGGATACTTCTGATACGGCCTGCCGGATCTTTGCATTCGTCGTATCTGTATCCTGTCCTCCGGATAGTGTAGCGGTTACTGTACCGAATCCGGTTGTGGACGCAGAAGTGACTTCATCAATCCCTTCTGTACTAAGAAGCTCTTCTTCTAAAGGATTGATGATTGTCCGTTCCACTTCTTGAGGTGTGGCCCCAGGATACACGGTTGAAATGGATGAGACATTTACATTAATTTCTGGGATTTCCCTTTTCGGTAGTTGCAGATAGGTGAAAATTCCTGTTGAAATTAATAACAAAATAAAAATCCAAATGATTTTGTTGTAATTTAAAATTGACTTCATTTCGTTCCTCCTAAACCAATATGATTTTCATGCTCCTTCAGTATAAACTTTTTTCCGACACATGTGTCAATTAAATGCTCTCTCGATGTGCTATCGAACAGTTGATATGAAACCGCTTTACATTTATGCTGTATTCATATATAATGACCTTCCCATGAATAGGGAGGGATATCAATGGAAACGAAACAACTAATTAATGAAGCAAAAAAAATAAGGGAAAGAGCTTATGTACCTTATTCTAAATTTCCTGTCGGGGCTGCACTAGTCACGGAAGATGGAACCCTTTATACAGGATGCAATATAGAGAATGCCGCTTATCCTGTAACTTGTTGTGCTGAAAGAGTGGCGATTTTTAAGGCCGTTTCTGATGGACATGCCAAATTCAAGGAGCTGGCCGTTGTTGCTGATACGAAAAGACCAGTTCCCCCGTGTGGATCTTGCCGTCAAGTCATGAGTGAATTTTTCCAGTCTGATGTTAAAATTTATACAACAAACCTGCATGGCGATACGAAAACATTCACAATGGAAGAAATTTTGCCATTTTCGTTTTCTTCAGCTGATTTATCTGAAGAGGAAGCGGAATAGAGAGAAAAAGGATGAGAATCTCATCCTTTTTTTATTTCTTTCATTTTTTGAATCTGGAGAAATAAATGGTTGGCAGGTCTTCATTTCATTAACAGGTTAAACGTGTTTATCTACTAACCGCCCAGTATGAACGATGGAGTAGGTAGCAAAGCTTGGGGACTGTCTCAACATTTTTATAGGGATGTATGGGTATTTGTTGATCAGAAATTAAAGGATATGATGATATCGCCTAGTACATTCACGCTCTTTGTGACATACGCTGATAAGGAATAAC
The DNA here is from genome assembly GCF_035818575.1 of Halobacillus sp. HZG1. Taxonomy (NCBI): domain Bacteria; kingdom Bacillati; phylum Bacillota; class Bacilli; order Caryophanales; family Bacillaceae; genus Halobacillus; species Halobacillus sp. HZG1. Next base: position 52,490 of record NZ_JAYLVQ010000086.1, read on the forward strand.
AGAACAAGGAGTGAAAGCACATGCATCAACAGTCTATGCAGGACTCTTGCGGATGTGGACCTATGTCCCCAATGTCGCCAGCCGGAAACCGTAGACCGATCGTATGTCCGGTTCAAAACTGTGTGGTGGATAACTACTTCTGTGAAAATCAAGACTACATTCATCCTACCCACATTCTCGTACGAAACAATCATACGTTGAACAACAACCATTATTTCCCGTATATGGTTTCTGAGCAGAACAATTTCCGAACTCAAGATTTCGCTTTTCCTCAAGGATCTTCACCAGATTATAACTGGATGGATTATATGAATCCTCAAGACATGGGTCAAATGCCTATGGGCCAAGGCCAAATGCCAATGATGAACGAAGAGGATATGGAAGAAATGGAAGGTATGATGGGCCAGGGGCAGATGCCGATGATGGGTCAGGGGCAGATGCCAATGATGGGCCAGGGTCAAACGCCAATGATGGGTCAGGGCCAAATGCCGATGATGGGCGACGGTCAGATGCCAATGATGGGTCAGGGCCAGATGCCGATGATGGGTAACGGCCAGATGCCAATGATGGGCCCCGGATCAAATAGCTAATAGAGATAAGCCACAAACTGTGGCTTATTTTCTTTTTTTCAGGAAACATAATAAAATGAATAAAGGGTAAGGAGGTTGAACATTGAAAACCATAGTTGTGACGGGTTATAAACCGATGGAAATGGGTATTTTTAAGAATAATGACCCAAAAGTCGATTTCGTAAAAGAGGCCATAAAAAAGAGATTGCTTTCCTACATAGAAGAAGGTTTACAGTGGGTGCTTATTTCCGGACAAATGGGAGTAGAGTTATGGACGGCTGAAGTGGTCCTCGATCTTAAAGAAGAGTATGAGATAAAATTAGGGGTTCTCCCACCTTTTGAAAACCAGGAAGAGCGTTGGCCGGAAGATCTCAAGCTTGTTTATGAGGAGATAACAATGATCGCCGATTTCTACCAGCCGATTTATAATAAAGGATATGAAGGACCTTATCAATTCAAAGCAAAAGATCAATTTTTAATCGATCATTCGGAAGGATGTCTCGTGCTGTTTGATGAAGATACAGAAGGGAGCCCGCAGTATTTCTTGAGACTAGCGAAAAAGGCTCAGGATCAAGGAAGCTATGAGATTGTTTATATTACTCCATTAGACCTTGAAGAGACTGTAGAAGAGCTTCGGATGGCGGATCCAGATTTCTGGAGTCAATAAATGTTCTGGATTTGAAATTGACATTTCCGTGACCTTTTGAAAAAATGAATATAATGTGTGAAACAGAGGTGAAAATAATGAACTTAGAAGAGTATCATTTAAGTGGAAAGGATATACTTGAAAAAGACTTTAAAACGTCTATGAGAGGGTATAACCAAGAAGAAGTAGATGAGTATCTGGACTTGATCATTCAGGATTATGACCGTTTTCAGCAGGAAATCGAACGTCTTCAGCAGGAAAATGACCGTTTGAAGAAAATGTCATCACGTGAAACCACACAGAGACAAAGGCAACCATCTACAAATAACCATCAAGTGAACTATGACATCTTAAAGCGTGTTTCAAACTTAGAGAAGGCAGTTTTTGGCAATAAGTACGCAGACTAACATCCGCATTTTTCCAATGACAAGCGTCCAAGTGTCTGTTATAATTGTTTAGCACGTCTTAAATGACGTAATGACAAATGTTAATGTTCATTTGAATACTCGGGTAATCGCTGTATAGGTTTCTATACAGAGGAAAGTCCATGCTCGCACAAGCTGCGATGCTTGTAGTGTTCGTGCTTGACGAAACCATAAGTCAAGGGAGTTCTTTGGAACTTACGGCAGGGAAAATTCCTAAGTCTTCGATATGGAATGACTACCTTGAAAGTGCCACAGTGACGGAGCCGGAGTAGAAATACTTCGGGTGGAACGAGGTAAACCCCACGAGCGAGCAACCCAAATATAGGTAGGGGCACTTTTCAATGGGAAATGAACCAGAGAAGAGGCCGTTTGACGGCAGATAGATGATTGCCACCGGAGTACGAGGTTGACCACCGTTTGCAGTACAAAGGCACAGAACATGGCTTACAGAGTATTCAAAGGTCGCTAATGATACAGATGACACCCTTCTGGAAAGCCTTAAGCTTTTTGGAAGGGTTTTTTCTTTTTGTATAACAATATTAGTGAAGGAAACGGTTCACGTTTGTTCATGCTACATATGAAGGAGGTTCATCATGTCGAAAAAAGTTACATTGATTGCAACAGCAGCTATGGGACTTGAAGCCATAGTAGGGAAAGAAGTTAAAGCGTTAGGATATGAAGACATACAAATCGAAAATGGAAGAGTTGTATTTGAAGCGGACGTATCAGCGATACCAAGAGCCAACCTTTGGCTTCGAACAGCTGATCGTGTCAAATTGTTGGTTGGAAGGTTCAAGGCCACATCGTTTGATGAACTTTTTGAAAACACGAAGGCATTGCCATGGGAAGCTTTTATAGAAGAAGACGGCGAGTTTCCGGTAGTCGGTAAATCGGTCAAATCGAAGTTGTATAGTGTTCCGGATTGTCAATCGATTGTGAAGAAAGCAATAGTAGAACGATTGAAAGTCAAACATGGCATAGATTCATGGTTGAAAGAAACTGGTGCCTTTTACAGAGTGGAAGTAGCGATTCATAAGGACGAAGCACTACTTACCATTGATACCTCAGGAAGTGGACTGCATAAGCGAGGATATCGTGTAGGCCAGGGGGAAGCACCTTTAAAAGAGACGTTAGCTGCCGCACTCGTACAAATTACAAATTGGAGCCCTGACCAGCCGTTTGTCGATCCATTTTGTGGTTCAGGGACCATAGCTATCGAAGCCGCATTAATCGGTCAAAATATTGCACCTGGTTTCAACAGAGAATTCGCTTCCGAGAATTGGAGTTTTATTCCGCAAAAAGCGTGGGATGCTGCTTTTCAAGAAGCAGAAGATGCAGCGAATTATGACCAATCGCTACAAATTTTCGGTTCTGATATTGATCCCGACTTGATTGAAATTGCGAAAAAAAATGCAATGGAAGCAGGTCTTGGGGAATTGATCACATGGAAACAAATGCAGATGAGTGATTTCAAACCGAAGCAGGAAAATGGTTACCTTGTGTCTAATCCTCCTTATGGGGAGCGTATGGGTGAGCGGGAAGAAGTGGAAGAGATGTATCGCAACCTTGGTACGATCATGCGTGATCATCCATCCTGGAGTGTGTACATCCTCACTTCTCATGAAGGTTTTGAAAAACTTTACGGAAAACCTGCCACTAAAAAACGGAAGCTCTTCAATGGCTTTATCAAAACGGATTATTACCAGTATTTTGGGAGAAAACCAAAATCCAAGCCAGACAATGGCAAAGGGTTCGGTTTCTGATTCGTCAGATAAAGTGATTCATTTAGATGAAGGGGAGAGATAGATGTGAGTCAAACAACGGAACAGAAATTTATGGAGCTCTTAAAAGAACAATCATCGTATGGAGAAGCGATTGGGCTTATGGCTTGGGATATGAGAACAAAAGCGCCACGCAAAGGAATCGAAGGGCGTTCGGAAGTGATTGGGGTTATGTCCCAGAAAGTTCATGAAATTCAAACCTCGGATGAAATGCGCCAATATATTGACGAATTGAAGAAAAAAGATTTAGACCCCATTTTAAAAAGAGCGGTGGAAGAAGCGGAAGAAACGTATAATAAAACCGCAAAGATACCAGCGGATGAGTATAGAGCTTACGTAACCCTCCAAACCAAAGCTGAATCTATGTGGGGAGAAGCGAAGAGTAACAACGACTTCGAAAGTTTCCGCCCATACTTGGAAGAGTTGGTCGAGTACAACCGTAAATTCGCAGATTACTGGGGTTATGAAAACCATCGTTATGATGCCTTGTTGCACAATTATGAACCAGGCGTAACGGTAGAAGTATTAGATGAAGTGTTTCCTAAAGTAAGAAAAGCTTTATCAGCTCTCCTTCAGCAAATCAAAGAAGCCCCAAATCAACCAGATCCATCAGTCCTTAAAGGACATTTCCCTAAAGATCGCCAGGCTGAGTTCAGTGAAGTGATCTTAGAGCGTATGGGTTACGATTTTGAGGCCGGTCGTTTGGATGAGACGGTGCATCCTTTTGCTATCGGATTGAATACAAATGATGTCAGAGTGACAACGAAATACGACGAAAAAGATTTCCGTACCGCTGTCTTTGGAACGATTCATGAGGGAGGACATGCCCTTTATGAACAGAACATCGATCCGAAGCTTGCTTTTACACCCCTTGCGGATGGGACTAGTATGGGTATTCATGAATCACAATCTTTATTTTGGGAGAATTTTATTGCGCGTAGTGAAGGCTTTTGGAGAAATCATTACGAGTTGTTCAAAAACTATGCACCAGAGCATTTTCAACACTTACCGTTGGAGAAGTTTTATCCGGCTGTCAATGAGGTAAAACCATCCCTTATTCGCATTGAAGCGGATGAACTGACGTATTGCCTGCACATTATGGTCCGCTATGAGTTGGAAAAAGCATTAATAGCTGGTGAAATTGAAGTGAAGGATCTCCCTGAACTGTGGAATCAAAAGATGAATGATTACCTTGGAGTTACTCCAGAAAGTGATGCTGAAGGAGTGCTTCAAGATATTCACTGGTCAGGAGGGGATTTCGGCTATTTTCCATCCTATGCCTTAGGATACATGTATGCAGCCCAGATGAATGCCAAGATGAGAGATGAAATCGATGTGGATCGTTACATTGAAGAAGGCGATTTCCAAAAAATCAAGGAATGGTTGACGGAAAACGTTCATCAATATGGAAAAATGAAAAAACCATTACAAATCTTAAATGATGTGACTGGTGAAAGCCTGAATCCTGACTACATTATTTCTTATTTAACAAATAAATATAAGAAGATCTATCAGTTTTAAAATGAAAAAAGCCCGGCTGCATCAGCCGGGCTTTGTGTTATTTAAGACATTTCTTCCATCAAATCTGGAGTTGCCGGGAAACCAGCTTCCTTAACGATTTCATTGTATTGATCATTGAATTCTGTGAATTTCTCTTCAGCTGCTGTGAAATCCGCATTCTCCATGTTTTCATTCAATGCTTTCTCTACGCCTTCATAATAGGCTTGGAGGGATGGCAGTGTTTCTTCGAATTTTGTCATAACATCATCTGGAAGATCTGCTTCAATTGTATAGTCGTCGACCATGGAAGAAGCTTCGCTTGCTGCAGTCTTTGCTTCTTCAGCTGCAGATTGAATCGCTTCTGCATCAGGTTCTTCTGCTGAGACGGCCGTTTTGTAAGCAGAAATTTTTTGTTGATGTGGTTTGAAAGTATTTGTCAGAGCCATTTGTGCACTGAGCAATTCTTTCTTCACCTTTTGTTCATCATTCTCTTGATTTTCTGTCGTGTCTTCTGTCTGGTTTTCTGTGTCTGCGTTTGTGCCTTCTTCCGTTTCACTGTTACACCCTGTTAAGACCAGTGCTCCGGAAAGACCTAAAGCTAACAACCATTTTTTCATACAGACAACCCCCTTTTTTCTATTCACGATTTACATTCTATGTCAGGCCTTACCGTATGTAAAGAAATTGCAAAAATGTTATACTATACTGAAAATTCAACACTATTGATGGAGGCTATTGCGATGTATCTACCAGACTTCAGATTAAACAGTAAACTTGCCGTGATCACAGGGGGAACGAAAGGTATTGGGAAAGCCATTACCCTTGCTTTTGCGGAATCGGGTGCCGATGTGATTGTGATTGCAAGAAGCGAGAAAGACCTGAAGCAGACAAAAAAAGAAGTGGAAGAGCTTGGACAACAAGCTTCAATTATTTGTCATGACATTAATGATTATAAGGAAATTATTCAGGAGGTTGAGCGTGTTCGTGAAGGACGAAAGCTTGATATATGGGTCAATAATGCGGGAATGAATATAAGAAGTGAAGCAGAAAGTGTAACAGAAGAAGAGTGGGACCAAATTATTTCGACGAATATGCGGAGTGCTTTCTTTCTTTCTCAATATGCAGGTCAAGTGATGAAATCCTCCAAAGAAGGGAAAATCATTAACATCTCTTCTGTTGGGGGTCACACCGCCTTACGTACTGGGGTTGTATATGCCATGACGAAAAGTGCGCTTATTCAAATGACCAAAAACCTTGCCCTTGAATGGGGGAAATATAACATCAATGTCAACGCAATTGGTCCCTGGTATTTCCCAACCTCTCTTACAGAACAGCTCCTTCAGGATGAATCTTACGTCCAGGAGATTCTCGAACGGACACCGCTTAACAGAATAGGTAAATTAGAGGAATTGAGTGGTGCCGCTGTGTTCTTAGCTTCAGACGCTGGAAACTATATGACAGGTCAGACCTTGTTTGTGGACGGAGGCATGACGATATATGGATTTTAATTGAACCTTCTGTTCATCATCTGTCAATCTTATACATGGTGACATAGCAAAAGCGCCAAATGAAAATGGCGCTTTTGCTATGTCATCCACCTTGACTTTTAGATCATCAAAATTCCATGAAAAATGATGCCCCGGTGCAAGCCTAAAAGGAATATGAAACCTTTACTGAACCATTTCACCTTTGCATTGCCCTCCATAACCCTGAGCGTGGTGATATCGGTGGTAACTTCCTGATAAGATACATGGGTGCAAGATTCCGATTTAAAAACACTGTGGCCCCCCTTCAAAAAGAACCGTTTGACATAGGTCAATCATGCTGCATGAATCTGCTTTCCAAAGACATAATTTCCTCCTTATTTGTACATAGTAAATAAAAAGGAGGATGAAAATGCCCTACATACTTTCCTCAGGCGTCCAATGTGCCGACTATTCCTGTAATCAATCCGATGTCCAAAAGCTTGTTTATGAATTATTTCCTTTAAAAGAGCATGAGAAAAAGAGATTGATGCCGATTTTTGAGCACGCCAATATTGAAAAACGGCAATTCGCTGCTCCGTTAGAGTGGTTTAAAGAAAATCATGGATTAGAAGAAAGAAACCATTTATACCATACCAAGGCTTTAGACTACAGTTTACACGCAATAAGATCTTGTTTGACCAATTTACCTGGAGATGATGAATTTTCTACAGAAGATATCGATCACCTCATTTTTGTTTCTTCTACAGGCATCTCTACCCCAACTCTTGATGCTTATATTATGAATGAACTCGGTTTTAAAGAGGATACGAAACGGACGCCTTTGTTTGGGCTGGGATGTGCAGGGGGAACAAGCGGTGTGGCCAAAGCTTATGAATGGCTGCTGGGCCATCCCGATCAGAATGTTCTTGTCATTTGTGCAGAACTTTGCAGCTTGACCTTTCAGGCGGAAGATGCCAGAGTAAGCAATTTCGTAGGCACAGCTCTCTTTGGCGACGGTGCTTCCGCTGTCTTAGTTGCAGGGGATCGATCCTCCTTGTTGAAGAAAAAGAAACACGCCCTTCCAAAAATCATTAATTCCAGTTCCAGAACAAAAGCTAATAGTACCGATGTAATGGGGTGGAGGGTCGTTGATACAGGTTTTGAAGTTATCTTCAATAAGAGTATCCCCCGGTTAGTCAAGGAATTTTGGAGTGTACATGCCGGGGAAATCGTACGCAACAATGGGTGGTCCGTCAATGAACTGCCTTTCATTGTGGCTCATCCTGGTGGCAGAAAAGTTTTAGAAGCTTATGAGGAAGTATTCGATTTGAAAGAGGGGGCTTTAAACATTCCGAGGAAAGTGTTATCTGCTCACGGAAATATGTCCTCTCCAACGGTACATTTTGTGTTGCATGAAGTTTTAAAAATGAAACATGAAAAAGGAACAAAATCAATTATGACTTCTCTCGGGCCTGGATTTAGTTCTGAAATTGTCAGTTTGGAGTGGGAATAGAATGGAAATTTTTTTATGGATGATTTTAGCTTTTTTAATATTTCAACGCCTGGGTGAACTTGCTCTGGCAAATCGAAATCGCAAGTGGATGGTGGAAAGAGGGGCGAAGGAGTGGGGGCAAGGTCACTATTTCCTGTTCATCCTACTGCACAGCTCATTTTTTGTATGTATCATTGCAGAGTTCGTTTGGACGCCTTATGTCCAACAACCATTTTTTTATATCGCGCTAACCGGTTTTTTCTTGTTACAGATTCTAAGAATCGCCTGCATTCGAACTTTGGGAAAGCGGTGGAATACAAGAATCCTCGTATTACCTGATGAAGAACCGATCCGTAAAGGGATTTACCGATTTGTGAAACACCCGAATTATGTAATTGTCTTTTTTGAATTAATGGTCATCCCGGTGTTGTTTCATGCCTATTTAACTGCGTTGATTTTCCCTTTCCTGCATCTACTCGTCCTTACGGTAAGAATTCCTGCTGAGGAGAGGGCGCTCCAGGAAAGGATTTAAATGTTCAAAAAATATTGCTCATTTCCTGAAGGTCTGTTAAGATTCTAATTAGAAATGAAATTCATTTTCAATTAGAAGGGTGAGAACAAAAAATGTTGGCTTTCATAATGTTAACGGTCGCCGTTTACAGTAGTTTGATGATTTTCGTGTTAGCTAAATTGGGAAGCGTCCCTGCTCAAACTGTCATGAATGTATTCAGAACCCAAAACCAAAGTTCTCATTTCTACCATAAAAAAAGATACGAACGCACCCTTTCGGCCAGGTGAAAGCACCTGGTCTTTTTCATGCCTGAAAGTCTTGAAATAAACAAAAATTTAGTGGGAAATTCCTGTCGAATTGCCGATAATTTCGTCATTTTTTGTTATGATATAGAAAAATAGTACAAATACATACCGATGACGGATAAGGTTAGGAGAGTATTATGGATAGAAACACATTAGCTTACTTCCTTGAAGATCTTTGGAGTAAGGGATTCAAACTGAGTGATGAGGATGTCCAATTTATATATTTTGGAAATAACTCTTCTAATGCTCCGGAATGGAAAACCATTGTTGCTGTCAACATGACCTTAAAAATACAACAGTCCTTTGACCCCAGTTTTTTTATTAGTATTTTAGAACTTATTTCAAATCCATCCATCACCAGTAAAAGAAAGGCCTATGAGTCCATAGAAGCACAACTTTCCATTACAAGGACTACACACAAATAAAGAACCCAGATCACTACTGATCTGGGTTCTGTTTCGTCTGTAGACACTCCCTGGCAAGACGGTCTGCATTTTTGTTTTGTTTGTCAGGAATCCATTTATAAAAAACATAGGAAAAGCTTTCCTCAAGGTTCATGATCTGGTTAAACAAGGGAAGGAATTTTTCATTCTTCGTGTATCGCTTATCCATGGTATCAACAGCAATTTTTGAATCAGACCTGATCGAAATGATTTCTCCCGGATATTTCTCCTTACAGATTTGCAAGGCGTGAATAATTGCGAGGAATTCCGCTTCATGATTCGTCCAGTTCCCTAAATAAAATTGATGCTCTTCTGTTTTTTGATTTTTTTTAATAACTATCCCTGCAGCACTGGGGCCCGGCTCTCCACTGCACGCAGCGTCTGTGTACACTTCTAACATGGCATATGACCTCCTCACTCAGAATGCGGCATTTTTTTAGCCATATAAAAGAATGGTGTATCCATAGCAGCCACAATGAACTTAATGATATACGTGGTTATAAAAATCTCAATCCAGATCTCAAATGGATACAAACCAAAAAAAGCGATGAAACAAAAAATACTCGTATCTAACAATTGACTGATCATCGTACTTCCATTGTTCCGGATCCAAAGCGCACGATCCGATGGAAACATCTCTTTGAGTTTAGCATATAACCATACATCAAAATATTGGCTGACGATATACGCAAGCATGCTGCCGAGTGCAATTCTCGGAACAAGACCGAATAAAGACTGCAATGCTGGTTGAGCGATGTCGTTTTCGCCTGGATTGAAAAGAATGGCGAACTGCATAATGATTGTCATAATGATCAATGTGGAAAAACCCAGCCACACAGCTTTTCTCGCCTCTTTTTTTCCATATTTTTCATTGAGAATATCGGTAGCTAGAAAGGCGGTTCCATAGACAATGTTCCCAAGAGTTGCATTTAACCCGAACATCTCTACGGTTTTGACTACTTGGATATTTGCAAGAACCGTGGACATTCCGATCCAAACAAATAAGCCAGGCTTTCCGAACATCCGATAAATGCCAATTAATAATGCGAAATTGATTAGTGCAAATAATATCCATAGGATTTCGTTACTCATCGTATTTCCTCCTTAGTTTTGATATCGCGGGAGTTCCCGAACCGCGGGTAAAAAGAACCAACAGCGAACAATTATACGATGGTACAAGGCATTTGACAAGAACCATTTCCCTTATTCAATACTATGTCAGGATTGTGGAAGACTCAGTTTCGAGACTTTCCAGGGTTCGTTGCCCGGGTTGAGCGCCAGGGGTGGCTGGGAAGCTACTCGCTTTCCTGTGGGGGAGTGGCGAGCTTCCTCGGGCTACGCCCTGCGGGATCTCGCCGATCTCCTTTCTCCCACGGGAGTCTCGCAGCTCCCCAACCACCCCATACAATAAAGGTGAGAAACGAACCCCTTTGCCTGGTATAAGTGTCTTTCACAAATCCTGAATCTATAGTGATAAAGCGCTCTATAACAGGCTTTATCATTCCAAATGCGGTTGAAGCATCCATGTTGCTTCACTTTCCTTAGGAGTAAAAGCTTCTCTTACCTGGAAGTGGTTTCGAGATACTTATACGGCAAAGGGGCGGAGGGGAATGGCGAGACTCCTGCGGGAAAAAAGTGCTTGGTGAGACCCCACAGGACGCAGTCCGAGGAGGCTCACCGCGCTCCCGCGGAAAGCGAGCTATTCCCCGCAGCCCCCATTCACTCAACAAAAGTCTCGAAACTGAGTCTTCAAGAATAGGGAGCTTATCTTGAGTATGGAGGAGTTGTGAGGCTTGTTAGTCGTTAGAGGGAAAAGAAAAAGCAATCTCCGAGGAGATTGCTTTTTGATGGAACATCTATTCTTTCACAACGTTCGCAGCTTGTGGGCCGCGGTCGCCTTCTACGATTTCGAAAGTAACAGCTTGACCTTCTTCTAGAGATTTGAAGCCTTCTTCCTGGATAGCAGAGAAGTGTACGAATACGTCGTTTCCACCTTCAACTTGAATGAAACCGTAACCTTTTTCTGCGTTGAACCATTTGACTGTACCATTTTCCATGATTTGTTCCTCCTAAATCTTGCACGTAAAACGTGGAAATTACAAATACCAGACCGAAAAAAACCTCATAGAACGACGGAACAATAAATTCCGAAGCACTTCTATGAGGAGTTACCTGTCATTTATGTTTCCGATCGTGTTATTTGCTTACCCCAAATATATCGTATGAGAAAAGGAGCGTCAACAAGATGAATCTAATAAATTCAAACAACTTGTATCCGTTTCCGAGAGTGGGAGACTATAACTCCCAACAAGAGTCAGGTACAATGATAGAAGATACATAAGGAAAGGAAAGATTTTAATGAAATCCGATATAAAAATAGCGTTGGAAGCTGATATGAAACCGATCCATCAGATTGCTGAACAATTGAACTTAAATGAAGAAGATTGGGAACCTTATGGTCATTATAAAGCAAAATTGTCGGATCAACTTTTGAATAAACTCTCCAACAGGAAAAAAGGGAAAATCATCTTGACCACATCAATCAATCCGACGCCAGCAGGGGAAGGTAAATCCACGGTAACGGTCGGTTTAGGGCAAGCCTTGAACCGATTGAATCAACGCGCTGTGATCGCACTCAGAGAACCTTCTCTTGGTCCCACGATGGGGATAAAGGGGGGAGCAGCGGGAGGAGGATACTCCCAAGTGGTACCGATGCAGGATATCAACCTTCACTTCACAGGGGATATCCATGCCATTACTTCTGCGAATAATGCGCTTTCCGCTTTTATCGACAATCATATTCATCAGGGAAATGAACTGAATATCGATCCAAGAAGAGTTTCATGGAAGCGTGTGATGGATTTAAATGACAGAGCTTTAAGAGAAGTCATCGTCGGTCTTGGTGGCCCTGTAAAAGGAGTTCCCAGAGAAGATGGGTTCAATATAACGGTTGCTTCGGAAATTATGGCCATCCTTTGTTTAGCGAAAGATCTTACTGATATGAAGCAAAGAATAGCTGAAATAGTCATAGGATACACCTATGACAAAAAACCGATTCAAGTGAAACAACTAGGTGTGCAAGGGGCTTTGGCACTTCTTTTGAAGGATGCAATCAAACCTAACCTGGTACAGACCCTTGAGAATACACCAGCTATTATACATGGAGGGCCATTTGCGAATATAGCTCACGGTTGTAACAGTGTAATGGCCACAAACTTAGCTGCGAAACTTGGAGATTATGTAGTAACTGAAGCTGGCTTCGGAGCTGACCTTGGAGCAGAGAAGTTTTTGGACATAAAAACCAGAGCAGGCGACCTTGAACCCGATGCCGTTGTTATTGTAGCAACCATTAGGGCTTTGAAAATGCATGGGGGTATGGAAAAAGGATTACTGGAGAGTGAAAGCGTGGACGCTTTAAAGGCTGGAATCGGCAACCTGAAGAAGCATATGGAAACCATCCAGCAATATGGACTTCCTTTTGTTGTAGCGATTAACCAATTCCCTTCTGATACAGAGCGGGAAATAGAGTTTCTCACTCATTGGTGTGAGGAACAAGGAGTTGAAGTATCACTTACAAACGTATTTGCTGAAGGTGGTGAAGGTGGGATCGACCTGGCGGAAAAAGTGATGAGTGCATGCGAGAAGAAAACGGCTCCGTTAAAGTATATGTACGAATTGGAAGACTCTATAGAAGAAAAAATTGATAAAATCGCAATGAACGTTTATGGAGCTGAAGGTGTTGATTTTTCATCAAAAGCTGAGAAGCAGATTCGTCAACTAAGAGAGCTTGGTTTTGGAGAGTTGCCTGTATGTATGGCTAAGACTCAATATTCCTTATCTGATGACCCTGGAAAGCTTGGGCGTCCGCAAAACTTTAGAGTAACGGTCAGAGAGATCTATCCTTCGGTAGGAGCCGGTTTCCTTGTAGCTTTAACCGGAGACGTCATGACCATGCCGGGACTGCCCAAACAGCCGGCCGCTTTGCGGATGGATGTAGATGAAAAGGGGACCATCCATGGCTTATTCTGATACAAGTTTGGAAAATGATCTGCTATAATCATTCAAGTCGAACATTTTACGCGATTGAGAATGAAACAGGAGATGGAATGGTTATATAGAAGGTAAGGGGGATTTATGGTGACAATACGTATTGGTTTGACAGGATGGGGAGACCATCCCACCCTTTTTTCGGACCGGACAAGATCTGAGGAGAAATTATCCGCTTATGCTTCTCACTTTCCTGTAGTTGAAGTAGATACAGCCTTTTATGCAATCCAACCCGTTTCCCGTTATGAAAAGTGGCTGAAGGAAACGCCTGAGTCCTTTTCATTTGTTATTAAAGCATTTCAACAATTGACAGGTCACGACAGGGAAGCAAGGACAGTACAGGAAGCGAAGGATCTGATGAAGCGTTATGAAGAATCCATCCAGCCCGTATGGGAAAGTGGCCAGGTGAACGCGTTGTTATTTCAATTTCCACCTTGGTTCGATGTGCGTAAAGAGAACATAAAAAAACTTCGTTATATCCGGGAATGGATGGAAGATTATCCACTGGCGTTGGAGTTCAGAAACCGCACATGGTTCGATTCCAACTATTATGAACAAACATTATCTTTCATGAAAGATCAGCAATGGATTCACAGTATTTGTGACGAGCCGCAAGCAGGAGAAGGTTCAGTGCCACGCGTTCTTGTACCTACCCATCCTGAAAAAACATTGGTCCGTTTCCATGGGAGAAACATTCACGGCTGGAACAAAAACGGTCGGAAAGACTGGCGGAAAGTCCGCTTCTTGTATAAGTATAATGAGGAAGAATTGCAGGAGTGGAAAGAACAAGTGTTAAAACTTGAAGAAACGACTCCTGAGGTTACCCTTCTGTTTAACAACAATTCAGGTGGCGATGCCGCAGATAATGCTAAGCAAATGCAGGAGCTTCTCGATATCAAGTATGAAGACCTCAATCCACGACAAATGGACCTTTTCAATTTCTAGGAGGCAAACATGAACAAAAGGGAAGCACTGGAAACAATAAGATGTTTCGTCTATGATTTATTCAAAGACGATACGAGCGGGCATGATGATGTCCATATGAAACGAGTAGCCTCGTGGGCCAAATCCATGGCGAACGATGAGGGCGAAGATCCATTTTTATGCGAAGTTGCAGCTCTCCTTCACGATGTGGGAGATCATAAATTGTTTGCCCAGCCAGAAAAGGCGATCCAACAAAGGGATCAACTTCTTTCGGATGTTGGTTTTACAGAGGATGAGATTGATACAATTGCTGATGCAATTCGGACAGTATCTTTTTCAAAAGGAGACGTCCCCCATTCAAGAATGGGAGAAATCATTCAAGATGCTGACAGGTTAGATGCCATAGGGGCTGTAGGTATTGCACGAACGTTTGCTTTTGGCGGGACCATCAATCAACCGATTTACAAGGAAGATGAAAAAGATGCCATCAGCCATTTTTATGAAAAACTTTTGAAACTAAGAGAATTGATGCATACGAAAAGCGGTAAGCAGGAAGCTGAAAGGCGTCATCAATTTATGCTTCAATACTTAGAAGAGTTTTATCGAGAACAACAATGCAGAGAGGAGTACAGTCATGTCAAAGAATGAACAGGCTTATTTAGATATGTGTAAACACGTGTTGAAAGAAGGAAACTCTAAAGAAGATCGAACAGGAACGGGGACTCTTTCAGTTTTCGGACACCAGATGCGGTTTGATTTAAAAGAAGGTTTTCCGCTCATGACCACGAAGCGTGTTCCTTTTAGGCTGATTGCCAGTGAACTATTATGGTTCATGAAAGGGGATACGAACATCCGCTATTTATTGGAACATAAGAATAACATTTGGAACGAGTGGGCTTTTCAAAAATGGGTGGAGAGTGAAGATTATACAGGCCCTGACATGACTGATTTCGGGCGGCGCAGCCAGAATGATGAAGAGTTCAAAAAGCAATATAAAGAGCAGATGGATACGTTTAAAGAAAAGGTCCTGAACGATGACACTTTTGCTAAAGAGTTTGGTGATCTCGGCGCGGTTTACGGGAAACAATGGAGGGAATGGAAAACAAGCAGAGGACAAACCATCGATCAGCTTAAAAATGTGGTAGAGAGTATAAAAAATAACCCTGACTCGAGAAGACACCTTGTAACTGCATGGAATCCAGAAGATGTCCCCTCAAATATGGCTTTACCACCTTGTCATATTCTTTTTCAATTTTATGTCGCGGATGGTAAATTATCTTGTCAGTTGTATCAAAGGAGCGGTGACATTTTCCTGGGAGTACCTTTCAATATTGCCAGCTATGCGTTGCTGACCCATCTAATTGCCCATGAATGTGGGTTGGAAGTCGGTGAATTCATTCACACTCTAGGAGATGCTCATATATACAGTAATCATAGAAAGCAGATCCATGAACAATTAACGAGAGAACCTAAAACCTTACCAGCGTTGTCGTTGAACAATGAGAAAGAAAGTATATTCGATTTCGATATGGAGGACATCACGATTGAGGGCTACGACCCCCATCCGAGCATTAAAGCTCCAGTAGCCGTATAACCCGAAGTGATTCTTTGTCGGAATACCATAAAAACCCTCTTCAGTATAAGGTTTAAACTTGCCTTGAAGAGACACTGCAGCGTGGGATGTCTTGTTTCATGAGGGAGCATGGTGTATCTGACCCACTGAGGGCTAACCAATCGCTGATTGGCTGGAAGATTCTCTCCATCACCGATAGACCCTTGAACATCACAAAAATACCGAAAATAAAGTATTTCTAAAGACAGCCATCAATTTATAACTGTAAATCTTAAAGAAGGGGTGTTAAGGATGATTTCATTCATATTTGCAATGGACAAAAACAGATTGATTGGAAAAGACAATGATTTACCGTGGCATATTCCGAACGACTTTAAATTTTTCAAAGACACCACGTGGGGGAAAACCATCATCATGGGAAGGAAAACATTTGAGTCCTTTCCTCAACCTCTTCCAGAGCGGGAGCACATCGTTATAACCAGTAATAAGAATTACGACCGGGAAGGATGTACAGTGATTCACTCCATCGATGAGATCCTTAAGATGGAGCAAGATAACCCGGATAAAGAATGGTTTGTAATCGGAGGAAGTGTACTCTTTGAAAAAATGCTTCCTCATGCAGACCGTATGTATTTGACTTATATTGATGCAAGCTTTGAAGGGGACACATATTTTCCACAGTATGACGAATCTGAGTGGACACTTGTTTCTGAGACGAAGGGTCTGAAAGATGAAAAGAACCCGTATGACTATTATTTCCGTACTTACGACCGGAAGAGTTCCTAATGCAACAAAAGGATTTGTGTGGAGTGATTCTTAACGGGGGAGGATCGACAAGAATGGGGACCGCTAAGTCTTCTTTGGCTTTGGGTTCCATGACCTCATTGGAGTTGATTACCTCAACTCTTTCAATGGTGACTGACACCATCATAGTGAACCAGGATGAACCATTAAAAGAGCCTTACCCGGTCGTCGCAGACATTTATGAAGATGCAGGACCACTCGCTGGATTGCACGCAGTCATGAAACAAAGACCGGCCACCTGGGTTGTCATGGCTGCATGTGATACTCCTTTTGTCAGTAATGAGGTTTATCGTCATTTGATTCAAGAAGCGGATGATTCGGTGGATGCTGTCATTCCTGTTTACGAAGGACGCTTTCACCCCACCTCCGGGGTCTATCACATACGGATCCTGGACAAACTGGAGTCTTATTTGTCTCAAGGAGGCAGGAAAGTCCGGGGGCTTTTTGATCATATACAGATAAAGGAATTGTCCACTTTTCCTGGTATTGAGCAGGAGAATCTTTCTATGCACTTTTTTAATATGAACACACCAGAGGAATATGCATTAGCAAGGGATTTGTTTAAAAACTGGAAGAGGTAGAGACAATAGAATACAGAGCATGATATGATAGGAAAGAAGTAAGAGGGGAAGGAATTTTTGGTGAAGTTGTTTCTTTTCTTTGTCTACTCTTGTAAAATGAATATAAAGTACGTGTTGAAGGCGGTGAATGGACATGCTGTCAAGTATCGGAATACCAGGTCTGATTTTGATTTTGACGATTGCTTTAGTCATTTTCGGCCCGAAGAAATTGCCTGAAATCGGAAAGGCTGCTGGTGAAACGTTGAAAGAATTCAAAAACTCTGCTCGTGAGCTTACAAGCGACTCTAGTGAAGAAAAAACGAATAAATAACATAAGCTTAAAATTTTTCAAAAAGACATAACTAATGGAGTGATTGACCATGTTATCAAGCATTGGTGTACCAGGTCTCATTCTGATTTTAATCATCGCACTTGTCGTTTTTGGTCCTTCAAAACTTCCTGAAATCGGAAAGGCTTTCGGAAGTTCCCTTAAGGAATTCAAGAAAGCTACAGGCGACATCATGTCTGATGATGAAAGCAGTAAGGCAGAAAAGAAAACCAAAGAATAAAATGAATAGAGAAGGTGTAAGGGACTTTCCCTTGCATCTTCTTTTTGTCAGGCTCCTATCAGCCTGGAGGTGATTGTAGTGTCAGAAGAAAAAATAACTCAGGATATCGAAATGAACGTCACCGATCACCTGAGTGAGTTGCGAAAGCGCGTTTTATGGACGTTGGCTTTTTTTATCACTTTCTTCATTGTCGGCTTTATTTATGTTGAAAGAATACAAACGTTCTTCATTAAAGATTTACCGTTTGAATTGAATATGACAAGCCCGGGTGAGATCATTTGGATTATTTTCACCATTGCCAGTCTCGTGGCAATTGTAGGAACCTTGCCTATTTTGTCCCTGCAAATATGGCTGTTTGTCAAACCCGCCTTAACACCGAAAGAGCGCCGGGTTTCACTATCTTACGTGCCGGCGATCTTTTTATTGTTTCTTGCAGGGCTTACGTTTGGGTACATCGTATTTGTCCAGCTGATTCTCCCTTTTCTCTTGTCACTCAATAATGGAATGTTCAACGAAATTTATACGGTGGAGCGGTATTTTCGCTTTCTTTTCAGGGTAACGATTCCTTTTGCGGTTTTATTTGAGATCCCTATCATCATTATGTTCTTGACGAGCCTGGGTATTGTTAATCCTGTCTTTCTAGTGAAGGTTCGTAAATATGCGTATTTTATTTTAATCATTATCGGAACCATCATTTCCCCGCCGGATTTCATTCTGCAATTGGTGGTTGCGTTTCCTTTAATCCTTTTGTATGAGGTAAGTATTATTCTATCGAGGATTGTTTATCGTAAGAAGCTTAAAAATCACCAGGAATTCATGGAATCTGAAGATTAGATTGTCTAGAAACCAAAAGCGCGTGGAAAGGCCCAGAGATTTACATCTCTGGGCTTTTCATTTGGATTTTAGCTTATTTTTACAAAATGATTTGTTTTTCAGTTTTACAATATTATCTTTTGCTGTAAAGACCGTAACATGATAAAAATAATGTAGGAATATGCGAGGAGGAACAAGACTGATGAGATCTTTTTATCACTATATGATGAGATACAGAGGGAACAAAAGGAATAACGAAGAAAAACAACTCGCTGAATGGATGTTCGATGACCACAGCTTCCCAAAGCAGGCAAAAGCTTATGATGAAATCAGTTCCTATTTAGAATGGAATGCACCTTTTCCATCTGCTTTATCTGTTTTCGATCAATTATATGAGAAATACAAAATAGAAGAAGAATAAAAGAGAGGTGGATCCATGAGAATTTTACACACGGCTGACTGGCATTTGGGGAAAATCGTGAACTATGTACATATGACGGAAGACCAACGCTACATTCTTCAACAATTTGTGGAAATTGTAGAGAGGGAAAAGCCGGATGTCATTATTATAGCAGGGGACCTCTATGATCGCTCCATCCCCCCGAAGCAAGCGGTGGAATTACTAAATGAAACGTTGACGACGCTCATTAACGACTTCCAGGTCCCGGTTCTTGCGATATCGGGTAACCATGACAGTCCCGATCGGTTGAATTTCGGCAGCCAAATGTTTAGAAAACAAGGCCTGTTCTTAGATACGAAATTACAAAAAGAGCGGGATCCTGTCACCTTATACGATGAAGACGGTCCTGTTCATTTTCATCTCATCCCATATGTTGAGCCTGCAGAAGTGGCGTTTGTATTTGAAGATCAAAAGATTAAAACCCATCAACAGGCAGCGGAAGTTCTGATCAAGGATATCAAGCAACGCTTTAACATGGATGATCGCCATGTCTGGGTCGGCCATTCCTTTTTAGCAGGAGGAATGGAATCGGAATCGGAAGAGCGCCTGTCTATGATTGGCGGGAGTCCTTATGTTGATGCCCGGTTATTCCAAGTCTTTTCTTATGTGGCTCTTGGTCACCTTCATCAGCCCCAAAGAGTGACGGAAGATTATATAAGGTACAGCGGATCAATTTTGAAATATTCGTTTTCTGAAGTGAATCACGCGAAATCTGTGACAAGGATTGATATGGATCAGGATGGATCGTGTGAATGGGAAAAGATACCGCTTACACCAATAAGAGACTTCCAAGTCATCGAAGGGTATTTTGAAGACTTGCTGGCTGGAGAATCCGCTGAAAATCCGGAAAATTATTTGCATGTCCGCCTCTTGGATGATGGCCAGCTCGTAGATCCCATGGGCAAATTACGCAAAGTTTATCCGAATATCCTTCATTTGGAAAGACGGAGATCAAAGACAAATTTACAAATGGAAGAACTGCAGGAAGTCAAAAAGCGACAGAAGCTTTCACACGCAGACCTCTTTGCTTCTTTTTATGAAGACATTAAAGGGGAATCTATTCCACCTGAACGGAAAGAATTGATTGAACAAGCCATAGATAATCTAAGGAAAGAAGAGAGGGGGAAATAAGATGAAAGCACTCACTCTTACCATGGCTGCATTCGGTCCTTACCGTCATAAGCAGATAGTGGATTTTACAACTTTAGGTGAAGAATCGATCTTTCTTATCACTGGACCTACCGGGGCAGGAAAGACAACGATTTTTGATGCCATGTGTTTTGCCCTGTATGGCCGTGCAAGCGGAAGCGATCGGGACCAGGATTCGATGCGGAGTCATTTCGCAGATCCAGGAGAACCAACCTATGTAGAATTCACTTTCGAATTACGGGGGAAAACGTATCGCATTGTAAGAATGCCAAAGCAGATGAAAAGGAAAGAACGTGGGGAAGGGTGGAAAGAAGACCCGGCCCGTGCCGATTTCTATATCATTCAAGGTGAAGAAGAGAAACTGGTAGCATCTAAAATTAAAGAAGTGAACGAATACATTGAAGAAATCCTCGGCCTTGATTATGAACAATTTCGAAAAATGATCATGATCCCACAGGGTGAATTCCGAAAGTTAATCTCTGAAAATAGTAAAGAGAGAGAGGAAATCCTTCAACGTATTTTCAAAACGGAGTTCTTCGCAGAAGTCACTGATTATTTTAAGAAACAGTCGAAGGAACTACAAACGGAGATCAATCAATTTGAGTGGAAAATTTCTCAGGAGAAAGAGAGAATCGTGTGGGGGGAAGAAGCTGACGCTGATCTCGAAAATGAGGAACTCTCAAAAGTACGAAAACGATTGAATCAAAGGATCGACCATCAGAAACAAATGGTTTCTGATGAAAAAGCTTATGCGGATCAACTTCAGCAAACCACAGACCACATTCAGAACCAGTACTTCGAATCAAAGCAGCTCCTGGATCTTTTTGAAGAAAGGGATCGGTTATCCATAGAGCATAAGAAGCTCGAAGAAAATTCAGCGGCTATCAAAGATTTGGAGAATGAGCATTCCTATGCCAAGAAAGCAGCGGAAGTACGCCCATATGAAAAACAATACGAGGAAAGACAAAGAGAACTTGACCAGCTCCTTTTGAATCAAAAGGATAGAGAAGAAACATACAATCGCGTGAAATCGGCGTTTGATAAGATACAGGAAGAATATGTGAAGAAAGCCGATCAACAAGAAGATCGTGACCGTATGAAAGAGGCCTGGCAACAAAAATTAAGAGAAAAAGAGCATGTACAAGAATTTTTAAAGAAAAATCAGGGGCTGGAGAATCTTGAAAGGGAGATAGCCAATAATCGTCGTTCTTTTTCTGATTTTCAGGAAAAGGAACAAAAAATTCTTCAAGATAAGAAGTGGATGAAAGAAAAAGTGAAAGGTGAAAGGTCTTTAAGAGAAGCAGCTTATGAGAAAAAGCAATCCTATCAGACCTCGCAACAACGAAAGGAAAGGGTGGAAAGATTATCTAAAGAATGGCTTCAGTTAACTAAGCTACGCACTCAATATCAGTCTGTTTCCAAAAACTATCAGGAAAAAAAACAAAGGTTACAGAAATTCAAAGAGTCGTATGAAAAAGCGTTGGATGACATTAGGAAACACCACGCTTATACCCTATCCTTGCATTTAAATGATGGGTCACCTTGTCCGGTATGCGGCTCAACTGAACACCCTGATGTGGCAGGGAAACCAGAAGGTGTGCTGAATGAAGATCAGGTGGAACAGCTGAGGGAGCGTCACAAGGAGGCGGAGCATTACTTCGAGAAGGCACAGGACGAATTGATCCAGGTAAAGTCTGACGGGGAAGCTCAACGTCAATTGACAGAGAGCATCTGGAATGATTTAGACATCGAGCATGAACTTTCTGAAGAGATGATTGAAAAAGAAAGACAGCATTGCTCTCATGAGATGAGAAAAGTGCTTGAGGAGTATAACAAGCTTAAAGAGAAAATAGAGGACATTCAATCCACGGAGAAAAAATTGGACGAGATGGATCAACAGTTGGAATTCTTGCAAAACCAAAAAGAGACGCTACAGCGAACAATCAATGATCAGCAGCAGGACCAGACCAAACGAAGAACAGAGTTGGAATCACTGAAAGAAAATGTGACTTCTACGAGTGTTGATCCTGAAGAATTAGTGAAAGAAGCAGCAAGTCTCGAAAAGTCATATAAAGAAGCAGAGGAAAATTGGATAGAAATACAAAGCTTATATCAACAGAAACGGGACGAATGGCAGAAAATCCAAACAGCAGTAGAAGAAGGAAAGAACTATTTGGAGCAGGCACAAAAAGCTGCAGAACAGCGGAAAACAGAATTTGATCAAACGCTTGTTCAATTTTCTTTTGACTCGATTGAAGCCTATCGATCGGCCATTCGAACACCTCAAATCATGGAACAAATGACGAACGAAATTCAGCAATACAAGCAACGGGTGCAAGTCGTTAATGAGCGGTTGCAAGAATTGAATCAAAAGTTAGAAGGAAAAGAAAGACCTCAGCTACAAGCTGTTCATGAGAAATTGGAAAAGATGCAAGAAAAATTAAACGAGCAGCTGGAAATGGTCAATCATCTCAACGTTTCGCTTCAACAAAATGAATCCATACAAGAAAATATCCGGCGGCTTGTAGAAGAACAAGGAGAACTGGCCGCGAAGTATTATGATATTGCTGAGCTCGCTCAAATTGCGAACGGAGACAATCATTTACGCCTCTCTTTGGAGAGGTATGTGCTGGCTTCTTATTTGGATGAGATCCTCATACAGGCCAATTTACGCCTTGATCAGATGACAGACCACCGATACCAGCTCATCCGAAGTGATGCTATAGCTAAACGGGGTGCTCAAAGTGGACTCGATCTTGAGGTGATTGATCATCATACAGGACAACAGCGATCAGTAAGAACACTTTCAGGTGGGGAAGGTTTTAAAACCTCTTTAAGTTTAGCTCTTGGAATGGCTGATGTGGTTCAGGCGCATGCCGGCGGGGTTCAGTTGGACACATTGTTCATTGATGAGGGGTTCGGTACATTGGATGACCTTTCATTAGAACAAGCGATTGGCTGCCTTAGAAGTTTACAGGACGGCAACCGAATGCTCGGAATTATTTCCCATGTCCAGCAATTAAAAGAGGAAATTCCAGCGAAATTGCAAATCGATGCAGGCCCTGAAGGATCAAAAGTGGAATTTGTCTTTCAATAAATAACAAATATTTCCTTATTTTCGGATACTCTTATACGAAAAGTGCCAATATTCAACAGCACTCTCCAATTTCTATGTCCCATACAGAAAATGAAGAAAGATGCCTGTCATATTTTGCGCTTGCCCGGGAAATATCTGAGGTTTTAAACGGGAAATGATCAAGGAGGAGGTGTTCGGATGATCCAACCAGCCAATGATTGGGAAGGTCTTCTGAACGAAGAGTTTAAAAAAGATTATTTTAAAGAATTACAGAGTACTGTCGAGACGGAATACAAAATCAACGCCATCCAACCTGCTTATGATGAAGTTTTCCAAGCCTTACAGTCGACACCTTATGCGTCAACCAAAGTAGTCATTCTTGGACAGGATCCTTATCATGGTAAGGACCAGGCACATGGGCTCAGTTTTTCAGTTCGACCTGGCAACCGCATTCCACCCTCCCTGCGCAATATTTACAAAGAATTGAAGGAGGATCTAGGTGTACAACCCCCGGACCATGGCTCTCTTCGTTCTTGGGCAGAACAAGGGGTCCTACTTTTAAACGATGTATTGACAGTGAGAGAAGGGGAAGCCAATTCTCACAGAGGGCTGGGATGGGAGACATTCACCGATGCAGTCATTCAATCATTGAATGAAAGAAAGAAGCCAGTGGTCTTCTTTTTGTGGGGAAAGCATGCACAAAAGAAAGGCGCTTTCATCAATCGAGAAAAACATCTTGTACTGACTTCCTCTCATCCTAGTCCCTTTGCTGCTCATAGAAGTTTTTTCGGAAGCCGTCCTTTTTCGCAGGCGAATAAGTTTTTATTAAAAAATGCAATGGATCCGGTGGATTGGTCGTTACCGCCTGCGAACATAGAGACAGGAGCCCAAACCAGTTCATAAAAAAGGCATATGCTAGAGTATTCTAACGTTTCGGAGGGGTTTTTATGTTTCCGACAGGTCAACCGCCTTTCCCTCCTATGGGCCAATTCCCAGGATTTCAGCAAGCTGCACCGCAAATGATGCGTTCGATGGCACCGTATATCAATGCGGGAAGCCGGGGATTCGGCGGCTTTGGGGCTCCGGGCTTTTTAGGGAATACAGGGTTCGGCTCTGGACTCTCTGGGCTCCCGGGAGTTCTCGGTGGAGGTGGAGGTACTGGTTTTGGGGCGCAGGCTCTTGGTGCCGCAGGGACAGCTGCAAAAACTGGAGGAGCTGGATGGCTTGGGCACATGCAGACGGCACTGAAAGCTATGCAATCGGCAGCACCTATGATGCAGCAATACGGGCCGATGCTGAAAAACATTCCTGCCATGATTAATATGATGAAAATCATGAACGAACCAGATGATGATGATGATGAGAGTCTGGTACCATTAGACGAAAGCAGCAGCAAACCGTCTGTTTCAGAGGACTGGGAATCCACAAGTGTGCTTGATAAGAAAGAAAAAAAACGTTCTCAAGGTGCATCACAGCCTAAATTATACATTTAGGCTGTGCATGTAGCTTGATTTTTTTTGTAGAGTTAGCAAAAATAAGTACATATCCAAATATAAAAATGAAAACCGATGCCTTTAGGAGGTTATATATTGAGTACACAATTGGAAAATGCAACATTCGCAGGAGGATGCTTCTGGTGTATGGTGGAACCCTTTGATGAACGCCCTGGAATCGAATCCATTGTATCAGGCTACACAGGCGGGCATACTGAAAACCCGACATACATGCAGGTAATCACGGAAGAGACGGGTCACAGGGAAGCCGTACAGATCACTTTCGATCCCGCCATTTTTCCTTATGAGCGGCTGGTTGAGCTGTTTTGGCAGCAGATCGATCCCACTGATGCTGGAGGTCAATTCGCTGATCGAGGGCACTCCTACACAACAGCCATCTACTATCACAATGAGAAACAACGACATGTGGCTGAGAAGAGTAAAGAAGAGCTTGCAGCATCTGGGAAATTCAAGGATGCGATTGTTACAGAAATTCTGCCGGCTGAAACGTTTTATCCTGCCGAAGATAAGCACCAGGATTATTATAAGAAGAATCGTTTTCATTACAAACGGTACAAGAAAGGATCCGGTCGAGCTGATTTCATTAAAGATCGCTGGAGTTATGAAAAGGATCAGGAAGATCTGAAGCAACGCTTAACCGACATCCAGTATAAAGTCACGCAGGAAAATGCGACCGAACGCCCCTTTCAAAATGAGTTTCATGATCATGAAGAAGAGGGCATTTATGTGGATATTGTTTCAGGCGAACCCTTGTTCAGTTCTAAGGATAAGTATGATGCAGGCTGTGGATGGCCAAGCTTTACCAAGCCTATTGAAAAACAGCAGGTCAAAGAAGAAGTTGATAGATCTCATGGAATGTTCCGGACGGAAATCAGAAGTGATCGAGCGGACTCCCATCTTGGCCATGTGTTTGAAGATGGACCGAAAGATCAAGGAGGGCTGCGTTACTGTATAAATTCTGCTGCCTTGAGATTCATTCCTAAAGACGATATGGAAGAAAAAGGATATGGTTATTTGACGTACCTTTTTCAATAAACCTCTTCGAATGCCCCTCTCAGCTTTGATGATGATATAATGGAGGAAGCTTGAGGAGGTACCGAATTGGGAAGAAAAAGAATTCTTACAAAAGAGGAAATATTAAAAGAGACAGGGGCTCTGCTCAGGAAAGAGGGGATCCACGGGGTCCATTTCAAAAAACTTTCGACGGAGCTCCAGGTGAGCAGAAGCACCCTCTACGAATATTTCAAAAATAAGGAAGACCTCATTCTATCCTATATGAGAAACATGATGGAAGAGATGACCCAACAAATTGAAGCGATTCCGGAAGAGGAAGAGCCAAATAAAAAGCTATACAAGCTTTTGTTTATTTTTCTAGATCATGCAGAAACCCATCATATCGATCAAATGATCCGGGAACTGCAGAGCAGCGATCATACCCTGGCTCTGTTCTATCGTACAAAAATCCACGAAGACCTCATGGGAACGTATGACCAAATGTTGGACTGGATTGAGGCTGCGAAGCAATCAGGGATATGGAAAGAGGATATTGAAAGCGAAATGGTGGCTGATCTCATTTTCCACTCCATATTATTTCCCACGAGGCAAAAATACGGAGTGGAAAAAATGGCAGATCAACTCTTTGAAATGATCGAAAATGGCGTGAAAAACAAATAGGTAAACCGCTTCCTCGTTGGGAAGCGGTTTATTGTATTTCTGTTATTCGTTCGCTTTTATCATTCGCGAAAGGAGCGGTGTCCGCCTTATGCCTTCCAACATAATAATGACCTATTTGATCGCATTCCCGGGAGGCCTTTTGTTTAATTTCTTACACATGCCCATCCCATGGATATTAGGACCGGTTGTATTTGTTGTCCTCGCTAAATCCTTTACGATTTTAGATTCTAAGACTGTACCAGTAGCAAAACACATGGCCTTTGTTCTCCTGGGAATTCAGATAGGTCTAACGTTCAGTGCTGAAACATTCCGTTCGATCGGTCCTTATCTCTTTCCTTATACCGTCCTTACATCAGTCATGATCGCCACCAGCTTATTAGCCGGATTGTACATTGCCAGGTTTGGGGCTGTAGATAAAACGACTGCCCTTGTAGGAAGCTCTCCAGGCGGGCTGTCAGCCATGATTGCCGTCAGCGAATCTATGAAAGGCAATAGCGCGCTTGTTACAATCTTCCACACCTTACGTTTAATCAGTGTTCTTTTTATCATTCCATTTTACGTAACCCATGGAAATTTCGCTGTTTCAACAACGGTTGTTGAGGGTGTAATGGAAGAGATGAATCATGACTCTATGTTTACCCTACCTTTATACTTGGCAGCGGGTTTCATTGGGTGGAGGATGAGGGCTTGGGTTCCGGCTGCTCTTGTCATTGTTCCTATGCTTATGATCGGTTCACTACAGACATTGGGTGTCCCCTTCTATCCTTTACCGGAAATACTTTTTACGCTTGCTCAGTTTTTTATTGGAACATACCTGGGACACACTGTATCGTTAAGCGAAATTGTTTCAGCTGGAAAGACCTGCTTAGCTTTTTTAGCTTTGGCTATTTCTATGATTGGGATAGGAATAGGGATGGCTTTTTTATTAAGCTGGTGGACGACTATGGATGTAAAGACTGCTGTTTTGGCTCTAGCCCCTGGTGGGCTTGTAGAAATGTCTATCACGGCTGAACAAACGGGTGGCGAACCAGCCATTGTTAGTTCTTTACAGACGATTCGTCTATTAATGATTGTCCTGTTTCTCCCCTGGTTGTTCAAGAAACTAAGAACATGAGTTTTGACATTATCTCGAATTAAAGATAAAATAAACGTAGCAAATGATAGTTTCTCATAAAAATATTATGTAAATTATAATGAAAGGAATGAAGCACAATGAATATGAAGCATATCTTCCAAAAAGGAAATTCAGCACGCACTTTGTTGCTTCTTCATGGTACAGGCGGAACAGAACAAGATTTGCTTCCTGTAGCTAAGATGATCGACCCTGATGCATCTATCCTGTCTGTAAAAGGGAATGTATCAGAGAATGGGATGCCTCGTTTTTTTAAACGATTAAGAGAAGGTGTCTTCGATGAAGAAGACTTAATTGAAAGAACGGATGAATTGAATAATTTCCTTGCTGATGCAAGTAATGAGTATGGATTCGATCGTAAGCAGGTCATTGCTGTCGGGTATTCCAATGGAGCGAATATCGCGGGAAGCCTTCTTTTTCATTACGAAGGAAGTTTGCGAGGGGCTATGCTGTTTCACCCGATGGTTCCGAGAAGAGGCATTGAAATTCCTGAACAATCAGGACTTCCTGTTTTTATCGGCGCTGGTGAAAATGATCCCATCTGTCCAGCTCAAGAAACAAAAGATTTAGAGGAGTTATTAGCGGCGGCTGGTGCGAATGTAACTGTCCATTGGGAACGTATGGGGCATCAATTGACAGAAAGTGAAGTAAGGGCAGCGGCCGAGTGGTATAAAGATCAATTTTAATCATCTGTTATATTGAGTCATCCCTTCGTTCATTGTATGATAGGTACACAGAAACCAAGGAGGATGCTCTATGATTCACAAAAATTGGGAAAACAATGAAACCATCAAACAAATTGAATGCGTTCATAACGATGCAAAAAAATTCGTTGTGAACAATGTACTGACTCCAGGCAAAGTATATGATGTGAAAAACGAAAGTGAAGAGTTTTACTTTGTCATTGATAATTCCGGCCGCATGGGCGGTTTCTATAAGGAATATTTCAAAGAAGTGTAAATGATCAAAAGCCAGGGATGCGTTCCCTGGCTTTTTGTATGGTTAAAAGTATGCTGTGAAGCTCTTAAAAGATCTTCCCTATAGGGATTTGTTCCCATGTTTATTTAAAAGATGAAGTGGGGTAATGGTAATTAGAAAATACTTGAAAGGAAGAGCATGCCATGATTTTGGATAACGTTAGAATCTACCAGCCCTATCAAACCTATGAGAGTGACCGCACTTATGCGATTAAAGTAGAAGGAGAGAAGATTGAGGCCATCTACGAGTCACCTTATAGTGGAGAGGAGGATGTCATAGATGGGAGGGGACGTGTCCTTTCTCCTTCCTTTAGTGATAGTCATATGCATCTGCTCCGTTACGGGTTGTTAAAAAAAGAATTAGACCTTACGCAAGTGACGAGCTGGGAAGAAATGAAGGCTGTTGTTGAGAACCATTATGATGAACTAGAACAATACGACTGGGTTTTCGGAAAAGGTTTCAATGATGGAAACTTTGACGATATCGACCACCTTTTAACAGCAAAAGACCTGAATGAAATCCAAGTGAATGCCTATATGTACTTCATGCATCAGGACGGCCATGAATGTGTCATCAGTGAACAAGCGATGGAACTATTGAAAGAAGAAGAGAATTTCAAAAAAGAACCGGATGAATTTAAAGAAAAAGATGAACATGGAAATTGGAATGGCCGTTTCAAAGATACAGCGGTTCATTACATTAAGCACCATTTTTGGGGACGCTCGACGGAGGATGCAAAAAAAGCCTTAAAGAAAGCTCTGCCTCATTTGAACGAATATGGCATCACATCTGTCCATACAGATGACATTAACTTTATCGGGTCCTATAAGCGGTTGTGGCAGGCATATACAGAATTGGAACAAGAGGAAGAACTGCCGATCGATGCCCAGCTTCACCATTACGTATTTGATATCCAGGATATGAAGACCTATTGTGATGAAAATGATCACCGTACCGGTCAGGGGACACCTCGAGTAAAGGTCGGGTCTTTCAAAATTTTCCTAGACGGTACTCAGCGCCTTTATACGGCAGCTATGAGGAATCCTTATCCCATTCAACCAAGTGAGAACGGTCGTTTGATTTATACTCAGAAACAGCTCGATGAAATGGTTAAATATGCTAGCGACAATGATATGCAGGTCGCTATGCATGCGATCGGCGACCGGGCTGTTGAGCAGGCAATTACGGCTCTTGAAAAATCAGGAGAAGCTACTAAACGCCTAAGACACAGGATTATTCATGCCCAGACACTAGCTCCCGATTTGATTGCCCGGTTGAGAGAGTTGAAACCTTATATTGAAACACAACCTTCTTTCCTTCTGGATGAGTGGAGCGAGAAAGGGAAATGGACACCAGAAAGTCTTCTACCTTACTGTGATGCTTTTGAAAGCCTTTTGAAAGAGCACATTCCAATAACCTTAAGTTCTGACCTGCCCATCGGTGCATTGAATCCGTTTACGACCATGTTTACGGCTGTGAATCGAACAGATCTTAACGGAAACCCTGAAGGAGGATGGATGCCTCAGGAAAGGTTAAGTGTAAAGGATTCTTTCCTTGGATTTACAAAAACTCCAGCAGAGCTTGAATATAAAGAAAAGGAAAAGGGTAAAATAGAACCTGGTTATCAAGCCGACTTTTTAATACTAGATAAGCATCCCGAGGAAATAGAACCTGAAAAGTTGAAGGATATACAAGTACTGGAAACATGGCACAGAGGAAAGTGCGTCTATCGGAAGTGATGTCTTCTGCAACTTTCCTTGTCAACACTCGTTCCATCAGCCATAATGGACATAAGTGATGGAAAGGGGAGGATGGGTAGCAATGGAGAAATTATTTTTAGTGCGTCACAGTGAAACGGAAGGTCAACATGAAGATTCCCCACTAACAAAGACGGGCATCAGACAGGCCCAAATGCTTGCGACTTTTTTAGAAAATTACGGTCATAACATCGATCGTATCTTATCAAGCCCTTATTTACGGGCGATTGAAACGATCAAGCCTTTCGCCAGAAAAAATAATGTGACCATCGAAATGGATGAACGTTTAGAGGAGCGTGTCCTAAGCCATGAACCACTGGATGATTGGGAAGAAGTCCTGCATGATACGTTCGTCGACCCTGAACTGAAACTAACGGGAGGAGAATCCTCTTCTGAAGCGAAAAAACGTGTCCTTTCGCTGATTGATGAACTTGAAAATGAGGATTGTGGAAACGTTCTCCTTGTTACTCATGGGAATTTGCTCGCCTTATTATTGCAGAAATATAACCGTGAAATCGGTTTTTATGAATGGAAGCGTCTCTCCCGTCCAGATGTTTTTCTTGTGCAAAAACAAGGAGGAGAATATACAGTCGAACGAATTTGGGAAGACTGATTCCATTCTTCCCCTTTCTTTTTTCGTTCGATGCGAAAAAGGTCGAACCACTACGGGAATTGCGATTTTTTATCAAAATCGTTATAGTATATTGTGGTGTTTATCTTAGCCGGTAAGGGTGAATAGTATTTTATAAGCACACGAAATTCTATAAAAGGAGGAGAAATAGATATGGCATTTGTAATCACATCCCCTTGTAAAGATGAAAAAGCTGGTGAATGCGTGGATGTGTGCCCAGTTGATTGTATCGAAGAAGGGAAAGATATGTTTTATATCGACCCTGCGATTTGCATAGATTGTGGTGCGTGTGAAGCGGTGTGTCCAGTTGAAGCGATTTATATCGAAGACGAGGTACCAGAAGAAGAAACTCCATACATCGAGATTAACCGTAAGTTCTTTGAAGAACAATAAGTATCATAACCAGACCGTCTCTTAACCTAAGAGGCGGTCTTTTTTATACCAGCCTTTCTTTGTTCCCTAAAGATAGTTTTTGTTGAAGAATTACTTTCAAGAGATCCCTGTAGT
This sequence comes from Halobacillus sp. HZG1, assembly GCF_035818575.1. Lineage (NCBI taxonomy): Bacteria > Bacillati > Bacillota > Bacilli > Caryophanales > Bacillaceae > Halobacillus > Halobacillus sp. HZG1. Next base: position 83,796 of record NZ_JAYLVQ010000086.1, read on the forward strand.
AAAAGAGGTAGAGGGAGTGGTTTGATGTAGCAGCCAACCGTCCAAAAGCACATCTGAATCAAAGATTTCATTTGCTTAATATCTGGAAGGGTAAAGCCCTCATCAGGGGTCAGTTGGTTCTTGTGTGAATATTTTTTCTTTATGCAGGGTAGATAGAAAAGGAATCATAACAAGGGAGGACATAAATTATGACAAAACTAAAAAACCAGACAGCGATTATAACAGGGGCAAGCAGCGGCATCGGCAAAGCCATTGCTCATCATTTAGCGGATGAAGGTGCAAATGTCGTATTAGCCGCCCGAAGAGCAGAGAAGTTAAATGAATTAGCAGAGGAAATTACTGAACAATACAATGTAGAAGCGAAAGTAATAGAAACAGATGTAACGAAACGAGAGGATGTTGAGAAGCTTGTTTCCGAAACGAAATCAGCGTTCAACACGGTGGACCTCTTCATCAATAATGCAGGAGTCATGTTGCTCTCCTTCTTAAAGAATGATCATGTAGATGAATGGGAGCAGATGGTCGATGTCAATATTAAAGGGGTGTTGTATGGCATCCATGCAAGTCTTCCTACAATGATTGAACAGGAGTCCGGCCATATCGTCAATGTTTCTTCCGTTGCGGGACATGAAGTCTTTCCATCCAGTACCGTTTACAGCGCGACAAAATATGCTGTGAAAGCCCTATCGATGGGTATGGAAAAAGAACTCTCGAAATCAGGTGTACGTGTAACCAATGTTTCTCCTGGGGCAGTGGATACGGAGCTTACCGACCACATTACCGACGGAGATGTCATTGAAATGTTCAAAAACCGTAGTATGGACCCTCTGGAAGCGGATGACATTGCCCGCGCCGTTTCCTATGCTGTGACCCAGCCTTCTTATGTGAATGTAAATGAAGTCATTGTTCGTCCAATGCATCAAAAGTAAAAAGAAAAAAAGATGACCGCAGGGATGCGGTCATCTTCATTGTACAACTTTAAATTTTTTATAATGGTTGATTATATCCTTATTCTTCACGTCGAGAGCTTCGACTTTACTAAAAGGTGTAGGACCTTCATCGATTTTTTTTATAAACTCTTGTAGTTTCCCATGCTCCCCTTCCGCTTCAATAAGAACGGTGCCGTCAGGTTGGTTTTTCACCCATCCTGAAATACCTATTTGTTCAGCGATTTGTTTGGTAGCTGCACGGAAACCGACGCCTTGAACATGGCCGTGTACGGTTATTTGATTGTTTTCCATTCTTACACCTCCTCATCTATCCTCTTGTTTCCCCACAAATAGAATACAGCAAACCTTTAGAAGGAGTGGTTTTAAGTGAAGGAGATTGAAATTACTGATATAGAAGGATTCTTTTTTGGACAAAAAGAAAGTGAAGATCATCACACAGGGTGTACAGTCATCCTGAATAAAGCGGGGGCCACGGCAGGTGTCGATGTCCGGGGCGGTGCTCCTGGTACACGAGAGACCGATGCGTTGAAATCCGAAAACCTCGTCGACCATATTCACGGCGTATTTCTGGCTGGAGGCAGTGCTTTTGGTCTTGAGGTCGGTACAGGAGTAATGAAATATTTGGAAGAGGCGGGAGTCGGTTTTGATGTCGGAGTAACTCGAGTTCCCATTGTACCTGGGGCAATTTTGTTTGACTTAAGAGAGGACGGCCAGGACATGCGCCCGGATGCTACAATGGGGTATGAAGCTGCAGCATCTGCTTTTCATCATTCCCATTTAAAACAGGGGAATTTCGGAGCAGGTGCAGGGGCGACCGTCGGAAAAGGAAAAGGACCTTCTTTCAGTATGAAAGGTGGGTTAGGGTACTCTGCCATTCAAATCGGAAACGTGAAAGTGGGAGCTGTCGTCGCCGTTAATTGTTTTGGTGATGTCGTCAACCCGGAAACCGGTCAAATAATCGCCGGTATGCAGAAAAAGGGAACCTTCTTAAATAGTGAAGATGTGATGATGGATGAAGTTTTGGAAGGGAGGACGAACCGTTTTCGAGGGAATACGACCATTGGTGCGGTCGTTACAAATGCAATTGTAGATAAACCAGCAGCAAATAAACTGGCGGCCATGTCCCATGACGGACTTGCACGCACCATTCGTCCTTCCCATACGTTTGTGGATGGCGATACATTGTTTTTTATGGGATCAGGAAAAATTTCCTGTGATTATAACAGCCTTGGTGTCATGGCTGTAAGAGCGGTGGAAACAGCCGTACAAAACGCAGTGATTCATGCAAGATCTACGAAGAACTTTTTATCAGCTAAAGATCTGTAGTAGGAGGAACAATGGAATGAACGTTTTTGTTTACGGTTCTCTATGCAAAAACCAGGAGAATCATCATTTTATGAAAGAAGCAACATGTCTCTCAGAACAAGCTTTTGTGAAAGGAAAGTTATATACTGGCCATTCTTATTATCCGCTTTTAGTGAAGAGTGAAGAGGAGATTACTTATGGAGAATTATACGAGATTCCCTCGTCATTACTGAAGGAGTTGGATCAGTTAGAAGGCTATTCTACTCTTTCGGAGGACCCTTATTTTGTACGTGAGAGGAGTGAAGTTTCCACACCTCATGGAGTTTCTGAAGCGTTTGTCTATTACTGGCCCCGTGAAGCTAAAGGTGAAGCTGTCCATAATCACGATTGGAAGGTCCATCGCTATATTCAAAAAGATCGCCTTCATTATTTTGCCTATGGTTCATGTATGGACAATTCCAGGCTATGCGACCACGGAGTAGACCATCTCTTTACATCTATTAAAGGAAAGGGAGAGCTCAATGGATACAGGCTCGCCTTTTCCACTCATTTTGAAGACGGTTCAAGAGCCGATATTACTGAACATCCCGGGGATCACGTAGAAGGGGTGGTCTATGAAGTTGGAAAGGAGGCACGCGAATATTTATATCAAAGAGAAGGGGTGGAAACGAGAGTCTATAGACCAACGATTGTTCATGTGACTGGAGACGATGGAATCACCTTTCAGGCTCTTTCGTTCACTGTCATAGAAAAGAAAGCGGAGATTGCACCTCCCTTCCATTATGCAGAAGAAATTCATCGCGGAGGGTTGAAATACCTCTCTGAGAACTACATGAAATCCATAGAATATAAATTCATGGAAGAATGGAAAGTGCCTGAGTTTAAAACGTACTTGCAAAGAAAGGGATGGAGACAATGACAGACGCCAAGTGGTCTGGTTATATGACAAGAGATTTCACACGTTTGCAATATACAGTCCTCAAGGAGAGACCATCATCCAAAGAAGCCATTATTATGGTCCATGGAATCACCGCTGAGTATCATCATCATGAAGCGTTTGCTGATCAATGTCTCCGTGAAGCTGACATTTATTTTCCTGTATTAAGGGGATACGATCAGAGTCCAAGGAGAGGGGACCTTGAATATATAGGCCAGTATGATGACGATTTATTTGATTTCATTCATTTCATTGAAAAGAAAGGCTATGAAAAAATCACCCTGGCCGGACACTCCATGGGATGCGCGAACTTGTTAAGGTTGATTAAAAAAAACAACAGTGCAGCGAGCGAATACTTATTTATCGCTCCCTTTTTTCATCCTACTCTGCCTGTCTACCATGATGATGCGACAGAGCAGTCTACCGATCGAACCGATGTTGATTATACGGTGTTCGACAAAAAAGTCATGCTACTCATGACTTTGTATAAGATGAATATCCATCGGTTCAATAATCGGACAGTTGCGGAAATTCCGGATGAGTTTAATAAAAGTGAAAAACTAACGCTGAGCTTCCGCCTCCTCATCTCAAGGTTTCTCGAAAAAATCCCTTCCCATTTATTGACTGATATAAAAGATCGAGTGTCCATTTATGTGGGGAGTGAGGATGAGGTTCTCTTACACGACAAGTTCAAACGGTATGTGAAGGAGCAGTGGAATGTTGAGGTCGACATCATTCAAGGAGTCGATCACAACCATATCCTCCATCATCCCGAGCTGCATAAGATGTGGGCAGGAAAATGAAACCTTTTTTTTCTCAGCTGATCGCTTTTCGCGGTCGACATGATGACTTCGGGTACGTACAAGGAGAGCGTTTAAAACGTACGCTGTTGTATAAACATCATGAACAAAGACGAAAACGCTCAAAGCTTCGCTATGATGTTGACATTAAAGTAGTTAAGGAACAAATGGACTTTTATTGCAAAGGTCTCTTTGAAGAGCTTAGAGGCCTTGCTGAAGGATTACAGTGGCCGCTGGCTGAAGTCATTCATGAATACAGTGGGTATCAGCAGGATTGGGAAGGTTCGGGCTGTTCCATTTTAACGGGAAACGGATATTTTGCGAGAAATTATGATTACCACCCCACAACGTATGAGGGGCGCTTAGTTTTGTTTCAACCCAAGGATGGATATGCAAGCATCGGACCATCACAGCGGATTATAGGACGCACTGACGGCATGAACGAACATGGTCTGTGTATTGGGTATAATTTCGTGAACAGAATTCATCCCGGAGACGGCTTTATATGTTGTTTACTGACACGAATGGTCTTAGAAACATGTAAAACGACCAGGGAAGCGGTTCACCTTTTAAAAAAACTTCCTCATAGACACTCGTTTAACTATGTCGTTTTTGATGCGGGAGGCACGTCTAAAATCATTGAAGGGTCTCCTCGAGGGGTTAGTGTAAAGGAGGGGACGGCTTGTACCAATCATTTCACTGAAATGGCTAAGGAAAACCGCAGGCATCTATCAGACACACACGAGAGACTGGATGACCTCAAAAGCCGTCAAGCCTATGTTCTTAATGGATTAGAGGCTTTTCATTTATTAAATGATTCTTACGGACCCATCTTTTCTCATGGCTATAAACAATGGAGCGGTACCATTCACACAGCCTGCTACAGTCCTGCATCATTGACTCTTCATTTTGGACTCGGTGGAGATACGGTACCATCCAGGATCTCATTTAAGGATTGGCTGAATGGGAGCCCTTCTCTTCCTGGTAGGATTCATGGGGCATTGGATACGGATGAAACGATTCCCTATATGGATACTCCATCGTTTTAAGTATCTCCCCCTTGAGTAAACACAGCTCTTAAGAGTAGAATGAGGGAGGATATTGTACGGCAAAGGAGACAAGACATGAGCCATTTGACAGATCTAAGCATTGATAAAATTCAGAATTTATACGCTTTTTTAAAAGATCAAGGGGATGAAGACCAAAAAGAGAAAGTATTGGATTTGTATGAAAAATTGATTCAAGAAGAAATGATCATCGGCTTTGCTGGTCATTTTTCAGCTGGAAAGTCGACACTGATCAATACATTATTAGAAAATGATCTTCTCCCTTCAAGCCCTATTCCCACCAGTGCGAATATTGTCCGCTTGAAGACAGGCGATCCTTATACGCTTGTCTATTTCCAGGATGGATCGATCGTCCGTTATGATGCAGAGATTGATCTTGGAACCATCAAGGCGCTCTGTAAAGATGGAGAGAAAATTACTGGACTTGAAATCTCACAACCAGGAAAGTCCCTGCCTTCCCATGTGTCGATTGTCGATACACCCGGGGTGGATTCAACGAATGACGCCGATCGGTTGATCACTGAATCCTCTCTTCATTTAATGGATTACATGTATTATGTCATGGATTATAACCATGTACAGTCTGAAGTGAACCTCACGTTCTTACTGGAAATGCAAAGACGTCAGACGCCTTTTTCCGTAGTCATCAACCAGGTGGATAAACATGTAGAACGAGAACTTTCCTTTGAAGCCTATCAAAAAACAGTAACAAACGCCTTTGAGAAGTGGGGCATCTCTCCTGAAGAAATCTATTTTACATCTTTAAGAGATTATTCTCTTCCTTTCAATGAGTTTCAAACGTTGAAGAAGGATTTCCGTACGCTTTTCTCATCCTCCCAATTGGAGAGACAAGCGGATACACAGGTGAAGTGGCTCGCTGAAGAAGCGGTGAGGCAGTATTCGGATCTTATTGAAAATGAGATGGCCCAACTTCGAGAAGAAAAGGAAAAATGGGAAGAAACGATCAAACAAAGCCCTTTTCATCTTAAAGAGCTTGAAGAACAGCAAGTTCTTTATGAAAAGGCGGAAGCAGATTTTCAGGAAAGAGTCAGTCAATTCATATCAAACGCTTATCTTATGCCGAGCTCCCTCCGTGAATATGCGGAGGCTTATTTAGAGTCGGTACAACCGGACTTTAAGGTAGGTATTCTGTTTACACAAAAGAAAACAGAAGAAGAACGGTTGGCAAGAGAGGAAGCGTTTTATAAGAAGCTTACAGAGTCTGTGGAGAAAAACCTGTACTGGCCACTTCGTGAACGAATGGTTCAGCTGATGGAACATTATTCAGTGAGCGATGAGAACCTGCTTGAAAAGGTTCAAAAAGAGGCTTTTCATTACCCGAAGGAACGCTTACATGCTCTTGTCGAACGAGGCGCGTCTGTCACGGGTTCCTATGTTTTACGCTATACCGATGATGTGGCCAAAGATATCCAAAAGGAAACGAGACGCTTCATACAAGAATGGAAGCAATTATTCCTTCGGGCTATAGCGTCCAGTCAACAAGCAATGGCAGATCAGCACAGAGAAGTATTTGAAGCGGCTGATAACATACAGGAAATAGATAAACAATTGGAAATACTGAATGAAAGGATTAAAAACTACCGTCACCACCTAGATGAGTATCTGGAAAAAGGTAGGTCGGAAGAAAATGCTGCAGGGATCCGTGAATCCTGGAAGCAACGAAAAGAGAAACTCGTTCATAAAAATGTGGATGAAATTCGGATTGAATCATCGGCCGTTGAAGAAGAAGACCTTCCGCCTCATCCCGCGCCTTCTAAAAACAGTGGTTCTTCCATTGAAGAGGCCCTGCACAGGGCGGATGAAACGCTGGAAAACATCCATTCCCTGGAAGGGACTAAGCGCTTATATAGTCAATTGAAGAAAAAACGGGACCGCCTGGATGACAGGTATTTTACGATTGCCTTATTTGGAGCATTCAGTGCAGGAAAATCCAGTTTTGCTAACGCTTTGCTTGGAGATTTGGTGCTCCCTGTTTCGCCTAATCCGACGACAGCGACGATCAATAAAATTTCGCCACCCCGCTCAGATAAGAAAGATCGGTCCATTGACGCTTATATTAAGACAGAAGAAGAGATGTTTGAAGATTTATCTCCCATTCTTGAATCCCTTAATCTCAGCGCTTCCACATTAGAAGATGTTCATGCGAAAACTAAAAGCTTGAATGAAACGGACTGGCAGCCGCTTGACCATAAGAAACATTCGTTCTTACGCGCTTTCATAGACGGTTATCCGAGTATGAAAAACAATCTAGGGAAACGCATCGATGTCTCATGGGATGAATTTTCTTCGTATGTTTCCAAAGAAGAGAAATCCTGTTTCATCGAATCTATGGAACTTTTCTATGACTGTCCGTGGACGCAAGAGGGAGTGACTCTCGTCGATACACCCGGAGCAGATTCTGTCAATGCGCGTCATACAGATGTGAGTTTTGAATACATCAAGGATTCGGATGCGGTTTTATTTGTTACCTATTACAATCATCCATTCTCCTATGCTGATCAAGCCTTCCTTAAGCAATTAGGCCGTGTGAAGGATAGTTTCAGTCTGGATAAGATGTTTTTCCTTATTAATGCAGCTGATTTGGCCTCATCCGAAGAGGAACGAAAACAGGTGGAAAGTTATGTGAAAGGTCAATTGAACGAATTTCAAATTCGTCACCCTAAACTTTTCTCCCTCTCAAGTTTGCAAGCTCTGGAAGAGAAGATGGGAGGAGCGGAAAAGGATTCAGGTATTCAAGCTTTTGAAGAAAGCTTTCACTCTTTCCTGCATGAAGACCTTTCAGAGATCATGATTCATGCAATCAATGAGGATATTAAGAGTGTCAGACAGGTGCTTGAGAACTTCATCGCTGCAAGTAAACTGAACGACCAAGAGCGCCTTGAAGAAATAGAAAAGAGTAAAAAAGAACACCACCATATCTCTGAAAGTCTTCAAAAGAATTTCGACCAGGGTGCAGAAGATGCCATACAGAACAAAGCCAATAAACAGATTCACTTTGTTCATGAACGAATGATGCTTAATTTCAATGATTTGTTCAAGCGGCACTTCAATCCAGCAACCATTCAGAACCAAGGAGACGAAAAGGAGTCATTGAAAGTGGCTCAGAAACAGCTTCTTGAGGAATTGAGTTTTGAAATGCTTCAGGAAGTCAAAGCGGTTTGCGTGCGTATGGAGCACTTCATGGACCAGTTAGTGAATCAAACCAAAGAGCGTATCGAAAGTGAGCTATACAAAATTCGTCCCACTCTTCAACTGTCAGGGATAGAAGAAGGAAGCTTTCCTCTCCCTATTCTCAGTGGGGAAGTTGACATTCATGAGAAAGAAAAAGCGCAACTGCGTAAATTGTTCAGAAATCCTAAAGCTTTCTTTGAAAGAAATGAGAAGGAAGACATGCGGGAATCGATGTCAGCCATCCTTACTATTGAATTGAAAAAACAATTGGATGCGCTTGAATCTCTAGTCGTCGATCATTATACAGAGTTGTGGAAAAGAAGATACATGGAATGTATGAACATATGGAAAGAAGATGCAGCGGATCACTTTATACAGATTCAGTCTCATCTTGAACGACCAGAAAACGTCAAGGATCTTGAAAGGGTCCTTTCAAAAATTCCAAAGTTCTAAATGAGTCCATTCGCACATAAGGTAATACATCAGCATCCCCCTCTTCTAAGGATTTCTTCCTCCTCCTCGGAACAGGGGGATTTGTTGTGCCACTGCTATTGGTATGAAGGGGAAGCGGAGGTCAGCATCATAAAAAGTAAGGAGGATTTTATTCATTGTATATCCAAAACGGTCCGTACAGACAAACGTATGCTTCTGAAACGGCGCAGGCAAAATTTTTAAGCAGTCCACTTGCTCCTAATCTGAAAGGAACCATCCAATTTTACCAAATGCCCTACGGGGTCGAAATTTTCGTCCAGGTAGAAGGACTGCCTGACTTTAAGAAAACAAAAAACGGCAAACAGGTTGGACCTCATGGATTTCACATTCATGAAAAAGGGGTATGCGAAATTGGGGATGGCAAAGACCCTTTCGTCTCTGCAGGTGGTCACTGGAATCCAGACGATCAGCCGCATGGGAATCATGCAGGCGACTTTCCTGTGTTGTTTTCCAATCAAGGAAGAGCAAGGATGATTTTTTTTACGGATCGCTTTAAGGTGAAAGACATCATTGGAAAATCAGTAATTATCCATGAAGGACCTGATGACTACCAGTCCCAGCCAAGCGGAAACGCAGGGAAACGAATCGCATGTGCCATTATAGAAAGTTCTTGACGGAATGGAATAATTCGCCTTCTCACTGTATATACTAGTCGTGTAACGGTTAATCGCGCGCTCTGCTTGACTTCACCGGTGAGTCATAGTATAGTGTATAAAAGGATAAAATTTACCAATATTCAGAAGTTCGCACTTCCAATCACCTATTATAAAGAGTGATCAATCTTATTGGTACTTTTTATAATATGTGATTTTTTCTTTATTGCAAAACGCATATTAATTTTTGAAACATTGGAGGATCCATCCCTATGAAAACAGGTACAGTGAAGTGGTTTAACGCGGAAAAAGGTTTTGGTTTTATCGAGGTTGAAGGTGAAGATGATGTATTTGTACACTTCAGCGCGATCAACGAAGAAGGCTTCAAGTCTCTAGAAGAAGGTCAAGCTGTAGAGTTTGAAGTGACAGAAGGCAATCGCGGACCACAAGCTGCAAACGTCACGAAACTATAATAAAAAATAGAAAGAGACTGGCTTTTGAAGGTCAGTCTCTTTTATATCATGACATTCTAAAGGGGGGGGCTACGCCGATGGCTTTCGGAAAGAAAAATCAGGCTGAGATTAAAGAAGAAGATACAAAGATTTGGGTTTGTACTTCCGAGGACTGTAACTGTTGGATGAGAGACAACTTCAGAACCAATAATAATAAGAAGTGTCCAATGTGCGGAAGTGATATGGAAGAAGAAAACAAAGTACTGCAAGTTGTAGAGAACAATAGTTTGTACTATAAAGCAGAGTCATAATAAAAAAAGCGATTGCTTCTAAGGCAATCGCTTTTTCTTATATTCAAGGGAGGGTAGATGATGGACCCAAAAATAAAACAGATGCGTGAAACCAAACAACGATTGAGAAAGGATTCGCTTTCTACCGTTTTAGACAAGTTTGATGAGGATTTAATGGGATTGACGGAGAAAGAGCGTAAAAAGAAGTACAGTAAAATGAAAGAAGATCCGTACAGCTTTTTTAGAGGAAGTGCCTATTTGTTCTTTCATGATACGACAGAGCTGCCATTTACCTTCCATACACCGGCGGACAGACCGACATGGATCATGGGAGATTTACATTTCAATAATTTCAGTGTCTTCCAAAATGAAAACAAAGAGATTGTCTTCGATGTGGATGACTTCGATGAAGGTTATCTTGGGTCTTATCTTTATGACGTCTTAAGGATGGTCGTTAGTATTCGCCTGATGATGAACTCCCTTTCATATGATGAGGAGGCTAAGGATGAGATGGTTCAGCGATATTTGAAAACCTACGTAAAACAAATGCAAGCCTATCATGATCGTGAATTAAGTCCTGAAAAAGTTCAATTCACGAAAGAATCCACAAAAGGGCCTGTCAAAAAAGCGATAAAAAAAGCGGAGCAAAGAAGCTTGTCACACGAACTGGAAAAGCAGACCATCATCAACCATGATTCCATACGATCTTTTGATATAGGGAAGGACAAGCTGACTTCTGTTCCTAAACACGAGAGACGATTGTTAGAAAGAGCGTGGGACGACTATTATCATTCGCTGGATGGAAAGAAAAAGAAGGCGAAGGATTATTACCGGATCAAAGATGTAGTCAAAAAGACAGGAGCGGGAATTGGATCGACTGGTTTGAAAAGGTATTACATTCTTATTGAAGGCTCATGTAATGAGGACCATGAGGATGATATCATCCTTGAAGCAAAAGAAGCACGAACCCCAATACCTGCTTATTTCTTTCCCTATGATGAGACATTTTGGAATGATCACAAACATCAGGGAAGGAGAGTCATTCACACGCAACAGGCGATGCACCACCTTTCCGATCCTTTTCTCGGCTTTTTCACCATGGATGGAAAGGATTTTTATGTGCGGGAACGCTCTCCCTTTTCCAAAGATGTGAAAGAGAAGCATTTACTCGAGCTTAAGTCTGTCAAAAAGACAGTAAAGATAATGGCTAAAGTGAGTGCGAAAATCCATGCAAGGGCTGATGTGGATATTGCTGAAGGTGTACTTGACTATCATAGTGAAGACAGCATCATGGAAGCGGTTGGGTCAGAGAAGAAGAGGTTCCGCCAGCAACTCTGTGTCTGGGCCGACCATTATGAGAAAAAGGTATATGAAGACTATGATTTATTTCTTGAGTGGGGTAGAGAACGCGGATATTTTTAATCTTGCCGACGGCTATCATACAACGCTGAAGAATGATATAATTTCTATGGTAAAGAAACGAGAGTACTGGAGGATTATCACATGTTAACAGTAAACAATGTAAGTCTTCGATTCGGCGACCAAAAGTTGTTTGAAGACGTAAATATAAAATTCACACCGGGGAATTGCTATGGCCTCATTGGTGCGAACGGTGCAGGCAAATCTACATTCTTGAAGATTCTGAGCGGTGAGATCGAGGCGCAGACTGGTGATGTAAGTTTGAAAAAAGACCAGCGTTTGGCCGTCTTGAAACAGAACCACTTCGAATATGATGAATATCAAGTGCTTGAAACCGTTATTATGGGTCATACACGTCTATATGAAGTGATGAAAGAAAAAGATGCCATCTATATGAAAGGCGATTTCTCAGAAGAAGATGGCATGCGTGCGGCGGAACTGGAAGGCGAATTCGCTGAAATGAATGGATGGGAAGCGGATTCTGACGCTGCCCGTCTATTAAAAGGTTTAGGCATTGGGGAAGACCTCCATGATAAGAAGATGAGTGAACTGCAAGGATCAGAGAAAGTGAAGATTCTACTTGCACAAGCGCTTTTCGGAAACCCGGATGTCCTTCTTCTCGATGAGCCGACCAACCACCTGGACATTAAAGCGATCCAATGGCTGGAAGACTTCTTGATTGATTTTGAGAATACAGTCATTGTGGTTTCCCACGACCGTCACTTCCTGAACAATGTCTGTACACATATCGCAGACCTTGACTTTGGAAAAATCCAGGTTTATGTCGGAAACTATGACTTCTGGTATGAGTCCAGTCAATTAGCGCAAAAAATGGCTTCCGAACAGAATAAGAAAAAAGAAGAGAAAATTAAGGATTTGAAAGAGTTCATTGCACGTTTCAGTGCCAACGCCTCCAAATCCAAACAAGCGACTTCCCGTAAGAAACTGCTCGATAAAATTACGCTGGATGATATTCAACCATCTTCCAGAAAGTATCCTTATATTGCATTCAATGCGGAACGTGAAATTGGTAATGACTTGCTGACAGTTGAAAACCTTTCGAAAACGGTAGATGGTGAGAAAGTATTGGACAATGTCAGCTTCACCCTTAATAAAGACGATAAAGTGGCCCTTGTGGGATCAAACGAAGTAGCAAAAACGACTCTTTTCCAGATCCTTATGGGAGAGGTTGAGCCGGACGAGGGAACCTATAAATGGGGTGTAACGACATCTCAAAGCTACTTCCCTAAAGACAACTCGGAATTCTTCGAAGGTTCGAATTTAAATCTTGTCGAGTGGCTTCGTCAGTATTCACCAGAAGATGAAACAGAAACGTTCCTGCGCAGCTTCCTTGGACGTATGCTGTTCTCCGGAGAAGAAGCGCTTAAGAAAGCGAATGTCCTTTCAGGTGGAGAGAAAGTGCGTTGTATGCTTTCTAAAATGATGCTTTCTCAAGCAAACGTTCTTCTTTTGGATGAACCGACCAACCACCTCGATCTTGAGTCCATCACATCCTTGAACAAAGGATTGATCAATTTCAAAGGTTCGGTCATTTTTGCTTCCCACGACCATGAATTCATTCAGACCATTGCTAATCGTATTATTGAAATTACGCCTAATGGAAAGATTGTCAATAAAGAAATGACGTATGATGAGTTCTTGAATGACCCGGAAGTTCAAAAGCAAGTAGCAGCTAAATAAGGATGAGACAAAAGCACAGATTCCAGTGGATCTGTGCTTTTTTTCGCTAGAATATGTTTTTTTCTATCATTTTCGGGTAAAAAAATCTATGAATAGGCAAACCTCCGCTTTGTTGAATGTTGACGAAGGGTAGCAGAAGAAGGGCATTTTTGGCCGTTTCGCGGTACAAATGCTCCTTTTGTAATGGCTGTGAAACATGGATGTTATGTTTGCAACTAAACTGTTGCTTGTTTGTTCTTAATTTATCCTGAGATTCTGTTAATCTTGTAATTGTGAACGGATCACCTAAATACATAGGGATCGACCAATCAAGAGGAGGCAGAATTTCATGAAAAAAACTGTATTTTCTGTTGTAGCAACTGTCGCATTAACGGGAGCATTCGCCACTACGGCAAGTGCCCACGAAACGGAATATAAAATCAATCAAGGGGATACACTTTGGGGAATTTCCCAAAAATATGACGTCACTGTTCAGAACTTGAAAGCATGGAATGGTTTACAATCAAATTTAATTTATCCTAACCAAACATTAACAGTAGCAGGCGAGTCTAAATCCAGCACACCTTCTTCTACTACGTCTTCCAACACATCCACTTACACAGTGAAGTCTGGAGACACGTTGTACGCCATTTCTCAAAAATTCAATATCTCAGTGGATCAACTGATGGCGTGGAACAACCTGACTTCCACCCTCATTCATCCTGGCGACCAGTTCAAAGTTGATGGACAGGCTGTACAAACATCAGCTCCGAGCTCAAACAGCAGCTCAAGCAATAGTTCCAGCAGTAATTCCAGCAATAGCACATCAACAGCAACTCAAACAAGCACAAGTCAGGATACAAGTAACGATGTAATTAAAGAATTTACCGCTGAAGCCACAGCTTATACGGCTTATTGCACAGGGTGCAGTGGTGTCACAGCTACCGGAATTGACCTGCGTGCGAACCCAGACCAAAAAGTTATCGCTGTAGACCCGAATGTCATTCCACTTGGCTCTAAAGTATATGTCGAAGGTTATGGAACTGCAATCGCTGGAGATACCGGCGGTGCCATCAACGGCAACCGTATTGATGTTTTCATGCCTTCCCGTGAAGATGCTCTTGACTTCGGTAGAAAAACGGTTAAAGTCCAAGTACTCGTTGACTAATTTTATAATCGTAAAAAAACTCCTTTCTGTGGATGCAGAAAGGAGTTTTTTAGTGCGGTTTATTTTGAGTTCCAAGCACTTATTGATAGACTAAAGACAATTGTAATAGGAAGGGAGAAGGTAAGCATGAGAGCAATTGTTCACGAAGGAAAAGAGGGGCTGGAAGGTTTGAAAGTAAGCGAGATACCGGAGGCACAAATCAGAGACAATGAAGTAAGAGTAAAAGTACATACAGCAGGAATGAACCGGAGAGATTTGGCAGTAGTTACGAAACGTCATAAAGCGGATGACCCTGCTTTAATACCCGGTTCAGATGCATCGGGTACTGTAGAAACCGTAGGGAAGAACGTCACCAAGTTTCGAAAAGGAGACGAGGTCATTGTCAATCCTGGTCTTGGCTGGCAGAGAAACAGTGATGCCCCTCCTGAAGGATTTGAAATTGTCGGTCTTCCTGATCATGGGACCTTTGCAGAATATTACACGTGTACAGAGGATCATCTTGAGCAAAAACCAGAGCATTTGTCTTTTGAAGAAGCAGGTGTGCTTCCCCTAGCGGCATTGACTGCTTATCGAGCCTTGTTTACAAGAGGGAATCTACGAGCGGATCAAACAATCATGCTGCCGGGCATTGGCAGTGGAGTCCTTACCTTTTGCCTGAAGTTTGCGAAAGCGATCGGGGCACGAGTCATTGTGACCTCCCGATCAGAAAGTAAACAAGAGGAAGCCTTGAAGCTTGGAGCAGATGTAGCTATTTCAACAGAAGAAGACTGGAAGAAAGCGTTGGCATCTGAACAAGTCGACTTGCTTATTGAAACGATTGGGAACGCCACTTTCAATAAATCATTGGAAATTGTACGCAAGGGAGGAACCATTGTCACGTTCGGTTCTACAACAGAGGATGAAGTGACCATCAACATCCGTCAATTCTTTTATGGACAGTACAACTTGCTTGGATCGACGATGGGGAGTGCAGAGGAATTGCGGGAGATGCTTCGTTTTATTAGTGAATACAAAATAAAACCACAAGTAGATAAGATATTTACAATGGATCAGTATAAAGAAGCTTTTGAATACATTCAGGACTCTAAAAATTTCGGGAAAATTGCCTTTCAAGTATGTAAATAAGTTCTACTTCAAACTTAGTAGTAACTCCGAATAAAAAATAAAAAAACAACATCTAAGCGAACGAATGTGCGTATGATTGGACAATTCATCCATCTTTTGTTGTAAAATGATAGAAAGACCATTTTATGACAAGGGGTGGATGATTTTGTCTCATAAAAACAATCCGAAACGATTCGCTTTAAACATGAGTGCCGCGCAATTTACGAAGTTTTATATCATGCACCTGTTACAAGTTCATCAGCCAATGATCAGTGAACACTTTAAAGCAGAGTTCAAAAAACTTACGAAAAATTGGATACCCGCACCTTCTACATTACTTGATACCCTACATGAAATGACAGAGCAAGGATTATTATACCGTAAGGAAGATTACAAATCACATGATAAGAAAAGACAAAAAGTGTACTGGTATTATCTTACGGATGACGGCAAAGAAGAATTTGATGTATTAAAGAAACGATATAAATTGTTATTTGAAGAACAGATGCAAATACTAAAACAAATTATGGCCGATGTATACAGATAAAGGAAAGGTGAGCTGTCATTGAAATTAAGTGTGCTTGATCAAAGCCCGATATCCGAGGGAGAGGCTGCTCAAAAAGCGTTACAACAATCAGTGGAATTAGCTAAATACACAGAAAAATTAGGATTTCATAGATATTGGGTGGCTGAGCATCACAATACTAATGGTCTGGCCAGTACGTCTCCTGAGATACTTATATCCATGATTGCCCAATCAACAACAACCATACGGGTCGGTTCCGGTGGTGTCTTACTTCCACAGTACAGCCCACTGAAAGTAGCCGAAAATTTCCGTATGCTTGAAGCTTTTTTTCCTGGAAGAATAGATCTTGGACTGGGCCGTTCCCCAGGTGGTGGGCCAAAGACAAGGCTCGCCCTCACTGATGGTTTTGAAAAGCCACTCAGTTCTTTTTCCAGGCAAGTGAAAGAGCTGAAACAATTTTTACAACAAACCACTCCTAAAGATGACCGATTCTATGGAGTAAAAGCACGTCCGAATACGGAACATCAACCGGATCTATGGGTACTCGGTTTGACTGAGCGAGGCGCTAAACATGCAGCACTAAACGGAACAGGCTTCACTTTTGGTCACTTCATCAACCCTGATCACGGAAGGGCATCCATAGCTACCTATAGAGAGCGATTCAAAGACTCGGATATGAACGAACCAATGGTTAATGTTTGTATATTTGTTGTTTGTGGAGAAACAGAAGAAGAGGCAGAGGAGCTTGCAAAAAGCCAGGATCTCTGGTTACTTCGTGTGGAAAAAGGTCTTGATACACGTGTACCTTCTTTGGAGGCGGCCAAAAATTATTCTTATACGGAAGAAGAAATGGAGAAGATTAGCAAAAATAGAAGACGTTGCATCATAGGAAACCCAGACCAGGTGAAAACTCAATTGGAAGAACTGTCTGAATACTATGGTACAGACGAGTTTTTGATCATTACAAATATATTCGATTTTGAGGAAAAGAAAAAATCCTATAATAGAATCGCTCAATTGTTCCAGGATTAGTAAAACTAAAGTAAAGCTATGCTCTCAATTGAAAAAACTCAGTAACGCGATAAGCAGGACTTTCTGCCATATTAAGAAAAAGCTATGATTCGAAAACGATTCATTACCCGCCTCCTCCGCTTCAAACATACAAACTTGAGTCTACAATAATCCTGACTTTTACTCCAATCAATAATCCACAGATCCGCCTAATCAATAGTGGGCTCAGCCTTTCACCCATACCGATTCCAGCCATGCTTCATATATAGAAGTAAAGGGGGGAATTGGAATGAGTAAAGGATATGGTGGAGGCTTTGCGCTAATCGTTGTTTTGTTTATTCTCCTTATTATTGTAGGAGCTTCTTGGTGGTATTAATCACTACAAAGCGTGGCACTTGCCGCGCTTTTTCAATTATTATAAATCACCGTTTTAAAATGAATCGATGTAAGCTATAATAAATATCATTACGTCACGAAAAAGGATGAAATTACATGAAAGATGTCAATATATTGGGAACAATCCAACAAGGAAAGATAAAAAAGAAAATTACAGAAGGCTTCATCGTCCATATCCAAAATGAAGAATTTGTACTTGCGGACGAAGATGTAACAGAAGAGATTGAATTGGATGAAAGCAGAGACATGTTCATTTATGAAAATAAAAAAGGACAAGCTTCTGCGACCATGGAAATTCCTGAGGTTACCAAAGATACTTATGGCTGGTCTGAAGTCGTAGAAGTCGTTCCGAATATGGGCGTCTTTGTAGATATTGGTCTAAATAATAAGGATATTCTTGTTTCCTCTGATCATTTACCTCTTCTAAAAACCGTCTGGCCAAAAGAGGGGGATCACTTATTTGTCAGTCTGGAACTAGATAAAAAAGGCCGGCTTTTGGCAGAACCTATTTCTGAACAAGAAGTCATGGATGATTTGGAACCTGCTCAGAAAGAAATACTTGGACAAGAAGTGACCGCGCGTGTTTACCGAGCTACCAAAGCAGGTTCAACGGTATTAACTGGAGAAGGATACCGAGGATTCGTCCACCCAAGTGAAAGAAAAGAAGAGCCAAGACTTGGAGAGACAATTACAGCCAGGGTCATTGATGTGAAAGAAGATGGGACAATCAACCTTTCTCTTCGCCCTCTAAAACAAGAGGGGATGAAAGAAGATGCAGAGGTTATCTATGAATATTTAGAAGAAAACGATGGTGTCATGTTCCTTCATGATAAAAGTGATCCAGAAGATATACGAAAAACCTTCAAAATTAGTAAGGCAGCATTCAAACGAGCCCTTGGACAATTGATGAAAGAAAGAAAAATCATTCAAGAGAATGGAAAAACCGTGATCAACCACGATCGCACTTAAAACTTAGTAGTAACTCCGAAACTATATAAAAAATAAAACAAGCACCTAAGGATTTTAACAAAGGTGCTTGTTTTTTTTATCTTTTAATCCTCATACTCAGCTTCTACGCCGTTGCTGTAGATCACCCTCAACGTAAATTCTTTATATGTGTCATCAAGGCCAAAAACCTGTATAACATCTTCAATCACTTCTTGTTCAGATGAATCTTCATCAAAACTGAGTTCCATAAAATGAGGAGATAGTTGATCAAGAGCTTTTTCTCCTGAGATCTTTTCTTCACCGATTTCATGAATAACAGCACGGGTATGAGATTCATTCGAAACGTACTGAATTTCATAGGAAAGTGTATCTACATAATCAATTTCCAAATCAAATTGTTTGAACGGAAGAGCTTTTCTCGCTTTATCCACTTTCTCATTCGTATCATAATTCATATCATTGATTGAATCGTTGGTAGGGGGCGTAGATAATTGTTGTTGCTCATAATTCATCTTTTGCTCTTCATTCGTATCAGCCATACATCCACTTATGAGGATGAGGCTTACCGCCAGTATTGAGGTTACAGTTTTCATTTATCATCCCTCCATTCATATCCTTTTCTTAGGATTGACGAAAATCACTGATTTCATAACTCTGTTTATGTAGGATGAGCATTGAAATTACTTGAGCATAAGCTCGCATGGTAAAATGAAATTGTAAATTCTTTTTTTAGGGAGGAGAAGGAATGAAAAAAATGACAGCTGTAGCAATCAGCATTCTATTACTATTGAGTGTCGGCGTCCTTTTCTTTTTCAATAAGAATTCTGGAGCTTCTATAACAAGTGATTCTGAAACTGGGAAGAAAATAGAGTTATATAACGGTGAGGTTGTTGAATATTCTGAGCAAGAATTAAAAAGCAAACTGACAGATATCCAATATGAAGTCACACAAGAAGACGGGACAGAAAAAGCTTTTGATAACGCCTACTGGGACAATAAGAAAGAGGGGATTTATGTAGACATTCTCTCAGGAGAGCCTTTGTTCAGCTCTACAGATAAATATAAATCGGGTACAGGATGGCCAAGCTTTACAAAACCCATCCTGGAGGAAAACATCACGACTAAGGATGATCCAGGGATATTCGGCATGAGAACAGAAGTAAGAAGTCAACAGGGGAATAATCATCTTGGACACGTATTTGAAGACGGACCAGAACCGACGGGATTGAGATACTGTATGAATAGTGCAGCTATGGATTTTATTCCAAAGCAGGAGATGAAGAAACGTGGTTACAGTGAGTTTTTATATTTGTTTAAAGAAGAAGGGTGAATTCATCCTTCTTTTTTATTGCTATTGATAATGAATCTCATTGACGGAGAACACATATTCCTTTACAATGTTATTGATAATGATAATCTTTATCAATTAATTTAGCGAAAGGAAGTTTTCTTATGAAGAGATGGCAGATGCTATCAATATTACTGTTTGTTCTTCTCTTAACAGCATGTGGAGAAGAGGTATCGAATGAAGGAGCTACATCTTCTAATTCCTCAAGCTCAGAAGAAACAAGAACGATTAAAGGAAGCACAGGAGAAGTAGAAATTGAAGGGGTACCGGAACGAGTGGTCGTTTTAGAGTGGTCCTATGTTGAGCATTTGCTGCCCTTACATATTCAGCCCGTTGGAGTAGCAGATAAAGAGGGATACAACAAGTGGGTTAATGTAGGTGAGCCGCTTGCAGATGAAGTGGAGGATGTCGGTACGCGTTCTGAACCGAACTTTGAAGCCATTTCTCGACTGAATCCTGATTTAATCATAGGTGCTAAATACCGACACGAAGGATTTGAAGAGCAATTGAATGAGATTGCTCCTACTATCATGTTTGCACCGTATTCCGAGGAAGGTGCAAGTGATCAGTATCAACACCTAAAAGATGAGTTTAAAACAATGGGCAAGATCTTCAAAAAAGAAGAAGGAGCTGAAAAATACCTAACACAAATGGAACAAAGAATGACCGAATTGGGTGAAGGAATTGGCAACGCTCGTCAAGTGGATGCGGTTGTAACCCAAGCCTTTACTTCTCAAAACACTCCTACAATGAGGTTATTTACCGACAATTCCGTAATAGCTGGCGTACTCAATCAAATGGGGATCAATAATGCTGTTAAAACCGAACAACCTGAAATTTATGGGTTTATGAATTCTGATGTAGAGTCCCTTCAAAATTATCAAGATTCTCATTTCTTCTACCTTGTTCAGGATGACGATCCTATTTTTGATAATTTGGAGGACAACCCCGCTTGGACGAATTTAAACTTTGTAGAAGAAAACCGTACGTATAAGCTTCCGGGAGATATGGGTACCTTTGCCGGTCCTCTTTCAGCAGAACGTTTTGCAGAAGAAATTGCTGGGAATTTAAAGTAAGAGATTCAAGAAGCTACCTTTTTCAAGGTAGCTTTTTTGTGTGTGCACCAAGTAGTTAAGAGTCACGTATTAAAGAATAAAGCCTTGACAAAATCATTGAGAACGATTATCATTACCGTAAATAAAACTTTAGATACGTAGGTGAGAGGTATGGAACAGACAAAAACAGAATTAGCAAGAATTATTCGTGAGCGTCGCTCGGTGAAGAGTGGATACTTAGATAAAGAGGTACCTACAGAACTGGTTACTGAACTGTTAGACGATGCGAGATGGGCACCCACACACGGTTTACGTGAACCTTGGAGATTCATTTTCATTCCTTCTCACGAAAAAGAAGAATTCGTGGAATCTCTTGTACAAACATTTCCTCGAGACATGCAGGAAAACCGTAGAAACTACTTCAGCCAGCCGGCGGCTTTTCTTATAGCAATCATGAACGAAGACCCTCGCCAAAAGCAGTGGGAAGAAAATTTCGGTGCCATCAGCAGCATGCTTCAAAACTTCCAACTGCTGGCTTGGGAACGTGAATTAGGTGTATGTTGGAAAACCAACCCTCAAATCCACGAACCGAAAGTCCGTGATCTTTTAGGCGTTCAACCTGGAGAAAAAATTGTAGGTTTTATTCATATGGGCTTCTTTGAGCAGCAGCCAAAGCAGAAAAAACGGACACCTATTGAAGAAAAATTAACGATTTATAAAAATTAACGACATGCATATTAAACAAAAAGACGCCGGGTTCGGCGTCTTTTATTTAATCTTTATACTTGGCATCGTAGGCGATTAAAACAACACTCAATTGTGTTTCAAGCTCTTTTACCTTTTGCAGTTTTTCTTTCGGCAGTTCTGCATAATCAAAAGCCATCTTTAGACGCCTCCTTGGGTACTATCTTTTGCTTTTCAAACGAGGAATATTCCGTCATTAGATTAATTTTGAAAGGCAAGCCTTTACAATAGACGAGCCAATGGTCGCCCATTTATTATAAAGATAAGACTATAAATAAAGGAGATCGACATGAATTTTGTAGCTCTTGATTTTGAGACAGCAAATGCTTCAAGAGGTTCTGTTTGTTCCATTGGTATGGTGGAATATGAGCAGGGCCGTATAAAAAGAGAATATTACAGGTTAGTGAAACCACAGAAAAACTATTTCGCTCCTATCAATATCCGTGTACACGGCATAACTAAAAGCGACGTTCAGGACGCTGAGGAGTTTGATGTGTTATGGGAGCGCGAGATCAGGTCTTGGCTGGAAGGGAAGTTTGTCGTTGCTCATAATGCTCAGTTCGATATGGGGGTGCTGCGTGCGGTTTTAGATCAATACAACCTAAGCTACCCGATGCTTGCCTATAATTGCACCGTCAATATATCCAAGAAAACGTGGCAGCTGCCGAGATACAAGTTGAACATTGTCTCCAGTCATCTTGGTTTTACATTCAGTCACCACCATGCGTTAGAAGACGCGAAAGCTTCTGCGCATATCCTTATGTCAGCGAAAGAAGAACTTGGAGCAACTGATGCTAAGGACCTTATAGAAAAGACAGGGACAACGAATGGGATGATGTTTGATGGGGGCTATGAGCCTGCAAGAATAAATAAGAAGAAACGGGTTAAAAAAGTACATCCCTCTTCCTATGTAGCAGCAACCCAACAGTTTGATCCCAGACACCCTTTTTATAATGCGGCTATTGTATTCACTGGAAAGTTAAAAGAAATGAAAAGGGATGAAGCTAGCCAAAAAGTCGTTGATTTAGGTGCACAACTTCATACTTCGATTGAATCCAATACAAACTTTGTAGTTGTTGGCGAACAAACGTTCGAAGGATATAAAAATGGCAAAAAAACAAGTAAACTCGAGAGAGCAGAAACACTGCTAAGCCAGGGATATCCCATTGAAATTATTTCAGAATCCGATTTCCATCAATATTTAACACGCTCATCCAATAGATAAGGATGAGCGTGTTTTATTTCTTAAATAGATACCTGCGATCTTTTAACCGCTCAGGATGGACAGATTTTGCATAAGGAGAAACCTTACCCAAATTGACACCTGCACCAAATTGGTAAGCTTGCCACACGATCTTTGTACAATATTGCTCCACGTTCGTCCTGCCTATAGGCGTCCATATTTTATAGGTGGCCATAGGGTTCTCTTTTTGAAGCTTTACCGCGTAATCAGCAGCAGCCTCTCCAGATTTAGTATCAAGGGCTGAATAGATGCGTATATTGCTGAATTTGTTGAAATAAGCTTCCATTTGATTTTGTATGACTCCTGAAGGAATGGAATGAATGACTGTATTATTTTTGGTTACAATCCCAACATGTCCTATATAACGCGATTCTTTTTTTCCTATTGGAGAAAACAGCAAATCCCCTAGTATAATGGTTAGGTTTGTACCTGGATAAAGGTGTTCATGTTCTTGTTTCAGAGGTGCAAGGACTTTCTTGGGCTTTATCATCCATGCGAAAAATAAAGTACTTATAAAAAGAAACAATTTCTTCATATACATCTTCCTTTGTCTACTTATATCTTTATCCTAGCTAAAATTTCAGAAAAAAACAAAGAGGAAGTGCTATTTTCCACACCCAAGAACATATGTTCGATTCTGAGGGGTGCTTACGAACAATTCGAACAGGATTCAGTTGAATCGCTTTTTACAATCATGACAAATCGTCAAAATTAAATGTTGCGAAGTGGGATTCTTACTAAGAATATTGGTATGATTGAGAAGTAGGTCTAATCTCAGGGTCTCAGAAGAGGTGAGTTAATGGAATACAGAAAAATTGTGGTTTCGATTATCCTCTTGCACATTTTAATATCCCTAGGAATCTTCGGGTATATGTTTTTCGAACAATTGGCATTCTTTGATTCCTTATGGCTGACCATTGTATCCGTGTTAACTATTGGTTATGGAGACATTTCGCCGGAATCAACAGGAGGAAAAATCCTTACCTTAGTCTTAATTCCGAGTGCCATAAGTCTGACAACTTACATGTTAGCTCAACTGGCAGGCGCCATTATAGGCGGTAAACTATCAAGTGAAGTGAGGAAGAGGAGAATGAGATTAAAGATACAAGATCTGCATCAACATATTATATTGTGTGGTTACGGCCGCGTGGGACAGCAGGTTTTTCAACAATTACGGCATGAGAATCAACCATTGGTTGTTATTGAGAATGATGAGAATGTCATAAATGAATTACCTGAAGATGTCCTATACGTTAAAGGAAACGCCACGGAGGATCGTGTATTGATTCAGGCTGGCGTTGACAGGGCTAAGGGTATGATTGTCACTCTTCCTGATGATGCAGATAACGTTTTTATAACTTTGACAGTAAAAGGGATGAATCCGTCTCTTTATACAGTTGTTAGAGCAGAAAGAGATTTTTCAGAAGAAAAGCTTTATCGAGCAGGAGCCGATAAAGTGATCAACACCTCCAATATAGGAGGAAAACGTATGGCAACGGCGATTACAAAACCGGTAAGCGTTGATTACGTTGAAACAATTCTCCATGACACCCTCAATGATTACAACATTGAAGAAATTCACATTCCTAAAGATTCGCCATTATTGAATCAAACATTAAAAGAATCGGATATAAGAAGAATTTATGGTGTTAATATCGTTGCAATAAAACGGAAGGACAGAATTATAAGTAATCCAGAAGGAGACGAAACGTTTCAAGAGAATGATTTGTTAATTGTTTTCGCAACTTCTGAACAATTGAAGCGTTTCGAGAAAGCAGCGATCTGATTGAACAAAGAAGCAGCTTTTCAGTGTGAAACAACCGTTAATCAGATCGCTGCATATTTGTATGAAAAACAACTGAGTCAAAATAGGATAACGAAGTTTTAGAACAGGTTCTTAGAAACGCTTATTCTTTTTATTCAATTAAGATTTGAGGGCGTAGGGGATCCTGGAATAAAAGAGGTTAAGTATGATCAATAGACTATGTATTTTTATTTTTAATTCTAGTTTACATAATATTTATTATACTGAGTCATTTGAGAAATGAATATTTCATCTCAATTATTAAGTATACTTATGATACTGAGACAAAATAAAAAAATGAACGGATATCAACATGAACTTTTTAGGATCTTGATTGGTTGCACTAATGATTTATTATAAACACATTTGTATCACCAAAAAATTATGACTTTCTTAACGGCTGTAATTTTCTTTAATGAATCTACACCGAAGCTTTTTAAACTTTTGAACTGACTTTTTAATATCCAGCGTAAAAATTTATTAGACCTTACTTTTTCTTTGTCCTCAAAAACTGGTTCATTAGAATATTTTCTAAACTAACATGATGACTATCTAACATTTATGTTCAGTGTCTCTCATTTATTTGAATGTTATATAAAAAAGCCCTTACATCTATTGAATCCTCAGACCTTTGTCTATGCGCTTATGAATACATACGATCACGGCAATACGACTGGTTAATTCTAAATAAAAATTCACATTTTTCTCTAGAGACTATAACAATTTTCGCGCTGTCTCCCCTCTTCTGCTGTGTATTGAATAAATGACCATCTAGGTTTCTGTTATTCGGGAAAATGGCTAGCGTTTTATTGATTGTTTTTTTACAATATTTCGGAGTTACTACTAAGTATGAATAGAAAAAGAGCTAAAATGTGCTGTTTTTACGGGGGTCAGAACATCTGTTCTCATTTGATGTGTTGCGGTGTTTTATGTTTTGGAGTTATTACTATGTAGACAAACGAAAAGAAAAGTCACAGAGTATTTACTCTGTGACTTTAACCTTTGATTTTTTTGACGTTGTTGCTGCTTGCTCATCGAAGACCTTTAACGTCTTGTAATAATATTCGAGGATCTGCTCGGAAGGTTTTTGCCAGCTATACTTTTCTGCTTCTTGACGTGCATTTTTACAAAGTGTCTGATACAACTCCTCATCTTCCAGTCTTTCAATCGCTTGAATCATGCTGTGCGTGTTCTCATTTTCAAACAGTAGCCCGGTTTTGCCATCTTCCACTTGCTCCATGGTCGGACCGCTTTTTGCTGCGATGACAGGCAGACCAGAAGCCATAGATTCCAGGATGACAAGGCCAAGCGTTTCTGTGACTGATGGAAAAATAAGTGCATCAGAAGAAGCGAAAGCTTGAGCTAGCTCTTCCCCGTGCATCAGCCCGGTAAACACTGTATTGGTACCTTTGAAAGTTTCTTCTAATTCATCTTTCACAGGACCATCTCCAACGATGGCAAGAGAGATATCCTCCCTCTGTTCCAACAAGGGCATAATTTTATGAATTTCTTTTTCGGGAGCCAGCCGGCCGACAAAAACAAGAAGCTTGTTCTCTTTCCTGCCGGCAGATAAGCGGTCCCTCATTTCTTCGTTTTTATGCCGAGGGTGGTAGTGATCAACAGCCACCCCACGGTCCCATACACTCACATTATGAAAGTTCTTCTCATCCAGCTCTGTCTTAATGGCTCTTGAAGTACACAAATTCACATCTGCATAGTTGTGTAATTTTCTAAAATACCACCATACAAGAGGCTTGAATGGATATAAACGATAGTAATCCAAGTATTTAGGGACGTGAGTGTGATAAGAAGCAATTAGTGGATAGTTCAGTTTATCAGCGTAATAGACGCCTGATACCCCTACGAGAGCAGGATTCACCACATGGACGAGGTCAGGATCATGTTTTTTTAACAAATCCTTGACCCTCCGTTGTGGTAAACTGAATTCTCGATACCTGTAAAAAGGCATTCTTGTCGTTTTGACCCCTTCGACGACCGCCCCTTCATATTCCGTCACACCAAAGTCTGGAGCAATGACGACGACTTCATGATCTTGGCTTCTCAAGTATTTGATGGACTCTTTTAATCGAGTGACGACTCCATCTGTTGATGGTAGGAATGTTTCTGTAATGATGGCGATTTTCAAAGCGGAAAACTCCTTACTTCCAAGTGATTGACGGCAATACGTTCTCTTCAATGATTCGGTCTTTATTATCGACAGCTGTGCGCAAAATGTCACGAATGACATCGTCTGTCAACAAGTGAGGTTCCAGACCAAGGTCACGCAGTTTTGTATTCACAGCGTTGTAATAGTGATCCTCATTTTCGATACGAGGATTCTCAATCTGTTTCACTTGTGTATCAAGACCTTCTTCTTTTGCGATTTTTTGTACACGTTCTGCAAGATCCTGTACAGAGAACCATTCTGTAAATTGGTTAAATACGCGGAATTCACCTTTGTCTGCTGGATTCTCAGCGGCGATTTCTACACATCTTACTGTGTCTTCAATGTTCAGGAACGCGCGTGTCTGCCCTCCTGAACCATAAACCGTGATGTCATGCCCGATCGCTGCCTGGTTGACGAAACGGTTTAGAGCTGTACCGAATACGCCATCGTAGTCTACACGGTTTACGAGCATTGGATCCTGGCGCGTTTCGGCTGTATGTAAACCGTATACGATTCCCTGATTCAAGTCAGTGGCGCGTATGCCCCAGATTTTACATGCGAACATAATATTATGGCTGTCATGTACTTTAGACAGGTGATAGAAGGAACCAGGTTGTTTTGGATATGGAAGGGTATCCTTCCGTCCTTTATGTTCAATTTCAATATAACCTTCTTCAATATCAATGTTAGGAGTACCATATTCGCCCATTGTACCCAGTTTAATCAGGTGACATTCCGGAGCGAATTCTTTAATGGCATAAAGAACGTTCAAGTTCCCCATGACATTGTTTGTTTGTGTATATACCGCATGCTCACGGTCGATCATTGAATATGGAGCCGAACGTTGTTCAGCGAAGTGAACGAATGCTTCAGGTTCCGTTTGACGGAAAACTTCACTTAAGAAATCATAATGGTTCAAGTCACCAATGAACGTTTTGATTTCTTTTCCTGAAACTTCTTTCCATTTAGCTACCCGGTCTTCCAGTGATGCGATCGGTGTAACTGAGTTCGAACGTAGTTCATCATCATACTTTCTGCGTACTAAATTATCTACGATGGTTACATCATGTCCTTGTTTGGATAGGTATAGTGCCGTTGGCCAACCGCAAAAACCGTCTCCCCCTGCTACAATAATTCTCATAATCTACCTCCTAGTTACGTCTTGCATACTCGTATTCCAAAATAGAATGACTCTAATGACTATCCTATCTCCTTACTAATCGTTCGTCGTTCGAAGACGGACAAAGTCAAGGTCTCTACGTTTTTGACTTTACCATTAATTTAATTTTGAAACAATTAATTCTTTGTTAAACCGTCGATTCTATGTAGAGATATGCTTGTGAGACCTCAAACCTATTTACCCCAAATGAAGAACGCTTCAAACCTACTTTACAATAAAAGCCTGCAGAACAACAAGTCCTGCAGGCTGAGCAATCACTTTTCCTCTTCCTGACCTTCTGTAATGGAGGATCCTTCTTCATTAGGCTCCTGCTCTTCTTTCGTAGCAGCCGCTTCCTTCCATTCATGATCAGAATTGTTGTTTTGTCCAAATTCATGGACAGCTCCTCTTGATACATAACTTTCAAGCATCGCTTTCAGATCCATGCCTGTCGTTTCTTTTAAAGATTCCTGGATGCCAAGCATAGTCGAGGTCACACTGTTCGCTACTTTCGCAGAACCTCCACGCGAATCGCTACCGCCCATATCAATAACCTTCATATCCTTAATTTGACTAATAGGTGCGGAGACTTTTTCTGCATAGTCAGGCAATACGTTAATGAGCATTTCCATGATAGCCGCTTCGCCATAATGTTCCATCGCTTTAGCCATACGCTCTTTCGATTCCGCTTCAGCCATTCCTCGCTGTCGAATGACTTCCGCTTGGGATTCCCCTTTGATACGTTCATTATCAGCTTCTGCCTGCGCTCGTTTAGTCACTTCGTAAGCTTCAGCATCAGCGATGGAACGGCGTCGTTTGTTCTCTTCTTCTTCCAACTCGACCGCTCTCTGCTTCTCAATGTACTGAACCTTTAATTCTTCTTCCTTAATCTGCTGGGCAAGTTTCTGCCTCTCTAATTCTCCCGCTTGGTCTGCGTTAGCTTTGGCTCGGTTGGTTTCCGTCTGGAATTCCGCTTCTTTGATGTCTTTTTCTTTCGTAGATGCCGCAACTGCAGTCAAACGGCGGTTTTCTTCATCCTGTGCTTCCTGGTCGTTTTTCGCCTGGTAAATGCGCGTTTCTTTCGTCGCATCGGACTCTGCCATGTTTGCTTTCTTTTGCACTTCAGCAATATGAGGACGACCGAGTGCGTCGATGTATCCATTCTCGACATCTACATCCTCCACATCATTCAATGCGAAAGAAGTGATTTCAAAGCCCATGCCTTTTAAATCGGATTCAGCAATTTTTTTCACCTGTGTGTTGACTTCTTTGAAATCATTATAAATTTTTTCAATAGGAAGCGATGCGATGATGGAACGCAAATGACCATTCAGCACATCTTTCAATTCCGATTCTCTTTCTTTCTGTTTTTTACCAAGAAATTTCTCAGCAAAATTGGCCATGATCTCAAGCTCACTACCAATACTAATCACAGCAGTACTAGCAACTCTAACCGGAATCCCTTCCTTTGTGTAGGCTTTGTCTGAGTTGACCTGCAGTTGAAAGGATGTCAAATCAATCGGGGTCGCTGTCTGAAACATTCGCAGGCGGTACCCCCCACCACGAATGATTTTGACCGACCGTCCGTTATCGTCTTCAAATACATTCTTCTCTTGTTCCGGATCTCCAAGCTTTGGTCCCGTGACAATCAATGCTTCATTCGAACTGGCCGTCTTATAACGCATGCGGAAGATGATGAAAGTAATGATTCCACCAACAAGCACCACCGCTCCAATCACACCTAAGATGACTAACAGTAACGCACCTTCAAACAAATGATCACTCCTCTTTTTATATTCCCTATTTATGTAACAAAAGGGGTTATATTACATAACGATTACAACTCTATTAAAGTTTCACGAAATTTGCAATGTTCGACAATATTTCTATTGTTCCATCAATTCAATCGAAAGAACGATTCCGTTATAATAGAAACAAGAACATTCTGAAAAAGGAGGAACGTTCATGGCTTTATACACCAACGCATGGATTCCTACCGCAGAATATAAACAAGCAACACGATTATTCCAGTGGATGAAAAAACATGGCTTCACCTGCTATGATGACTTTCATTCTAGATCCATCGATGATATCGAATGGTTTTGGGACGAAGCAGTCAAGGAGCTCGGTATTGAGTGGTACACCCCTTATAAGCAGGTACTGAATCAAACACAGGGACCTATGTACCCTGAATGGTTTGAAGGTGGAGAGTTGAATGTTGCTCACTTAGCGCTGGATCGATGGGCGAGTCATCCTTCTAAAGAAAATGATATCGCTCTATACTGGGAAGGAGATAATGGCCATACAGCCTCCTACTCTTTTAAAGATTTGCAAAAGGAAGTGGATGCTGTCTCTTATGGTCTTGAGAGCTATGGAATTACAGAAGGGGATATTGTTACTTTGTATCTGCCCATGCTCCCTGAGACCCTCATTGCTATGCTGGCCATCTCAAAGATCGGTGCAATCTTCTCTCCTGCCTTCTCTGGTTACAAAGCTGATGCCGTCACTACAAGAATTCATGCAAGTCATTCGAAAGCGCTGATAACAGCTGATGCTTTTTACCGTAGAGGAAAAACGGTGCTAATGAAAGAAGAGGCGGACCTTGTGGCAGATCAATGCCCTTCTTTAGAGCATGTTTTCGTCGTAGAACGGACAGGAGTGAAAATGGAAAATAAACAACCTCGTGATGTTCGCTGGAGTGATTTGAAAAAGAATAAAGCCACTTACAAGACGAAAGTAAAAAAAGCGAACGATCCTTTTATGCTCATTTACACTTCTGGAACGACGGGTCTACCAAAAGGAGCAGTCCATACTCATGCAGGCTTTCCTGTTAAGGCTGCCTTTGATGCTGGCATCTGCATGGATGTCACAAATAAAGATACATTATTCTGGTACACAGATATGGGGTGGATGATGGGACCTTTCCTCGTGTATGGAGGATTAGTTAATGGGGCTTCCATCGTAATGTTCGAAGGTACTCCTGATTATCCAGAACCCGACCGTTTATGGAAGCTTGTAGAGAAATATCAAGTGACCCATTTAGGAATATCCCCGACTCTAGTCCGCACAATGATGAAGCACGGGAAAGACTGGCTGGAGAAACATGACCTTCAATCCTTGAAGCTTATTGGATCGACAGGTGAAC
Organism: Halobacillus sp. HZG1; assembly: GCF_035818575.1. Lineage (NCBI taxonomy): Bacteria > Bacillati > Bacillota > Bacilli > Caryophanales > Bacillaceae > Halobacillus > Halobacillus sp. HZG1. Next base: position 114,791 of record NZ_JAYLVQ010000086.1, read on the forward strand.
CATGGAATCCGGAGCCTTGGCATTGGCTTTTTAAACATGCGGGAGATTCACGAGTTCCCATTTTCAACTATTCAGGAGGAACAGAAGTCTCAGGTGGAATCCTTGGGAATGTACTTGTCAAACCGATTCAACCGGTAACCTTCAATGCTGCTCTTCCAGGTATGGATGTTGATGTGTATGGTGAAAAAGGAGAGCCCCTCATCAATGAAGTTGGCGAACTGGTAATCAAATCCCCGTGGGTAGGGATGACGAAGAGTTTTTTTAAAGACGATGCGCGTTATGAAAAGACATATTGGAGCCGCTTCAATGATACGTGGGTGCATGGGGATTGGGTGATTAAAGACCATGAAGGATTCTATACGATTACCGGACGATCTGATGACGTTTTGAACGTTGCTGGAAAGCGTCTAGGTCCGACGGAAGTCGAGTCTGTTCTCGTTAAACATACATCAGTTATAGAAGCCGGAGTTATCGGAGTCCCTCATGAGATAAAGGGAGAAGAACCCATTGCTTTCGTCGTCCTTAACGATACCAAGCCTACAAAAGATCTAACAGAAGAGTTAACGATGATTCTGAATCAAAAACTAGGGAAGGCTCTCTCCCCGAAAAAAATCTTTGTGGTCGATGACCTGCCTAAAACAAGAAATGCCAAGGTGATGAGACGTGCCATCAAATCCGCATACTTGAACCACCCTTCCGGTGACTTGAGTGCACTTGTCAACCCGGAAAGCATTGAGCAAATAAGGAGCATTGGTCAAAATCTTTCGTCAACGTAAGAAGTACCACCCTTTTGTATGAGGTTGCTAGAAATCATTCTATTAACATGTCGTATCCAATAAAAAAGGTTCCTGGACCAATGTTGTCCAGGAACCTTTTTGTCAGACCGGATAGACGCCGTGTTTTCTTTCAGTAAACAACACGTCTTTTGTTTCGTAGGCATCGTATCTGGTGGAAAGCTCTTCGCGCAGCTTATTCGGCTGAACGATGTCATCGATGACCATCTCAGAAGCCAACCGATAGATATCAATGTTCTCTTTGTATTCTTCATGCTTTTCCTTGATGAAAGCCGGTCGCTCCTCTTCAGGCAGCGCAGCAATCTTATTGGCATACACGGCGTTCACAGCCGCTTCCGGCCCCATGACAGCAATTTGTGCTGTTGGCAAGGCTAGACACGCATCTGGCTCAAACGCCGGCCCTGCCATCGCATAGAGCCCTGCTCCATATGCTTTGCGGACTACAACAGAAATTTTCGGTACCGTTGCTTCACTCATAGCAGAAAGCATTTTCGCACCGTGACGGATAATCCCTGCTCGCTCAACCTTTGTTCCGATCATGAACCCTGGAATATCAGCAAGGAACAGTAGTGGAATATTAAAGGCGTCACAGAGCTGGATGAATTTCGCCGCTTTATCCGCAGAATCAGGGAATAGAACCCCTCCCTTTGCTCTCGGCTGGTTAGCGATAATCCCCACAGGCCGTCCTTCAATTCTTGAAAGCCCGGTAATGAGTTCAGGAGCAAACTTTTTCTTGATTTCGCAGAACGAATGATCATCAATGAGACGATCAATCAACTGGTACATATCAAAGGGTGCATTTTGATTTTTAGGAATCAGTTCTTCCACACTTTTCTCAAAAGGAGCAGGCTCCCTCGAATCTGCCTTTTTCGGAAGTTCCCGGTAGGACTGCGGGAAGTAACTCAAATACTTTCTGGCATAGGCAATCGCATCACTTTCGTCTTTAGCCAGCACATCTCCGCATCCGGAGACCGAACAATGCATATTCGCACCGCCCATTTCCTCAAGTGTCACTTTTTCACCGATGACTTTTTCTGCCATACGTGGAGATCCTAAATACATGGATGCATTGCCATCGACCATCACGACGATGTCGCAAAAGGCAGGTATGTAAGCCCCGCCCGCTGCGGATGGTCCGAATAGTAAGCAGACTTGTGGCACGCGGCCGGATAGTTTGATCTGATTATGGAAAATACGTCCCGCTCCGCGGCGGTTAGGGAACATCTCTACCTGATCGGTAATCCTTGCCCCCGCCGAGTCTACAAGGTAAAGCATAGGGACATTTAGTTTTAATGCGGTTTCCTGGATCCGGATAATCTTCTCAACTGTCCGCGCACCCCAGGATCCTGCTTTAACGGTTGAATCGTTAGCCATCACGCATACTTTCTCTCCGTTAATTCGCCCGATTCCTGTGACCACGCCGTCAGCAGGAAGGGATTCATCCTGGCAATTGGCGAAAAAAGCATCTTCGATATCGATGTCGTCATCAAACAAAAGCTGTAAACGTTCACGGACGAACATTTTCCCTTTTTCTGCGTTCTTGCTATGATATTTTTCCGCACCACCAGAAGCAATTTTCTTCGCTCGTTCTTCTAACGTTTCATTTGTAGGCATCGTTTTTTCCACCTTTTATTCTCCTTTGTATTCCGGCTTCCTTTTTTCCTGGAACGCTTGAAGTCCTTCCACGCGATCATCAGTTGGAATCGTCTTTTTATAACAGGCGCGCTCAATCTCAAGACCTGAAGATAAATCGGTATCATACCCTTGATTGATCGCTTTTTTTGCCTGCTTCATAGCTACCGGGCCGTTCCGTGCAATGCATGCCGCAAGGTCCTTCGCTTCTTCCATAAGAAACTGCGGTTCATGGATATATTCGACAAGTCCGAGGGAATAAGCGCGGTTGGCTTCCACCGGTTTCGCTGAATAGATCATCGCTTTTGCCTGGCCAATCCCAATCAGCCTGGATAGACGCTGTGTTCCGCCAGCTCCCGGAATAATGGCAAGCGATGTTTCCGTCAGTCCTACTTTGGTAGACGTACTCATCATCCGTAAGTCACAGGCAAGCGCAAGCTCTAATCCACCGCCAAATGCGACCCCATTGATGACAGCAATCGTAGGTACATGGATATCTTCGATCATTCGAACCGTATCTCCGATTTTGGTTACGGTCTGGACGACTTCTTCGTCACTCATTCCCTTTCTTTCTTTCAAATCAGCACCTGCACAAAAGGCTTTATTTCCTTCCCCAGTCACTAAAACGACTCTGATCTCCTGACGCCGGTTAATTTCGTGTGCTTTTTCCTGCAGTTGGTCAAGTAGATCTGAAGACAATGCATTCGCTGCATCCGGCCGGTTCAATTTCAGTACAAACACGTGAGGGGAAATCTCTTCTAACGCGACTAGTTCCTCCATCCGTTACACCCTTTCTTTATTTACCACCTGCATTTGATGACTCGGCAGTGATTTATTCAACACGCGTTGGATATAAATCGCCGCTTCCTTCAGTTTTTCTTCATTGATCCCTGTTTCAATGCCCATCTGATGAAGCATGTGTACAAGATCGTCTGTGGCTAAATTCCCGGAAGCTCCCTTTGCGTATGGGCAGCCCCCGAGTCCTCCAAGCGCTGCATCAAAAGTGGTGATGTTATGCTGCATGGAGACAAGGACGTTGGATAAGGCCATTCCCCTTGTATTATGAAAATGCATGGCAAGCTTGTCGAAAGGAAGCCATTGTTTCCATTCGTGAAGAGCTTGATCAACTTGCCTCGGATTTGCAACACCGATTGTGTCTCCTAAAGACAATTCATCAATACCCATTTCCAGTAAACGCTCACTTACCCTTGCCACCTGGTCTGTAGCAATGTCTCCTTCATAAGGGCACCCGAACACCGTGGAAAGATAACCTCTTACAGTTTTGCCTTCTAATTTGGCTTCTTGCACGACCTCTTTAAGGACTGGATACGTTTCCTCCAGCGTCTTGTTGATGTTTTTTTTGTTATGCGTATCGGAAGCGGACATGAATACAGATACTTCATCCACGTCCGTATCGATCGCTGCTTCAAGCCCCCGCCGGTTGGGGACCAGGGCAGCATAGGTGACCCCCTCTTTCCGTGAGATCTTCGCTGCCACTTCCTTTGCATCTTTCAACTGTGGAATCCACTTTGGATGGACGAATGAACTGAATTCAATGTACGAGTAACCCGCTTCAGATAAGAGATCGATCCAGGCAACCTTATCTTCAAGCGGTACTTCTACAGGTTCATTCTGCAGGCCATCACGTGGACCGACTTCTTTAATTGTGACTTTTTCAGGCCATTCCATCATACGAACCTCCTGTTTATTCAATAATGGCGATGACGTCTCCTTCGTTGACGAAATCCCCTTCGCTTACTTTTAACTCTTTGACTGTTCCCGAGGTTTCTGTAGGGATCGGAATCTCCATTTTCATAGATTCGAGGATCGCAATATCCTCTCCGTCGTTCACTTTTGTACCTTCTGCTGCAACAATTTTCCATACACTTCCTGCCATGGATGCTTTAATTTCTGTCATGATTATTCCTCCTTAATGATTTGTCAATGTTGGTAGGTAATAGTTTTCTACAAATGTGGTTTTCGTTTCGCCTTCTTTAAATTTCTCATGGGTGACGACGCTCTTCAGCATCGTCAGGTTGCATTTGATGCCTTCAATTTCGTATTCATGAAGGGCTTTTGTAAGACGTTCAATCGCGTCTTCACGGTTTTCTCCATGAATGACAAGTTTCGCAATCATCGGGTCATAGAACGGAGTCACTTGTGAATCTCCTTCTACCGCTAATTCATGCCGTACTCCTGGTCCTTCCGGCAGAACCATTTTCGTCAATTTACCTGGTGAAGGATAGAAAGTATTTGGATCTTCGGCATAAATCCTCACTTCAATGGCGTGGCCGTCAATGATCAAATCCTTCTGCTGGATGGATAAATGTTCCCCGTCTGCTACCCTCAATTGTTGTTCGACAAGGTCGACCCCTGTAATTTGTTCGGTGACCGGGTGCTCGACTTGCAAACGTGTATTCATTTCAAGGAAATAGAAATTCTCCTGATCATCGACCAGAAACTCAATTGTACCGGCATTGGAATAGCCGAGAGAGGAAACCGCCTTCAGAGCACTTTCACCCATTTTCTCCCGTGTCTTTTCTGAAAGGACCGGTGACGGGGCCTCCTCAACAACTTTTTGGTGCCTGCGCTGAATGGAACATTCGCGTTCAAACAAATGGACGACATTACCGTGACGATCAGCAAGCACTTGAATTTCAATGTGACGCGGATGCTCGATTAATTTTTCGATGAACATCTTCCCATCACCGAAAAAGGCCTGCGCTCGTTTGGAGTTGCCTTCAAACGCTTTTTCCAGTTCTTCATCGTTATAGACCGCCTGCATGCCGATACCACCGCCTCCAGCGGCCGCTTTCAGCATGACAGGATAACCGAACTCGACCGCAATTTTTTTGGCATCGTCGGAGTTCGCAACTGCATCTTCGGTTCCAGGAATAATAGGGACACCAGCCGCTTTCATTTCCGCCCTCGCGGCAATCTTATCTCCCATTTTTGCAATGACATCGGCAGCCGGTCCGATAAACGTGAAGCCTGCTTCTTCCGTTCTTTTCGCAAACTCCGCATTTTCACTTAAAAGACCGTATCCCGGATGAATCGCTTCCGCTCCGGAGTCCTTGGCCACCTGTAAGATTTTATCGATGTTCAGGTACGATTCATTCACGCGTGGTTTTCCAATAAGATAGCTCTCATCAGCCATTCGTACATAAGGAGCTTGCTGATCCGCTTCCGAGTAGACAGCCACTGTTTGGATGTTCAATCTTTGGCACGTCCGAATAATTCGGGATGCAATCTCTCCACGGTTGGCAATTAATATTTTTTGAAACAACAGGGATCACCTCTTCGTTAGGATTTTAAGTTCATCATTTCAAGCGCATGTTCACGGAGTCTGAACTTCTGGATCTTTCCGCTCGCCGTCATTGGGTACTCATCTGTGAAGGTTATATATCGAGGAATTTTATGTTTCGATATTTTCCCTTCACTGAATTCCCTGATATCGCTTTCATTTAATTGTTTACCTTCTTTAGGAATGATCCAAGCCATGATCTCTTCCCCGTACTTCTCATCTGGAACACCAACCACTTGGACATCGAGAACATCCGGATGCTGATACAAAAATTCTTCAATTTCTCTCGGATAGACATTTTCGCCTCCGCGAATAATCATATCTTTGATTCTACCGGTAATTTCGACATAACCATTTTCATCCATCACTGCAATATCTCCTGTATGCAGCCAGCCATCCGGATCGATCGCAGTCATTGTGGCTTCCTCGTTTTTGTAGTACCCTTCCATCACGAGATATCCTCGCGTACAAAGTTCACCAGGAGTCCCTGTATCCACTTCTTCACCTGTGGCGGGTTCAATAATTTTCACTTCGACGTTTGGATGGGCCTGGCCGACGCTGCTCACTCTCAAATTAATCGGATCATCCGCTTTTGTCTGTGTGATGACAGGTGATGACTCCGTCTGACCATAAGCAATCGTGATTTCTTCCGCTCCCATATCTTCGATCACACTCTTCATGACTTCCATCGGACAGGTAGAGCCTGCCATGATTCCTGTTCGTAAAGTCGAAGGCTTCAAGTCTTCATATTCTGGGTGGTTCAATTCGGCAATGAACATGGTAGGCACTCCATGAAGCGCTGTACAGTTTTCCTCTTTCACAGCCTGGAGTACTTTTTTCGGATCAAATTGCTCCAGAATAACCATCGTTGTCCCTTTGGAAACAGCAGCCATCGTTCCTAACACACACCCGAAACAGTGGAAAAATGGCACGGGAATACAGAGGCGGTCATCTTCTGTAAGGCGCATACAATCCGCTACCTGATTTCCGTTGTTTACGATATTGTAATGACTCAGCATGACCCCTTTAGGAAAGCCAGTTGTTCCTGAAGTGTACTGCATGTTGATCACATCACGATGGTGAAGCGTTTCTTTCCGCTCTTTCAATTCCCCATCATCTACGGTCATCCCCATATCAAGGATATCCTGCCATGAATAACAGCCGCGGTAGGACTTGTCACTCAAAACAACGATATTCTTTAAGAAAGGAAGACGATCACTTTGAAGATCACCTTTTTCAGAGGTTTCAAGCTCCGGACAGATTTCTTTCAAAATATCAATATATGAGGTTCCTTTGAATTCTTCAGCAAGAATCAATGTGGAAGCATCTGATTGTTTTAATAGGTATTCGAGCTCCTGAGCCCGATAGTTCGTATTGACAGTGACGAGTACGCCACCCATTTTTCCAGAGGCAAATTGTGATTGAAGCCACTCCGGCTTGTTATCCGACCAAATGGCGACATGCTCTCCTTTTTCAATCCCTAGAGCCATGAATCCCTTGGCTACTTCATCCGTCATATCGTTGAATTCAGCATAGGTCTTCCTAAGATCCAGCTCAGGATAAACGAACGCCTCATGGTCCGGATAAGCTTCGGCCTGCTGTTCTAACAATTCACCAACCGTCTGATCTAATAAGGACATAAGATTTCCTCCTTTAAAATGATTTAGCAACCTAACTGACGGGCAATGACCAAGCGCTGGATTTCTGATGTTCCTTCACCAATCTCAAGAAGTTTTGCATCACGGAGAAAACGTTCGACTTCGTACTCTCTCATATATCCATATCCACCATGAATTTGGATGGCCTGATTAGCAGATCGGAAAGCCGTCTCTGAAGCGAAAAGTTTTGCGTAGGCCGATTCTTTTGTGAAATTCCTTCCTTGATCTTTCAACCAGGCTGCTTTTAAAACCATGTTCCGAGCAAGTTCCACTTCCATCGCCATGTCTGCCAGCTTAAACTGAATGGCCTGGAATTTAGTAATCGGCTGACCGAACTGTTTCCGTTCTTTTGCATAAGCGAGGGCGCGGTCCAATGAAGCTTGTGCGATTCCTACTGCTAGAGCAGCAATGGAAATTCTTCCCCCATCCAATGTGTAAAGGAATTGTTTGAACCCTTTTTCTGGATCTCCGAGAATATTTTCTTTCGGCACTTTCACATCTTCTAAGATGATTTCAGACGTGTTCGAACCTCGGACGCCCATTTTGTCATAAGGACTGGTAATCTTCATACCTGGTGTATCTTTTGGAACGATGAAAGCGGATATGATGTTCTTCCCGTCGTCACGCTTTCCTGAAACAGCCGTGACCGTGATGGACCTCGCATATTCAGCATTTGTAATCCAGCACTTTTCTCCATTGATCACGTAGTGGTCACCTTTCAATTCGGCACGCGTCTTCGTACCTCCTGCATCGGAACCGGCATTCGGTTCTGTCAATCCAAAAGACGCTAATCCTTCTCCTTTAGCTAGAGGAGTTAAGAACTCTTGTTTTTGTTCTTCTGTCCCGAAATAATAGATGGGGCTCGCTCCCAGTGAAACGGCAGCAGCGTAACTGAGACCCGTAGAACCACAAACACGACCGATCTCTTCAACAGCAAGAGCATAACTGATCGTATCTCCCCCGGATCCGCCATACTCTTCAGGGAATGGGATACCGAGAAGCCCAAGCTTGCCCATTTCATCAAAGATATCTTTCGGGAATTCACTGTTGATGTCGATATCCACCGCTCTTGGTGCAATCACATCTTCTGAAAAATCACGGACCATTTTCCTTGTCATTTCCTGCTCTTTCGTTAAATCGAAATTCATATGATTCCTCCTTAGGGAAATAAAGACCGACTGGTTGGTCTGTTTTAATGATAAATATAATGAAAGCGTTTACTCACTTTCATAAAAAAAAGGAACTTTTAACATATGACGGAAATATTCACTGTCTTCTTTACCTGGAAGCAAAAAGTGCAGCACCAGATCAGTGAAAACCTCTGCGATTTGATCGATGGTGTATGTCCCATCCCGCCTGTACCATTTATAGATCCAGTTAACCATACCTAAGATCGCCATCCCTGTAATCTCAAGCGGCAGCTCTTTACGGAAGTGGCCGGATTTTTGACCTTCGTCAATGACATTGAACACCATCCGTTTGAACTCATCACGCTTCCCTTTGATTTCTTCCTCATACGCTGGTTTTAAATACAGGCTTTCCTGATAAAACACCGAGATATGTGGTTTGTACAAGTCGAATACCTGAACAAACGATTGAATGATCGCCTGTACTTTCGGTATAGGGGAAGAATGAGTAACGTTAGCGGCCTGTGCTTCTTTCAATACATATGTAATAAACGTGTCGTGAATAACGAATAGAAGTTCATCCTTTGACTGGAAATGATGATAGAAGCCGCCTTTTGATGTGTTCGTCTGCTGTACAATTTGTTTTACTGTGACGCCGTGAAAACCATGGCGGTCGAACAGTTCTAAAGATGTCTGGATGATTTTTTCTCGCAAATCGCTCATACATCAACTCCCATCTGCTGAATATACACTCATTTTATCACATTTTTCTGAAAATACAACGGTATAAAGGATGACATCAAGCAGGTGTTCACCTCCGTGAACGAATGATTCTCCTACACCCGCTTCATTGGTAGAACAGAGGCCAGCGAAAAAAGTCTGGACCCCTATACACACAAGCCATTCTTTTTTATCCAATAAAAAAAGCCCTCTGGACGCAGAGGGCTTTTCACATCATTATTATTAGGTTGTATCAGGTTCGGTTTCAAAAGGAACACGATAGACCGGCTTGATCCACGCTTCTTCCGCTTGTCCTTTTTCTTCGGTGTCGAGGACATAGGACCCATTGCTGTATCGATCATTCGCTTTAAAGTCCATCGGATTGACAACGATGGTTTCTTGTTTTTCTGTCATGATCATCACTTGGTCATCTCTATGCACGAGGTGTACATCCACCAATTGATGAGGGTTCTTCTTCAACTCTCTTAACATGAGCACCCCGCGTTTTGCCCGGGTTGTTCGTTCAAACTCTTTCAATCGCATCCGCTTCACTGCGGCACGATGAGTGGTCAGAAGGATCGAAGGATCTTCTGAGGCTCTGAACAATTGTCCAGACACCACTTCATCGTCTTCTTTCAGGTTGATCGCTTTCACACCTGCTGCCCGCTGGCCGACGGTGTTCACTTCTTCTTCATGGTACCAAAGGCCATAAGCTTTCTTCGTAGCAATAAACAAATCGGACTGGCCATTTGTTTTGTAGACATCCACTACTTCATCATCATTTTTCAGATTGATGGCAACGAGAGCCTTGGAATGACGCTGGGCTTGATAGAGCTGTAATTCGCTCTTCTTCACCATCCCGTTCTTCGTGAAGAAAATGAGGTATTCCTCTGCTGTGAAGTCACGGACTGGTATGGCCTCAACGATATATTCTTCTTTGTCCACTTGTACAATGTTGGAAATATATTGACCAAGATCCTTCCACCGGATATCCGGCAGTTTGTGAACAGGTAAGAATAAATATTTACCGAGGTTCGTAAAGAGTAAGATGGTATCCGTTGTATTGATTTCAAATAAACCCAGCAGGTGATCCCCGTCTTTCAAAGCGAAATCTTCCCCGTTTGACGCTGCATAGGAACGAAGACTTGTGCGCTTAATGTAACCATCTTTCGTCACAGATACGAGCACATCTTCACTCGCGACAGTCACTTCAAGATCTACTTTCAACTCTTCCACTTTTTCCTCGATCTTCGTCAAACGATCATCGTTGTATTGTTTTTTCATCGAGCGAAGATCAGCCTTGATGACTTTCAACATTTCGTTTTCACTGGATAACAATTTTTCTAAGTAATCAATTTGCTTTTTCAGTTCATCCGCTTCTTTTTGCAAGGCTGTAATATCTGTATTTGTTAAACGGTACAGCTGTAATGTCACAATCGCTTCTGATTGTTCTTCTGTAAAATCATAGCTTGCAATGAGCTGTTTCTTGGCATCAGCTTTGTCTTTGGAGCTGCGAATCGTTGCGATGACATCATCCAAAATGGAAATCGCCTTGATCAGACCTTCCACAATGTGAGCGCGAGACTTCGCTTTATTCAAATCATAAATGGATTGCCTTGTGACCACTTCTTTCTGGTGCTTGATATAGGCGTCAAGCATCATTGGAAGACTCATCAGGCTTGGTGTCCGTTCATGAATGGCGACCATATTAAAGTTGTAAGAGATCTGAAGGTCTGTATGTTTGTAAAGGTAATTGAGGACCCCTTCACTGTTCGCATCCTTCTTCAGATCAATGACGACACGCAAACCGGTACGATCCGTTTCGTCACGGACTTCAGCGATACCTTCGACTTTTTTATCAATTCTCAATTCATCCATTCGCTTGACCATGCTTGCCTTGTTCACTTCAAAAGGAATTTCGTCGATGACGATTTGTTCTCGTCCTCCGCGCTGTTCTTGGATTTCGGCACGCCCACGTAAGACGATTTTCCCTCTGCCCGTTTCATAGGCCTTCTGAATGCCATCGATCCCTTGAATGATTCCACCCGTAGGAAAATCCGGACCTTTTAATTTGGTCATCAGCTCAGGTACAGTCGACTGAGGCTTATCGATCTTCATGATTACCGCATCAATTACTTCTCCCAGGTTGTGGGAAGGAATTTCTGTCGCATAGCCTGCGGATATCCCGGTAGAACCGTTGACGAGAAGATTCGGGAACTTGGCCGGAAGAACGGTTGGTTCATCAATCGTATCATCAAAGTTTGGAATAAACTCCACGGTCTGTTTTTCAATATCCCTGAGCAGTTCAGATGAAATTGCGGAAAGTCTTGCTTCCGTATAACGCATAGCTGCAGGCGGGTCGCCATCAACACTTCCGTTATTTCCGTGCATCTCCACTAAGGATTTTCTCACTTTCCACGTTTGGCTCAAGCGGACCATCGCATCGTAAACGGAAGTATCCCCGTGCGGGTGATAATTACCGATTACGGTACCGACCGTTTTCGCGGATTTCCGGTAAGCTTTATCGTGGGTGTTTTTTTCCTGGTGCATCGCATAAAGGATACGCCTCTGTACAGGCTTTAGCCCGTCCCTGGCATCAGGGAGGGCACGTTCCTGGATGATGTATTTACTATATCTCCCGAAGCGGTCTCCGAGAACTTCTTCTAATGGTAAATCTAAAAATTTCTCTGCCTCTGCCAACAGAAGGTCCCCCTTTTACGTCTGTATTTTGTCGTTTTCTAGTATGCTCGCTTCATCTTCAAGACCAAAAGCGACATGGGATTCAATCCATTTACGGCGAGGTTCAACCTTATCTCCCATCAACGTCGTCACCCTGCGCTCGGCACGGGCGATATCGTCAATCGTAACCCGGATCAATGTGCGTGATTCGGGGTTCATCGTCGTTTCCCAAAGCTGATCGGCATTCATTTCACCTAAACCTTTGTATCGTTGGATCGTATACCCGTTTTTAAATTCCTTCAATATCTTCTGCATGCCTTCTTCATCCCACGCATATTCGACTTTCTCTTTCTTCCCTTTCCCTTTGGAAACTTTATAAAGGGGTGGGAGGGCGATAAATACTTTCCCCGCTTCTACAAGCGGTCGCATGTATCGATAGAAGAAGGTTAATAAAAGCACCTGAATGTGTGCTCCATCGGTGTCGGCATCGGTCATGATGACGATTTTATCATAATTACAGTCTTCGAGCGTAAAGTCTCCTCCGACTCCAGCGCCGATGGTATGAATGATTGTTGAGATTTCTTCATTTTTGAAGATGTCCGCAATTTTCGCTTTCTCTGTGTTGATGACTTTTCCGCGCAAAGGAAGGACGGCCTGGAATTTACGATCACGTCCCTGTTTTGCTGATCCACCAGCTGAGTCCCCCTCCACGAGATACAACTCGTTCTTTTGGGCATTTTTAGACTGAGCAGGCGTGAGTTTCCCGCTTAGAAGAGTGTCCTTACGTTTCTTCTTCTTCCCTGAACGCGCATCTTCTCTAGCTTTTCTTGCTGCTTCTCTAGCTTCTTTCGCTTTAATCGCTTTTTTGATGAGCATAGAAGCGACATCCGGATTCTCTTCGAGGAAATAGGATAATTGTTCAGCAACGATTCCATCGACGGCGGAGCGTGCTTCAGAGGTTCCTAATTTGCTTTTGGTTTGCCCTTCAAATTGAAGAAGCTCTTCTGGAATTCGCACGGAGATCACCGCAGTAAATCCTTCTCTGATATCGTTTCCTTCTAAATTCTTATCTTTATCCTTCAGAAGTTGTGCTCGTCTGGCATAATCATTAAAAACTCTGGTAATGGCCGTTTTAGCTCCAGATTCATGGGTGCCCCCATCCTTCGTCCGCACATTATTGACAAAGGATAAAATGTTCTCTGCAAACCCGTCGTTGAATTGAAAAGCGAAATCCGCTTCAATTCCACTGTGACTTCCCTCGAAAGAAACGACAGAATGCAGGGTATCTTTCTCTTCATTTAAATATTCGACAAAAGAGACCAGTCCGTCATCATATTGGTACTCTTCTTTAACCGTTTCCTTACGCTCATCTACAAGGATGATACGGAATCCTTTCAATAAGAAGGCCGCTTCTCGTAAACGTTCGGATAACGTTTCAAAATTGAATTTCGTCATTGAGAAAATGGAAGGATCCGGTTTAAAGCGGATCGTCGTTCCTGTTTTGCGGGTCGCTCCTTTATTTTCTAAAGAAGTGACGGGAACGCCCCCGTTCTCGAATCTTTGATAAAATTTCTCTCCATCTCTACAGATGTAAACTTCCAACCATTCAGATAGAGCATTTACCACAGAAGCACCGACACCGTGCAAGCCACCTGAGGATTTATAACCACCTTGGCCAAATTTACCTCCTGCATGTAGGACGGTCAAAATAACCTCAGGTGTCGGTTTACCTGTTTTATGCATCCCCGTAGGCATGCCCCGGGCTTCGTCCTGAACCGATACACTACCATCTTTATGGAGCGTGACAGTCATTTTTTCGCCGAATCCAGATAACGCCTCATCAATCGCGTTATCTACAATTTCGTGGACGAGATGGTGCAGACCTCTATGATCCGTGGATCCAATATACATCCCCGGTCTCTTCCGAACGGCCTCCAATCCCTCCAGCACTTGAATAGAATCATCTGAATACGTTTGATTTTGACTCGACAATTTACCATCGGCTCCTTTCTCTAACACCTGCTACATCAATAATAGAACAAACGTTCGATTATGTAAACGATGAGTGCATCTCCAGGTCCTTCAGCTCTCACGACATAAGTCAATCAACGGTGTGGACACTCTTCCACTCCATTGATTGGCTTATGACTTAGAATAAGGCTGCCGACCTGTGCACAAATGTGGGGGTGATTAGAACTCCCGTTTGATTTCGCTTACATTTCTTATTCTTTCTTAAACAACCGTTCTGTTAAACCATGGTTCTCCAATTAAAATCGGTCCTCTACTAAAGGTCCTTTTCTCTTATTCGGAGCTTCTCGTTGTCTCTAACAAAAAACGTCGCTTGTTATATTGTAGCGATTTTATAAGGTTTCGCAAACATAAATCTTCCAAAAAACATGAAAAAACCCCTGAATGAACAGGGATTTTTTCATTTTCATTCATATTCTTTTACTTGTAAATCGCATGCGCGACCTTTATGCAAGAGTCCATAATGACAAGCTTTGAATCGTTTTTCAGGATGTCATCCGCTTCTTCGGAATAGACCCCTTGCTGAGCCCAAAAGGCTTTAGCCTTAATATTTTTCGCTTCCTCTGCAATTTGGGGTAAATATTCGGATCTTCGAAAGACATTGATAATGTCTACAGGCTCTTGTATATCTCCAAGGTTTGCTACCGCTTTTTCCCCAAGAGCTTCTTTGATTTGAGGATTCACAGGGATGATTTTGTACCCGGCTTTCTGCATGGCTTCACTCACTTGATAGGATGTACGGTGCGGTTTATCCGAAAGCCCTACAACCGCAATCGTCTTCGATTGGGCCAGTAAATCCCGGATCTCTGTTTTGGACGGATTTTCAAAAGTCATCTTTATACCTCCTATTCGTCGATTAATCCTTCACTGACTAAATACTCTCTAGCCACTTTTTCAGGATCGCGATCTTCAAAATCAACCTGGTAATTCATTTCCCTCATTTTATCTCCGGTAATCTTTCCTCCCAGTTGATTCAGGACTTCCTCAAGTTCAGGATATTGATCTAAGGTCTCTTGTCTCATCAATGGTGCCCCCTGGTATGGAGGAAATAGATTTTCCGGATCCTCCAATACTTTTAAATTCAGGTCAACCATGTAACTATCTGTAGCGTAGGCGTCAATGATGTCAACTTCTCCACTTTCAATAGCTCCCTGTCTTAAGCCAGGGTCCATTGTCCGAACTTCTCCCAGGTTCAAGTTATAGATGTCCTTCATGCCTTGATACCCGTCTTGACGATCATTGAATTCGAGTGTGAAACCAGCTGTGATTTGATCTTCAACTGGTTTAAGGTCCCCGATCGTTTCAAGATCGTATTGATCGGCAAGCTCCTGGGTCGTAGCTACGGCGTAGGTATTGTTAAATTGCATCGGTTGCAAAAACGCCATATCATAGGTTTCTGCCATACCTTCTTTCGCCTGTTCATATACTTCTTCAGGTTCATTGCTGTTCGCTTCTTCTCCTAGAAGAGAGACGATAGCTGTCCCTGTGAATTCCGGATAAATATCAATGCTTCCTTCTTCCAATGCACTGAATACAAGGTCTGTCTTTCCTAAGTTCGGTTGAAGACCTACACTCAAGTCTGTTTCCTCTTCTATTAAAAGCTTATACATGTTAATGAGTATAGCAGGTTCTGATCCAAGCTTTGCTCCAAGCGTCAAGTCATTCTTCACTTTTCCACCGAACGCTAAAGGACCAACTGCAATCAAAGCAGCGATCAATAATAAACTGACAAGTGAACGGAAACCGGATTTGGCTGAAGTTCGTTCAAATAAACGGAGAATAAGATCTAGAATAATGGCTAACAAAGCAGCTGGAATAGCGCCGAGCAAGATAAGATTGACATCTCCGCCCCTGTCTAAACCGAGCAGGATTAAATCCCCGAGACCACCCGCTCCAATAAGAGCAGCAATCGTGGTCGTTCCGACGATCAGTACCATGGATGTCCGTATCCCTGCCATAATGACAGGCATGGCGATTGGTAATTCAATTTTAGAAAGACGTCTGAATGATTTCATTCCCATTCCTGTAGCCGCTTCCTTTAGAGCAGGATCCACTTCCTTGATTCCTGTGTACGTGTTTCTAAGGATAGGTAGGAGCCCGTAGGCCGCAAGCGCGATAATGGCCGGGGTTTGACCAATACCGAAAAACGGAATGAGAAAAGCAAGCACCGCAAGGCTTGGAATGGTCTGTAACACAGCTGTCATCCCGATAATAGGCTCTGCTACTCTCTGCTTTCTTGTCAGCCATAAGCCAAGCGGAACGGAAATCAATGTAGCAATCACTAATGCAATAATGGATATTTGTAAATGTTCCCATATCTTCTCTAATAAAATGCCCTGTCGTTGATTAAAAACCTCTAGAAACTCACTCATTTACTTTCCACCTCCTCTTCCTTTTTACGTGACTGTTCTTTAAGGTAGAGGACAATATCCCTATAAGATAAGGTGCCGATCAGCTTGTCACCCTTGACGACTGGCAGAATGGTAGAGTGACCTTCTTCAAAGATTCGAACAGCATCTCTAAGAATCATATCATTGGATAACGGGTGAGCCTGTACCTGATTCCCATCCTCGATCATCCCTCGATACGTCCCATCGTGACTTTTAAGGGCAAAAGGTCCATCCACGACAACATGGCCTTCCTTGAATTCTTCTTCTGACACAACACGTTTTTCTGCATGATTCATGATGACATCAACAGCGGTCTGCCACGGTGTTTTTCTCCCCCCGATGAAATCTTCTACGAATTCATTGAATGGTTTCAATACGAGATTTTGTGGAGTATCCAACTGAACAATTTCTCCTACCTTCATGAGGCAGACGCGATCGCCCAGTGCTAAAGCTTCGTCCATATCATGGGTGACAAAAACAATCGTTTTCTTGATTTCCTTCTGCAATTGACGGATATCCTTCTGCAACTGATCCCTGCTGATAGGGTCGAGAGCACTGAAGGGCTCATCCATCAAGATGATATCAGGATCTGCAGCTAATGCCCGGATCACTCCGACCCTTTGCTGCTGGCCGCCTGAAAGTTCACTGGGTTTTCTTTTGCGGTGCTTTTCAGGATCCAGGCCAACCATATTCATCAATTCGTCAATTCTTTTAGACAAATCTTTTTTCTTCCATTTTTTCATTTCAGGTACGACCGAAATGTTTTCTTCTACTGTCATATGTGGAAAGAGAGCAATTTCCTGCAACACATAGCCGATATTCCAACGTAGTTCATGAATGTTGTATTCTCTAATATCTTTGTTATGTATAGTAATGGTCCCTTCCGTCGGATGAATCAGACGGTTAATCATTTTCATCGTGGTTGTCTTCCCACAGCCGCTTGGACCGATCAGCGCAAGCAGTTCTCCTTCTTGCACTTCTAAGTTGAAATTCTTCAACGCTGTCGTCCCATCCGGGTAAGTCTTCGTTACATCAGTAAACGTGATCATCGTTTTCCCCCTAAACAAAAAATAAAAGACCTATTTCTATAACCACATTTCCACAATCTGAAACATTTTGCAATTTTCCTGCCTTTTCAATAAGCTGAATTTTTGCAACTGCCTCCCTTGCCGGTTCTCCAACACTATTAAAACAACTTGATACCTGGTACTAAATTGATATAATAGAGAAGCTGCCTTATGAAATAAGAGTTCTTTATCTATGAAGCCCATGATAAAATAGTAGAAAGTGCAGAAGGAGTTGAACTTATTGGAATATGTACTCTATATCCTCATCGCCTATCTCCTTGGGTCCATCCCTTCAGGATTAATTGTAGGTAAAATTGGTTACGGTACGGACATACGCGAACATGGAAGCGGAAACCTTGGAGGTACGAACACATTCCGAGTGTTGGGGATCAAAGCAGGCTTAATTGTCACCCTCGCTGATATCCTGAAAGGAACATTAGCCGCAGCTCTTCCTTATTTTATGGGAGCTGAAGTCATACCACTTGTTATTGGAATTTTTGCCGTTATAGGTCATATGTATCCTGTATTTGCGGGCTTTAAAGGTGGAAAAGCTGTCGCTACATCCGGAGGCGTGATTCTGGGTGTCAATCCAGTCATTTTTGCCGTCCTCTTATTATCCTTTTTCATTGTCCTATATTTAAGTAAATACGTTTCCTTATCTTCCATGGTAAGCGGAATTGTTGGCATTATTGCTACTTTGGTCGTGAAGGATTACGGCTTGACCATCATCATTTCCTTGTTTACCATCTTCGTGATTTACCGCCACCTTGCAAACATTAAAAGGATTATTAATAAAACAGAGCCGAAAATCACATGGATGTAGAAACGATCCACGCTTAAAAGGGTATCGATTGCGAAGATAGTCTATCCCATTGAAGGATAGGCTTTCTTTTATGGTGTATTCTATAAATACACACTCATCAAGCAATCCATTGTATATTCAGAAATACATATTGTATACTTTGACATAGAAAGAAGGCCTGAAAGGAGTCTTTATTATGAATAAGACTGAATTGAACCAAAACAAACAATTACCATCCAAAAAAGAACGACATAAATTATTCGGCTCCGTTGAGCCGGGTCCACGAACAAAGCCTTTGGAAAAAGATCAAATGGCTGACCTTCAAAACTCGAAAAAGGATTTTTTGTTTGAAATTGATATGGTTGGGATTTCCAGCGTCAAGCACCCCATCCGTATTCCCAGCACGATGACACCAGAGATTCAGACAACCATCGGAACCTTTTCATTCGGTTCATCCATTGCTCAAGGTAGTAAAGGCACGAACATGAGCCGATTCACAGAGCAGCTTGATAAATACCACAACGAAGGATTCGCCGTTGACATTGGCACCCTAAAACAATTTACCGAGGAATTAGCCGGTCGCCTCAAGCAATCGGATGCGGAAGTGGAAGTGACATTTCCATGGTTCTTCGAACGAAAAGGTCCATACTCCGGTCTCACAGGGATGAATCATGCAGATGCAACCATCCGCGTCGAGTATGATCAAGAAACAGGACATGATGTGACCGTGACTCTTACCGGGAAAATCACCACGCTATGCCCTTGTTCCAAGGAAATCAGTGAATATAGTGCGCACAACCAGCGAGGAAACGTGACCATGAGTGTGAAATTGACGGATGATTTCGATGAGCAGGAAATCGATTGGAAAGCAGCGCTTTTAGAAGCAGCTGAAAGCAATGCAAGCGCGCGCATCCATCCGGTATTAAAGCGACCCGATGAAAAGATGGTAACAGAACAAGCCTATGAGAATCCTCGCTTTGTCGAGGATATCGTAAGACTAGTCGCTGCCGATCTTTATGAGTATTCCTTTATAGAAGCGTTCACCGTAAAGTGCCGTAATGAAGAATCCATTCACCTGCATGATGCTGTGGCGACCCTCAGTTACGATAAGAAGAAGGAAGCTGAGTAATAGAACAGATGAAACAAATCATGATCGTCTTGATTCAATTTTACCGAAAGGGCATCAGCCCGTTTTTCCCACCATCATGCCGGTTTCAACCAACGTGTTCAGAATACGGACTTGAGGCTTTTCGTCGTTTCGGTTTCTTCAAAGGCAGTTATTTGACGGTCAAGAGAATTCTTAAGTGCCACCCTTTCCACCCAGGAGGATTTGACCCTGTACCTATGAAGCAACCGAACCATAACTCTGATTCGTCTTCTCCTGAAAAATAGGTTTATAAAACGACGACAGAGGAAAGAGACGAACACGGACCCCATTACAGGAGATGATCTAATGAACTTAACAGTAACAGAAGAAGCAGCAAAGTGGTATGAAGAAGAACTCGATATCGATAGGAACGTTGACTTAAGATTTTACGTCCGTTATGGAGGCGTTGGTGGACTTCAACCTGGTTTCTCTCTTGCCATTAAATTGGAGGATCCTGCAGAACCAATTGCGGAAACCACAACAGGCCCGATACATTTCTTCATTGAAGCGGACGATGAGTGGTACTTTGATGAACATTCATTAGAAGTGACGTTGGATGAGAAATGGAATGAACCGTCATTTGAATATAAAAAATAAGACGCCGCTATGGCGTCTTATTTTTTTGTAATTGGAAGCGGCGAATATGGTCCCAATGCCCTTCTTTTTTCAAGATAAACAGCTGACGGTCACCAAATAGATCGAAGTGCGGGAATCTTGGATCGTTATGGATCCAGGCCGGGTCTAAACCATACTGTTTCCCCCATGCCTCCAATTTCTTGAGATCACAGCAGCCGACTTTAGTGACGGTATCACAGCCAGGAAAACGATCATCCAACCAAAAGTGCGTCAAAAAAGCAATATCCCCTCGCTTCACTTTCGCTTTCCAATCCTGCAGTTCCGACTTTTTCACTCCAAAAGCCATTAGCCTTCCGTCTCCATAGCAGATAAATAAGCTTCGTGCCAATCGGGAAAACTACGCCTGATGGATACTGGTTTGAAGTTATCTTTTTTAACGATGACGTGTTTCGTCACCCCCGTCACTGCTACATCACCATTACTAAACGCCACTTCGTATCCGTAGGAAACACGAAGACCGTCGTAACTTTCGACCCATGTTCGCACATGGACAGGGTCACCGTATTTTACAGGTTTTTTAAAACTCATTTGAGCATCAATGACGGGTGAAACGACTCCCTGTTTTTCAATCTCAGAATACATAAACCCCAGGTCTTCGATAAAGGATGTTCGTCCAATCTCAAACCAAACTAAGTAGTTGGCATGGTAAACGACACCCATCATATCTGTTTCTTGATATCGTACTTGAATCGGTGTTTCGACCACTTTCATTAAGAAGACTCCCTTCGCACCATATGCCATGCTTTTTCTAAATCGACAAGTTCAAGCTCATTCATATCTTCCACTTCATTTTCCATAATTCGAATCGCCTGGAATTGAATCGCTTCATTCACAAGGTTATTGATGAAGCGTCCATTGCCCCTCACTTTGTGATCCTTGTATTTTTCTAAGAGGAATGACTCCGCCCATTCATTGAAATGATACCCGTATTGCTTCGCCTGATAGTGAGTCATGGCAATCAACTCTTCCTCTGTATAATCCGGGAAGTGGAAATATTTTTTAAAGCGGGAAGACAAGCCCGGATTACTTTCCACCAACTGCTCCATTTCGCGTTGATAACCAGCGAGGACAACGACTAGGTTCTCATTATGTTTAGTCATTTCGTCCACGAGGGTCTCAATAGCTTCTTTACCAAAATCATCCCTGCCTCCGTTGTATAGAGAATAGGCTTCATCAATGAAAAGGACACCACCAAGAGCCTCCCGGATTTTCCGTTTCGTTTTGATGGCTGTCTGTCCCACATAACCGGCGACAAGATCGCTCCTTGAGACCACCACTGTATGCCCTCTCTTTAACAACCCGCATTCTTTCAGGACATCAGCATAGATTTCTGCAACCGTTGTCTTTCCGGTCCCTGGATTTCCTGAGAATACAGAATGCAATTGGATAGGAACGACTGGATATCCTTTTTCTTTCCTCTTTTGCTGGGCTTGAACGAAGGATGACAGCTTTTTCACCTCTTCTTTGACGTTGGATAGCCCGATCAGTTCATCCAAGCGTTGCATGGGAGACCGCTCGTCTTCATCCGTTTCTTTCTCCCACACAAGGTCTTCGACAGAAATCCTCATATGATCCAGCCAATGATGCTTATCCTGTTCAGCTTCCTTGGCACCTTTTTGGAAAACGGTCTTTAATACTAAGTTTTTGACCGTGCGTGCATTACCGAATGAATCATCCACACGCTCGCGATCAATGAGTGAGGTGAATTCATTTAACGCAGATTCTGTGAAAAAGAAATCATTATCAGTCGCCGTTTGCTCAGCAATCGTAAGCAGTTCATCCATGTGATAATCAGGTAGTTCGATATGATTTTGTTCAGGGAAACGACTTCGGAGACCTGGATTTGACCATAAGAACTGGCGCATTTCTTCTGGATAACCAGCAAGGATTACGGCAAACTTCCCTCCATATTCTTTGCTTGTCATCGCAGAAACAAGAGTGTCAATGACCGCTTGACCATAGTCATTTCCTGTTTGCCCTTCCCTTTTTAGGCTATATGCTTCGTCAATGAACAAGACACCGCCGATCGCCTGTTTGACATAGTTCATCGTATTCTCTTCACTCTGTCCGACATAAGACCCGACAAGGTGGGAACGATTTACTTCTACTACTTCTTTTGTATCTAAAATTCCAAGCTCATGATATATATTCGCGAGCAGCCGGGCAATCGTCGTTTTCCCTGTCCCGGGGTTCCCGGTAATGATCATATGTAATCCAGGCTCATCCACCATGGAAAAACCATAGCTTTTTCTTTGCTGCTGGTATCTCAAGAAATGATAATACCGTCGAATGTACGTTTTCACATCATGCAACCCAACCATTTGATCGAATGCTTCTAAAGGATTTTGAAACGATTGATCTGTCAGAAAGCTTGGCAATCGTTTATAAATTTCATCCTGATTATCTGAAAGGCGTCTTGTACGCTCATTGATCTCTTTGACAGGTACTCGAATCCGCCGATTTTCAATAGAGTTAATAGCTTCTTCCAGCATGTGTTCCAAATCAGACAATTCTTCATAAACATCCTGATATAAGCTCAAACGACTGGATGCGTCGATGATCGTTTTTTTGGCCAGATCATCGTCCCACTGCTCCTTCAAATGACAAACATCAGAGTAAATGGCTTTCGCTTTTTTACCCTTCGCTGAATCATGATCCGTTTCATGAAGAATCCACTGATCAAGTGGTGTTTCTTTTAATAAAGTATACGCCTGCATCAACTGCTGGGACTCATACAATTCCGCCACTAAGGGATGCGCAGGATGCAGTACCCGAGCCTCATCGATGAATTGCTCAGCAAGAGGATCATCTCCCGGGTGCCTCTTAATCCGGTGGTAGGCAAGCGTGACATAAAGCAAAGCTTTTACTTCTTTCTCCTGCTCCCCACTCGTTTGATCCATATATCGTAAAGCCTCCACTTCGGAAATAGGAGGCTGCTGCTCTAAACTGTTCCACTGTTTCAGTTGTTCTAACATCTTCATCACTTCCTTTTCTTTCGCCGATATCCATTTTATCATAGTCAAGATTTAATGTAGATGAAGATGCCTTAAAGCTTACATTGTAAAGGTAAAAAACCGCTCCCCTGAAAGAGAAGCGGTTGATCAGACATTAATATTGTTGATGACGGGCTTCGTCCTTAATTTCATCACGCATAGCTTCTAATGATTGATTTCTGCGTTTGTTTTTCTTCTCAATGTTTCTCTTTTCTTCCTCTGTTGCAAACTGCATAGCATCATGGGATTCTTCAATATTTTCAATCGTGTTCGTCACTTTTTCTTGAAGACGATCGACGTTATCTGCGCGATTGTCAGGGTTCGGTTTTTGATTAGCCATATGCTGTTGTTTATGGGACATGGTCTTTTCCCTCCTGTAAATGTCAATAGACCCTCGATGAGTCATCCTTTACTTTTCCCATGAAGAAGCTGAATTATGAAAAGAAAAAGGAAGGAGCCTGCAATGCTCCTTCCTTTGTGGTTTATTATGTACAAAAACAAACCCCGCTTACGATGGGATTTGCTTCATACGCTCATTGTGACGCTTTTCAATCCGTTCATCGATCTGGTCCAACAGCTTTTGGTCAGCTTTGATGGAACGGATATTTTCTTTCACACGTTCTTCAAAAGATATGCTTTTATGTTTTCTCATGGATATCTCTCCTTTTATAGGTAGGATTTCCATGAATTGATAAAAATATTCCTATTTCAGCGCATCTTTCTTCTTTTCCATCATTTCGTAGGTCATCGGCCCGACAATTCTTGGTTCTTGAATGACTCCATCTGTACCGATGAAATAAGTGGTAGGAATGGATAGAATCTGGTATGTCTGATTAATCTTGAGTTCCTCGTCCAGAAGAATAGGGAATGTATAACCTCCATCTTTGACAAACTGGTCAACATCTTCTATTTTTTTCTCTGTTCCCGTTCCATTAACAGCCAGAATGACCACTTCATCTCCATAATCTTCATGAAACGCCTGCATTTCGGGCATTTCATCACGACAAGGAGGGCACCAAGTCGCCCAATAATTGAGAAAAACTTTTTTACCGCGATAATCAGAAAGCTGAACGGTCTCTCCGTTCAACGTTTTCAAAGTGAAGTCAGGAGCCTTCTCCCCTACTTGTAATCCATCTGGTGCATTAGGTGCAACCATACCTGCTTCCTGATTTGCAGAAGATTTTTGCTGCTCCCCCTCGTCCTTTTCAGAAAAGGTAGTAAAAATAACGAGACCTAAAAGTATAACCAGGAAAGCTGTTGCCAGCCATTGTTTCATGATGATAGCCTCCGTCCATAATCCAAAACGTTTCTGCTTTATGTATAAGAATAAAGAAAACCATTTATGCTTGTAAAGCTTTATCAGAAAATGTATGAGAGTCGTTAATGATCTTTTTGTTTTTTATAACCTTTGGAGTTACTACTAAGTTTGAATAGAGAATAATAGACACGTCTTACGAATCCACACTTCTTCCTTCAAGCAAAGATCGGTGTACATTTCCAATCATTGATCACATGGTTTTTGTGAAGAATAAAAAAATCGCCCTTTAAAAAGGGCGATTTTTAGAAAGAAATTTAGTTCAATTTGTTTCGTAGAACCATTTGTAAAATACCACCGTGGCGGTAGTAATCAACTTCCACTTCACTGTCGAAGCGGGCGATTACTTCAAATTCTTTCTTATTGCCTTCTTCGTCTGTAGCTGTGACTTTGACAAGGTCACGTGGCTTAACATCTTCACCGACTTGTACGTCGAATGTCTCGCGTCCAGTCAGCCCAAGAGACTCAATGCTGTCTTCAGGTTTGAACTGCAATGGAAGAACACCCATCATAACAAGGTTCGAGCGGTGGATACGCTCAAAGCTTTCAGCGATGACCGTTTTAATTCCAAGAAGATCTGTCCCTTTTGCAGCCCAGTCACGGGAACTTCCCATACCATAATCATTACCGGCAATGACCATCAACGGAGTCTTATCCTGTTGGTACTTCATTGCTGCTGTATAAATCGGCATCACTTCTTCTGTCGGCCAGTAAGTAGTGAAACCACCTTCAGTACCTGGAGCTAACTGGTTACGGATACGGATATTTGCAAACGTACCACGCATCATAACTTCATGGTTACCACGACGGGAGCCGTAAGAGTTGAAGTTACGAGGACTTACGCCATTGTCTTGCAGGTATTCCCCTGCAGGCATATCTTTTGGAATCGCACCTGCTGGTGAGATGTGGTCCGTTGTTACAGAATCGCCAAATTTACCGATGACACGCATGCCATTTAATGGCTTAACTGCTTCAGGATTACTGGAAAGTCCTTCGAAGAACGGAGGATTTTGGATGTATGTGGAGTTGTCGTTCCAATCATACAATGGCTCATCCGTTGTTTCGATTTCGTTCCATTTTTCGTTTGAGTTGAATACATTTTCATACTCTTTACGGAAAATCTCAGGTGTAACAACACGGGAAATTTCTGATTTGATCTCTTCTTGAGAAGGCCAAATATCATTGAAATACACGTTGTTTCCTTCATTGTCTTTTCCGATTGGTTCATTTTTAAGGTCAATATCTACAGTACCCGCAAGGGCATAAGCAACTACTAGTGGCGGAGAAGCCAGATAGTTGGCTTTAACTAGTGGATGAATACGTCCTTCGAAGTTACGGTTACCAGACAAGACAGAAGAAGCCGTCAAGTCACTGTCAGCAATAGCTTTTTCAATTTCCGGCAGTAATGGACCTGAGTTACCAATACATGTCGTACATCCATATCCGACCAGGTTGAATCCTAAATCATTCAGGTAAGTCATTAGTCCTGAATCTTCCAGGTAGCGAGTAACAACTTTAGATCCTGGAGCTAAAGATGTCTTCACGTAATCAGGAACTTGCAAGCCTTTTTCAATCGCTTTTTTAGCGACCAGGCCAGCCCCAAGCATAACGTGAGGGTTGGATGTGTTTGTACAGGAAGTAATAGCGGCGATCGCCAGAGCACCTGTCTTCATAACAGACTTGTCTCCATTATCAAACTGCACTTCAACTTCTTTGTCGAACTCAGATTTATCCAGGCCAAAACCATGGTTTCCTGCTGGACCTGTAATCGCCTTTTCGAATGATTCTTTCATTTGAGAAAGAGGAATCAAATCCTGAGGACGTTTTGGTCCTGACAAGTTCGGCTCCAACTCACCGAGATCGATTTCAACAAGTGATGTGAATTCCGGGTCCTCAAAGGACGGATCATACCAAAGGCTGTTCTTCTTGCAGTATTCTTCGACAAGCTTGATTTGCTCCTCAGTACGTCCCGTAAGGCGAAGATACTCAAGAGACTCGCCGTCAACCGGGAAGAAACCACATGTCGCACCATATTCAGGAGCCATGTTGGAGATAGTCGCACGATCAGCCAATGGCATTTCCTGCAATCCTGGCCCGAAGAACTCAACAAACTTCCCGACTACATTTTGTTCACGAAGTTTTTGAGTGACTTTCAGGGCTAAGTCTGTAGCTGTTGTTCCTTGTGGGAAGCTTCCATTCAGCTTCACTCCAATAACTTCTGGAGCCGGGAAGTAGGAAGGTTGACCGAGCATGCCGGCTTCTGCTTCTATACCACCAACACCCCAGCCCAGGACACCAAGACCATTGATCATCGTTGTATGTGAGTCCGTTCCGACAAGTGTATCAGGATAAGTATCATAAGAGCCGTTCTCATTTTCTTTCGCGTGAACGACGTTTGCGATGTATTCAAGGTTTACCTGGTGAACGATCCCTGTTGCAGGTGGAACTGCACGATAGTTATCGAACGCTTTTTGAGCCCAGTGTAGGAATTCATAACGTTCTTCATTTCGTTCAAATTCTAGCTCCATGTTCACATTCAGTGCATCTGGTGTTCCATACTTGTCCACTTGAACAGAGTGGTCAATAACAAGATCAACAGGAACTTCCGGGTTGATTTTGTCAGGGCTTCCTCCCATATCCACCATCGCTTTTCTAAGAGATGCCAGATCGACCACGGCAGGTACACCGGTGAAGTCTTGTAAAATAACACGGGAAGGCTTAAATGGAACATCTTCCCCTTTGGATTTCTCCGTTCCCCAGTTTGCTAGACTCTCGACGTGATCATCGCTGATGACGCGTCCGTCATGTTGACGTAATAGAGATTCTAGTAGGATACGGATGGAGAAAGGTAGACGGGAAATCTTACCATGTCCCGCATCTTCTAAGGCTTTCAAATCGTAATAGTTGTACGTTTGGCCATTGAGTTCAAATTGTTTGCGAGCATTAAAAGCATTGCTAGCCATATTCCTTTTACCCCCTCATCAATATTCAATAGTGAACCTTTTTTAGGTTTCACTATTCCCCAAATTCTTACATTTGTTCCCTTTGTATAAATCAAGTTCACAAATCTGCAATCCTTATTGTAAATGAAAACGATTTATAAGTAAAATGAATGACCACAAATTTTTCTGAATTCGATAAATTTTATACAAAAACCTACATAAACGTACGCTTGTATTTAAAGAGTCAACCTTTTATAATGAAATTAGAAAAGTCTAAGACAATGAAACAGGTGATAATATGTCAGGTGGATTTGCCCTATTTATCGTCGGGTGGATTGTCATTATGGTTGGTTTGATGAGCATTGGTGGTTTCTTTATGTTCCGCAAATTTCTGAAACGTCTTCCAAAAGAAGACGGAAAATCAATCATTGATTGGGAAGAATATTATGTGGACAAAACAAGACACATGTGGTCTGCGGAACAAAAAGACTTATTGGAAGAGTTGATCTCTCCCGTCCCTGAGATCTTCCGGGATGTAGCAAGACAAAAGATCGCTGGCCGTATCGGAGAAATCGCCCTACAGAAAAAGAAGAAGAAAATCACCCAGGAGATTTTAATTGAGGGCTACATACGAGCCACTCCAAAGCGAGACCATAAGTTCCTCGTGAGAAAGTTAGAAGAGAAAAAAATAGACATGAGCCCTTATGATGTACTGATTGAACGTTAAAAAGGACCCGGCTTAAGCCAGGTCCTTTTTTAGTTCCAATTTTTTCTCTAACTGTAAGTATTGTTTTAACATGGCGATCCGCCAAGTCATAATCATACCGAAGGCCAGCAGAAAGAACATTCCACTCGTTTCTCCAAGGGATACATGCTGCCCTATAATAATTTTGAAAACCACTCTCAAAATCAGAAGTCCGAAAAGAATAAACACGAAGGCCCTTGATGGCTTTAAATAAATATCTCCATCCCTCACCTCAAATTTCGAAGTTCGAATGAGGAATATCGAAAAAATCACACCAATGAGTACGGCCTCAATGACCTGGGTCCATTCAACTCTGAACACTGGAAATACAAACATGAGAGCCCCTGTGCTCATCATGAAAGGCGGCAGAATGATTTTTTTTACACTTGCGGGTTTTTTAGCCGCCCGCAATCGGACGAAGATCATCGCTGTTGCCATCCCAGCAGCGACAATGGTACTTGCAATTAACCAAAACATAACGATTCACTCTTTCTACTCTGTCCTTAATATCAGTTCAACACAAGATCAATGGCATCCAGGACCCGAGCTTCATCAAAGGGTTTAACGATGAAGTCTTTTGCTCCACATTCAATAGCCTTTAAGACCATTTTCTGCTGCCCCATCGCTGAACACATGATGACTTTTGCTTCATTAGAAACCTGTTGGATCTCTTTAAGAGCATCAATGCCGTTCATTTCCGGCATTGTAATATCGAGCGTAACCAGGTCTGGTCGAAGCGAACCATATTTCTCAACCGCTTCTTTTCCATTATCAGCTTCCCCTACAACTTCATGTTGTCCTTTTTCCAGGATGTTTTTTAAAGTTACCCGCATGAACTTGGCATCATCGACAATTAATACCCTAGCCATTACATGCTCCCCTTTTAATCCCTGTCATAAGCAATGGTCAAAATGATCGTCATGGTTACGCCAACAACAGCTAGATAAACACCGAGGTCGAACAGAAGCGCCGTGGCAAGTTCTGTTTTGCCAAGGATCGGTAGTTGAAAGTAAGCAAACGTTTGAGTTAGGAAAGGTGCGTTAAACACCATTCCACCAATCCCGGTTGCTGCAGCTACCATCAATCCAACCGGAATCAGAAAACGGAAATTAATCGGAAGGATCTTTTCCATCGCTTTACTTCCATAGGCCATGTACATGAGGATAATGGCCGCAGCTGTCATTAAACCACCAATAAACCCTCCACCTGGAGCATTATGTCCAGCAAAAAATAAATAAACGGAAAACCCTAGCAGGATAAAGGCGATTAGTGTGGTCGTAGTTCTTAATATAATATCGTTGGTCTGGGTCATAAAAAAGCTCCTTTATTTTTTCTCTAGTATCATCTTAATATAAATGCTCATTAAAATCCACGGCTTAGAACCCTTGGAAATCAAAGACTCCGGCTAGGTATGATGTCAGCATAGTCATCCAGTCGAAATAAAGAGCAATCCCGACGAGGATCATGATATACCCACCTATCTTAACAATTCCCGTACTATGAGTTTTAATCCAATTCAATTTCCCAATGAAGAAGGACAGGGCTAGAAAAGGAATGGAAAAACCAAGAGAATAAGACAGCATCATAACTAAGAAAAGTTCCGGAGAATCCGCGGCCAACGAAAGGACAGAAGCTAGGATTGGACCTGTACAAGGGGTCCAGCCGAGTGAGAATGTAAGACCAATAAGAAACGTGCCTATGTATCCAGAGGGCCTATTCTTAAAAGTGATTTTCCGGTCCTTCATTAAAAAATCGAAGTTGAACACCCCTATAATGACAAATCCGAAGAAAATAATCAGAATGGATCCTAAACGACGGATCACGGATTCATATTGTATGAAAAACTGTGCAAACAACGATCCTGAAAACCCTAAGAGTAAGAAGATCGTTGTAAATCCTAGTAAGAACAAAACCGTATGGATCAGACTTGCTCTTTTCAGCATCCCATTGTCTTCTTTTAATTCATGCACACTCATCCCGGTAATGTAGGAAAGGAATGCAGGATATAAAGGAAATACGCACGGGGATATAAACGATAAAAAACCTGCTCCGAAAGCAAGGAAGAGATTCACATCCATTCAATCATCACACCTTCATTCATAGTCGCCTCTTATTGTATCAGAGCTTCAGGACTAACACGATGTTTATCTTGTGAACATCTCAGGAAGTCCGCATAGAGAAAGCCTTCTTTCGTTTACGAAAGAAGGCTTTGTGTCATTATTTCATTTGATTGTTCATTGAACGCATCATCTGATTGATTTTCTTCTGTGAAGGCTTTTGGCCCATCTGCATCATCAATGTGCGCAACATTTGTTCGTTAATTGGCGGGTTTTTTTTCAAATAGTTCATCATGTACTTTCTTGCGATGAAGAAGCCTAGAGCTGCACCACCGACAAGAGTCAATAAAGCAATGATGATAACCCAAACGATCCCCAATGTCATGACTTCGTCTTCCTCCTTCGTGTTGTCTCCCATAACAGTATAGTAAAACGTTCTTTAGAATACAATAGTCGTTTCTATAAGACTAGAGACCAAACGCTACTATAGGATCAACCGTCACTTTAAATAAGCAAAAACACCCTGAAATGAAGGATTATCCGCAATGACAGATGACCGTAACAGAGACAACAATCATTCTTATGAATATTATATCATATAGAGCTGGGAAACCGAAAATGGTTATCCCTACGATCTCACTATTCAGCCAAAAAAGAAGCTGCCTCAGAAACAGGCAGCTTCTTTCTTGTTTATTTCATTAAGTTTTCCGCATGCTTGACTACGTTTTCTACTGTAAAACCATAGTTCTCAATTACAGTATTTCCTGGCGCAGAAGCACCGAACTTGTCAATTCCGATGACAGAACCATCAAGACCTACATAACGGTCCCAACCGAATGAAGCGCCCATTTCAACTGCCAGACGTTTGCGGACAGAAGAAGGCAATACCTGTTCCTTGTATTCCTTAGGCTGAGCTTCGAAGCGATCGAAAGAAGGTACACTGACAACGCGGACGTCATAGCCATTCTTTTTCAATTCAGCTTGAGCTTCAACAATCAGCTGCACCTCAGAACCTGAAGCAAGTAGGATCGCATCCGGCTCTTCTTTATCAGAATCGCTAAGGATGTATGCCCCTTTCTTCATTCCTTCATAGGCATGTTCCTCTGTACCTTTTAGAGTCGGTAAACCTTGACGTGTAAGGACAAGTGCTGTTGGAGTCGATTCAGACTCTAAAGCAAGTCGCCATGCCGCATTGGTTTCGTTCCCATCCGCAGGACGGAGTACAGAAAGGTTTGGCATTGCACGAAGTGAAGCCAATTGTTCAACAGGTTCGTGGGTCGGACCATCTTCACCAACAGCAACAGAATCATGAGTGAAAACATAGTTCACCGGCAGGTTCTGCAGAGCGGATAGACGGACAGCAGGACGCAGATAGTCACTGAAGACAAAGAATGTACCCGCATATACTTTAAGACCACCATGAAGTCCCATTCCGTTTAAGGCAGCCGCCATGGCAAATTCACGTACACCGAACCAGATGTTTCGACCTGCGTAGTTGTTACGTGAGAAGTCCTCTTCGTCTTTGACGGCCGTTTTGTTTGAACCTGCCAGGTCGGCACTACCACCAAAGAAGTTAGGGATCGCTTGAGAAAGAGCATTAATCGCATCACCCGATGCTGCGCGTGTGGCCGGGCTGTCTTCCCCTACCTGGTATGTTGGAAGGCTTTGATCCCAACCTTCAGGAAGTTCACCACGAATCGCACGCTCAAACTCTTCAGCAAGTTCAGGATGCGCCTCTTTGTACTGAGCCAATAGATTGTTCCAGGACTCTTCTTTATCCTGACCATTTTGCTGAACTTTTTCTTTGAAGTCCTGATAAACTTCTTCAGGTACGTGGAACGGCTCATGTTCCCACTCATAGAACTGCTTCGCTGCTGTAACTTCCTCATCACCTAAAGGAGCACCATGAGAAGCAGACTTACCAGACTTGTTAGGAGATCCATACCCAATGACCGTTTTCACTTCAATCATTGTAGGCTGATCAGTGTTTGCTTTAGCTTTCTCTAAGGCTTTCGCAACTTCTTCTGTATTCGTGCCCTCCTCTACACGGATAACTTGCCATCCATAAGCTTCATATCGTTTTTCGACACTTTCGCTGAAGGAACGGTCAAGATCTCCATCAAGAGAAATATCATTGGAATCATAAAGAACAATCAATTTACCAAGGCCAAGGTGACCGGCAAGAGAAGCAGATTCTTGTGATACTCCCTCCATCAAATCACCATCACCGCAAATTGTATAGGTGTAATGGTCAACGACGTTGTAACCTTCACGGTTATATTTCGCAGAAAGATGAGCTTCAGCCATCGCCATTCCGGTCGCCATTGCAATACCTTGTCCAAGGGGACCTGTAGTTGCTTCTACACCGTCTGTGTGACCAAACTCTGGGTGACCAGGGGTTTTGGAATCCCATTGACGGAACGACTTAAGGTCGTCCATCGTCACATTATAACCAGATAGGTGGAGCAAGCTGTAAAGAAGCATAGAACCGTGTCCAGCTGATAGGACGAAACGGTCACGGTCGAACCAGTTCGAGTTTTTTGGATTGTGATCCATGAACTGAGTCCATAGCGTATAAGCCATCGGCGCTGCACCCATTGGCATCCCCGGGTGGCCGGAGTTTGCTTTTTCTACTGCATCGATTGTTAAAGTTCTAATCGTATTGATTGATGTTTGTTCAAGGCTGTTTGCCATGTTCAACATTCCCCTTTCTTTTCAGGTATATGTACCATGTATTATCCTATAATGAAAATCGTTTCGAAACAAGCTTTGTGCAAAATTTCGCACAGCCTCAGACCTAATTTCCCCCTTATCCAAGGAATTAAACAAGAAAAATCCGCATTCGAAAATAGATCGAATACGGACGAATGATCAAGATTAATTCTTTTTCTCGTTCTTTTGCATTTGACGAAGCTTCTCTGGAGTTACGTCATTCCCTTTCGGATCAATGACGGTCACACCTTTAAGTTGATTTTTGAAGGATGCACGGGCGTTTTTCAAATATTCCTGGCGCAGCTTCTGCTGCTCTGCTTTTTCTTCCTTCGAAAGCTCTTCCTGCTTAGATTTATTAGCTAGTTCATTTATACGATTAATTTTTTCTTTTGATAACATAGATCCTTCTCCTTTACTCATAGTCTGGATCGCAAAACATGAAAAAGACAAGAAATCCATAGATCCTTGTCCGTGTACCTAATATTATCGTGATTCTTCTTCTTTTTCAAGCGATAGGTACTCTTTGTATCTACGATGCACCGTAGCTTTTGATACGTCATATCCCAAACCTCTCAAAGTCGCTGCAATATCTTTGAAGGTCAAATCATTTTTCCTTAACCGAACAACCTCCTCAATGGGAAACTCGATTCTCTCACGTCCGGGTGCCTGATCACGATTGGATAAGTTGGCGGATGGATCGTAGCCGCCCTCTACAGCTTTTCTCATCCCACGCCGTATTTTCATATTATGTATCTTCCTTTGGTATTCTTCTACAATGCCGACAATCTGTAAAACCATCGAATCCGATTCCGATAACTGAAGCTCCCCCTGGTTAGATAGGGAGTACACCTTGATCTCCAACCGATTTAATTGATGGAATAAAGCAATCTTCGTGTTTCCCCGACCTAAGCGTGTTTCATCCTGAATCAATAAGGCATCCGCACGTCCGGAAGAAAAGCATTCCAGCATGCGGAAAATCCCTTCACGTTCAATATCGTAACCACTCGCCTGCTCTTCAATACAATCAACCACTTCGAAGTCATGACTTTCCGCCATGGATATCAATTCAGCTCTTTGTCGTTTTAGTGAAGTCACTTGAGCTTCTTTCTCCGTACTTACTCTGCAATATAAAATTACCTTCAATTAATATGTTCCTCTCTCTTTCTCTATTATACAGCTGTGACCATAGAATAATAGAGAATGATAAAACTCACAATAAAAAGAATAATGTAGGTGTAATCCAGCTTAGATAATTTGTTAAACATTGATAACCCCTCCGTTTTCCTTAGAACGAACGTTCTTAAGAACCTGTGTTCGCTTTTGTTACTTCCATTATATACGAACACAAGTTCTTGTCAATGGTTTTTTCGAACGCGTGTTTGTATTTTTGAAATATAAGTGGTACAATGTGGTTACTATAATCCTATGTACGAGGTGCTAATCTATGAGTAAACTTTCAAAGCGGCAGCAGGAAATACTAGATTTTATTAAAGAACAAGTCCTATCCAAAGGGTATCCACCATCCGTAAGAGAGATTGGCCAGTCCGTCGGTCTCGCTTCAAGTTCGACAGTTCACGGTCACTTATCCAGACTGGAGAAAAAAGGATACATCAGACGTGACCCGACCAAACCTCGTGCCATTGAAGTGATCGAATTAGAAGAAGATCACAGCATCCCGAGAAGCGAAGCTTCTTACGCTCCAGTAATCGGTAAAGTCACGGCGGGGTCACCGATTACAGCTGTTGAAAACATTGAAGAATATGTCCCTCTACCAGATACACTTGCAGGGTCGGATGACAACACATTCGTACTAATTGTCCAAGGGGAAAGTATGATCGAGGCAGGAATTCTTGACGGGGATATGGTCATCGTCAGACAACAACAGACCGCTCAGAACGGCGACATCGTTGTTGCAATGACAGAAGACGAAGAAGCCACTGTGAAGCGGTTCTTCAAGGAAAGAAATCATGTTCGCTTGCAGCCTGAGAACGCAACGATGGAACCCATTCTATTACAGGATGTATCCATTCTAGGGAAAGTCGTAGGTCTTTACAGGACCGTACACTAAAAGAAAGAGGCGAGGTTTAGTTTAACTCGCCTCTTTCTTTATTTATATCAAGCTCATAACTTTCAACGAAAAAAATTTCACTTATTTTCGCTCGTAAAGTGAATCTTCTTGAACACAGAAAAACCCTTGAAGTAAACTACTTCAAGGGTTTTATCATTTAATATGTCTGTAGATATTGTTCGCGTTCCCACGGATGGACCTGTGTGCGGAACATATCCCATTCGATTTCCTTCGCTTCAATGAAGTGTTCAAACAGGTGCTCGCCGAGAGCTTCTACCATGATTGGATCTTGATGCAGCTCTTCCAATGCATCATATAGAGTAGCTGGGAGATCTTTCACTCCGTGTGCTTCCCGTTCTTTTTTATCCATCACGTAAATGTTTCGATCGACAGGAGCAGGTGCTTCCAGTTTATTTTCCACACCATCAAGTCCAGCAGCAAGAAGGACCGCCATCGCCATGTATGGGTTCGCTGAAGGATCCACACTGCGGACTTCGATTCTTGTGCTCAACCCACGGGATGTCGGTACGCGTACAAGTGGACTACGGTTTTGACCGGACCATGCAACATAACATGGAGCCTCATAGCCTGGTACAAGACGCTTGTAAGAGTTGACGGTAGGATTTGTCACGGCTGTGAAGTTCGTTGCATGCTTGATGATGCCTGCTGTGAACTGGTAAGCGACTTCTGACAATTGTTCCTTCCCTTTCTCATCGAAGAAAGCATTGCCCTTTTCATTGAAAAGAGACATGTTCGCGTGCATACCCGACCCATTTACGCCGAACAATGGTTTAGGCATGAATGTTGCATGCAAACCATGTTGACGTGCAATGGTTTTTACGACGAGTTTGAATGTTTGGATATCATCACAGTGCTTGACGGCATCTGCATATTTGAAATCAATTTCGTGCTGACCTGGAGCTACCTCGTGGTGCGAGGCTTCGATTTCAAAGCCCATTTCCTCAAGCTCAAGGACAATATCACGACGGCAGTTTTCACCAAGGTCGGTCGGTGCCAAGTCGAAATAGCCACCTTTATCATTCAACTCCATCGTCGGTTCGCCTTTTTCATCTAATTTAAATAGGAAAAATTCAGGTTCTGTACCAATGTTGAAAGCAGAAAAGCCGAGTTTCTCCATTTTTTTGATGTTACGCTTCAGATTGTAGCGCGGGCATCCTTCAAAAGGAGTTTGGTCTGGGTTGTAGATGTCACAGATGAATCGTGCGACCTTCCCTTTTTCTGAAGTCCAAGGGAAAACGACGAACGTATCCAGGTCTGGAACCAAATACATGTCAGACTCCTCGATACGAACGAATCCTTCAATAGAGGACCCGTCAAACATCATCATGCCATCAATAGCTTTATCCAACTGGCTTAGTGGGATTTCCACGTTTTTTATCGTACCAAGCATATCCGTAAACTGAAGGCGGATAAACTTGACGTTTTCCTCATCGATTTTTTTGTAGATTTCTTCTTTTGTTAAACCCATTGAATTTCTCCTCTCAACACAAAATTAATGGAAGAACCTCGACATTTCTCCCTGCCTGATTGCTAATTTACCTTGTCTTCCCGCTGTGAATAGTTCTCGTTGCAGCATACGACGAAGTTCTTTTTCGGTAAGTTCATTGTGTACTTCCTTCACTTGATCCTCATCATATACCTCATTATCTGGCTGATCATTCAGCTTCAGAACTTTCTTGATTCCGGCCATGTTCACACCTTGATCGATCAGGTCTTTTATTTCGAGAAGACGATCGACGTCATTGAATGAAAACATGCGACGGTTACCTTCTGAACGGGCCGGCTGTACCAGCTCGTGCTGTTCGTAGTACCGGATCTGCCGTGCAGTAAGGTCTGTCAAGGATTGAACAATCCCCATCGGGAATAACGGCATGGAACGACGAATTTCATCACTCATCGATGTGCCACCTCCCCATAAGAATGATACTTTAATTATACGTCACGAAAGGGATATGTCAACATATGTGAGGAATGTTCACACAATTTATCGCTGTTTTTTGAAAGGGTTACCATCCCCGTAGCTTCAGGCTTTGACCATACCCTCTTCGATTAATTGTTCCACTGCTTGTACGACAGCGATCTTAACATGGGCATAGGTCAATCCACCTTGGACGAAAGCAGTGTAAGGGGGGCGGATGGGACCATCAGCGGTCAATTCGAGGCTTGCGCCCTGAATGAAAGTCCCAGCAGCCATAATGACTTCGTCCTCGTATCCCGGCATGGCGCTCGGTTCGGGTTTGAAATGGGAATTCACTGGAGATGCCTGCTGTATGGATTGGCAGAATCTGATCATTTGTTCAGCCGTTTTGAAGTTGACGGATTGAATTAAATCCGTTCGTTTTTTATCATAAGCAGGATTCGTGTCGAAACCATATTCACTTAAATATTTAGAAGTGAAAATAGCTCCTTTCAAAGCTTCCCCTACGACATGTGGGGCTAGAAAGATGCCCTGATACATCTCCTGAAGGCTATTTAAACTCGGTCCTGTTTCCTTCCCTAACCCAGGAGCAGTCAAGCGGTAGCTGCATTTTTCAATTAAGGATTTGCTCCCTGCAATGTAACCACCGACCCTGGCAATTCCACCTCCCGGGTTTTTAATTAACGAACCAGCAATTAGATCAGCGCCAACTTCAAGTGGTTCCTTCATTTCTACAAACTCACCATAACAATTGTCAACAAAAATAATTACATCTTCTTTGATCTCACGGACGAACTGTATGATCGACTGTAATTCGTCAATGAGAAATGATGGACGATCCTCGTACCCTTTGGATCGTTGGATGGCTACTACCTTCGTTTTTTCACGCATAGCTTCCCGGATTCTATCATGGGAAAAAGACCCGTTTTCTTCTAAAGGAACCGTTTGGTAACTGATACCAAAATCACGTAAAGAACCTGTATCCTTATTTCCTCCAGAACCAATGACTTCTCTCAGGGTGTCATAGGGCTCTCCTGATATGTAAAGCAGTTCATCTCCAGGTCGCAGGACACCAAACAAGGCAGTCGTAATCGCATGCGTTCCGGAGATGAGCTGAGGTCTGACAAGGGCATCTTCCGCTTCAAATATTTCTGCATACAATGCTTCAAGGGTGTCCCGCCCAAAGTCATCATATCCATACCCCGTCGTCGGATTAAAGTGAGAATCGCTGACCCTCAGTTTATGGAAGGCCTTCAAAACCTTTTGCTGATTGTGCTCGACAATCTCTTCCACGTGATCATGTTGAGGCTTAATTTCTTTTGTTACGCGTTGCTTCAATTCTTGAATATTCATGATGAGTCCTCTTCCTATTTTGCAGAATTTCGTTGATTCAACGTTTTCATTTATAATATTTGGTGTTTCAATGGGTGCTCTGGATGGATGAAACCATGAAGAGCGTACCCCTCTTTTTCTTCAAAGAAATGAATGCTTGTAATCATGCTGTAAGCCTTGAATTGCTGGAGCCGTTTCCCGTCAGAAGCTGGTACGAAAACGTCATACTCGTCCCACTCTTCCTTTAGTACCTCTTCTATTTTATGAAGAACCCTTTTACGATCAATCGGATCATGTACACTCACCGTCAGCGAAGGGAAAGAGTGGGGAATGAAATCCTCCTTAAGGAGATCTTTCTTATTGTAAACGGTCAGAACCGGCAGCTGACCAGCCCCAAGGTCCTCCAATAACTTCAATACAGTCTTTTCCTGCTGCATATGATCAGGGTGTGAAGCATCAACCATATGAACAATAAAGTCAGCTTCTGTCACTTCTTCTAACGTAGACCGGAAGGCTGCAATAAGCGTCGTTGGCAGGTCCTGAATAAATCCTACCGTATCGGAGAGAAGCGCCAAAAAGCCAGAAGGAAGGCTCATCTGTCTTGTCAAAGGATCGAGTGTAGCAAACAATAAATCCTCTTCAAAAGACTGGCTGTCCGTTACTCTGTTGAAGAACGTCGATTTACCAGCATTCGTATAACCGACGATCGCTACTTGAAAGGCACGGTTTTCTTTTCTGCGTTTTCGATACTGCTCACGTTGTTTGACAACCGTATCCAGCCGCTTCTTAATATCATCAATTCTTCTTTGGATATGCCGGCGGTCGGTTTCCAGTTTGGTTTCACCCGGACCACGCGTACCAATTCCTCCACCTAAGCGGGATAAGGCCGTCCCTTGACCGGAAAGCCGTGGAAGCAAATACTGCAGTTGGGCAAGTTCCACCTGCAATTTCCCTTCCTTTGTACGTGCCCGTCCTGCAAAAATGTCCAGGATCAGCTGACTTCTGTCGATGACGCGAACTCCGATTCTGTCCGATATATTTCTAAGCTGACCTGGTGATAACTCATCATTGAATATCACCAATTCAGCTTCAGATTCCTCTGCTGCTTCTTTTATTTCTTCCAGTTTTCCCTCACCTAAATATGTAGCCGGGTGAACCCGGTCACGCTTCTGAGTTATAATTTTGCATACTTCTCCATTAGCGGTCTCAGTAAGTGATTGAAGCTCCTCCAAAGAAGACTGAAACCGTTCTTCTTGCTCGAATGGTTCTCTCCTGGCAACCAACACGACCATTTCTTTTTCCATCTGTCTCTTCACCTACTCTTCCATCTGCCTGTATCTTTTTCATCATAACAGAAAATCGTTTCCTATGAATGTACGAGTGTTTAGAACACGTCTGTTTCTTTTAATGGAACATCAAAATCTTCTGCTTGAAGGGTCATCAGTGCTTTTTTCTTCGGGTTTGCTGTGCTGATTACTCTCCAGGCATGCTTTCGAATGGCTTCTTCAATGAGGTTCCTTACATAGCGGGCATTCGAAAAATTTTCCTCACGTCTTGAGTACATGTATGCGAGATGCTGAAAAAGTTTCCGTTCCGCTTCTTTTGTTAAACAATATTCCCTTTCTTCAATCATTCCAAAAGCAATCTGTGTAAGTTCTCTAGCCGAATAATCCTTGAATGAAAGCTGGATGGGAAACCTGGAAGCGAGCCCTGGATTTAAGGTCAGAAAATCTTCCATCTCCTCAGGATACCCCGCAAGAATAATAATGCATTCATTATGATGATCTTCCATGCATTTCACTAACGTATCAATCGCTTCTTTTCCGAAATCCTTTTCTCCACCTCTCGCTAATGAATAGGCTTCATCAATAAAAAGGACGCCCCCCAATGCTTTATGAATAAGATCCTTCGTTTTTTGAGCCGTATGACCAATATATTCTCCTACAAGGTCGCTCCTATCCGCTTCAATAAATTGACCTTTCTCAAGCACCCCTACATCGCGGAATAATGCAGCAACCATCCGCGCGATGGTCGTTTTACCCGTACCGGGGTTTCCGTGAAAGACCATATGCAGAACTTGTGCATTCGACTTCAATCCTGCTTCTTCTCTCTTCTTTGAAACGAGCACCTGGGCATAGATTTCTTTGACCCTGGTCTTTAGATCCTCCATTCCGATGATGGAAGAAAAAAATTCCTCAATTTTCAAAAAAGGAGACCCTGTCTGTTTGAGGGCAGCTGCTTTCCGATCAGGAATCGCTTTTTCTTTAGATTCATTTAACACAATATTTATCGTGCTGCTCGTTCTCGCTGTTTTCGCTTGGGGTTGCACATCAATCCCTCCTCATTCTTCTTCATCATACGCGGAGGTGAGGTTCCCTGTGACAAACGCCCAAAAGATGAACGCACAACACCATTTCCTTTATCCATGAAAGAAGCGGAGGCCTTTTTAAGGCCTCCGCTTCTTTCGGTTTCATCAACCATTCACACTATTCTTTATCCAATGAAACATTTTTTACAGGAGCAAATGTTGAAATGGCATGTTTAAAGATTAATTGCTGTTTTCCTTCTGTCTCCAGCAAGACAGTGAAATTGTCGAAGGCTTTGACGATGCCTCTCAATTGAAATCCATTGAGCAGAAAGACAGTCACCTGCATGCGTTCTTTCCTTAATTGATTCAAATAATTGTCCTGGATATTAACCGATTGGGCCATGGATCTTCCTCCTCTTTTCTATCTGTAATAATACGATTCTACGCATTAGTCTATCTTTCCTGCTAAATCGCCTAAAATTGTTTCAAATTTCTCCTTATAGTTTGAAGGAGATACTTCATACCATTGGATTTCCATCTTGTTCTTGAAGTACGTGTACTGACGCTTCGCATAACGTCTTGAATTGCGTTTCAGCAACTCCACTGCTTCCTCCAGGGTACATGAACCTTCAAAGTAAGGAATCAATTCCTTATAACCGATGGCCTGCATCGATTGAACGTCCTGCAATCCCTGTTCATACAGATGCTTTACCTCTTTTACCAAACCTTGTTGAATCATCTGATCGACCCTTTTATTGATACGTTCGTACAATAACTCACGGTCCATCTCCAGTCCAATTAAGATCGGGTTAAAAGGAGATTCATTCTGCTGCTGTTGGTGGCGGTCACTCATTATCCGTCCTGTCGTTTCATAAACTTCTAGTGCCCGCAGCACCCGCCTTTCATTATTCGGGTGAATTTTTTCTGCTTGTTCGGGATCAATTTCAACAAGGCGTTTGTACATATAATCTCTGCCATTTTCTTTCCGCTCTTTTTCAAGCTTCTCCATGATGGCAGGGTTCTTTTTTTGTTCAGAAAAGTGGAAATCAAAAAGTGTTGCTTGTATGTATAAGCCTGTCCCCCCTACCAAAACCGGCAGCTTCCCCCGCTCATGGATTTCTCTGATTAAGGTCTGCACATTCTCCTGGAATTCAGCAACTGAAAACTTCTCATCAGGGTTTTTAAAATCAATCATATGATGCGGAATACCCTGCATCTCCTCTTTAGTTACCTTCGCTGTTCCAATATCCATCGTCCGATAAATCTGCATGGAATCGCCACTGATCACTTCGCCGTCAAAGCGCTGAGCGATCTGGATCCCTAAATTTGATTTTCCGACTGCTGTAGGACCGACCACTGAGATCACCAATGGTTTCATACGCCCACCTCCTTCACACGTCTCTATTATACATGAATGGCTCTACAATCATACCTCAGGCAGTAAACTAACGCAATCCGTTACCAGTACTAACGGTTTCCGTTACAAATATTCAAAATATTCGTTAGTCGTACTATCGCATTTCGTTAGTCTGTGTTATAGTATAGAAAAGGAGGCGTCTTAAAGTGGTTCATGAAAGAATTCGTTCACTTAGAAAAGAAAGACGTTTAACACAATCGATGTTAGCTGAAAAAGTCGGTGTGTCCCCACAAGTCGTGTCGAATTGGGAACGGAGTTACACTTCTCCTGATCTTGATGATCTCACGAAGATTGCTCACGCTCTCCATACCACCGCAGATTATCTCCTCGGTTTAAGTGATGAGCAAGAGGATGAAATGCGGGAAATTAAACAGCTCCTGGAAACGAAAGGTTACTCAAAACCAGTATTTTTCGACAAGAAAGCATGGTTCGGAATTCAGCCGGAGGACATCAAACAGATCGATAACTATTTTCGCTTTCTCCTCCAGCAGAAGAACATCTCCTGATTCCCTACTCTGTCATTCGTACTTATATATAAATTAAATATAAAAATATTATGTAAACAAAACAGCAAACAAAAAAAGAGAGACTCCCACTTTGGAGTCTCTCTTTTATTACATCACACGCTTGAACATTTTTTCCATTTCATACTCCGAAAAGAATACAATGATCGGCCGTCCATGCGGACAGGTGAAAGGGTCGGTCGACTTTCTCAAGTCTTCCAGAAGTTGAAACATATCCGTGTGGTTCAAATAGTGATTCGCTTTGATCGATCGTTTACACGACATAAGAATCGCCGCTTCTTCTCTTAGTTTAAGAATATCAATCCGGTCTTCCTCCATCAGCTGCTGAATCATTTCATCAATGACTTCCTCTTCAAACCCTTTAGGGAACCATTGAGGGTGACTGCGCACGATATAGGTCGTGTCTCCGAATGGTTCAAAAAACAAACCTACTTTTTCCAGTTCGTCTTTGTACTCTTCCATTCTTAAAGATTCAGCCTTGGACAATTCAAAGGTCATCGGTACAAGCAGTTCCTGTACTTCATGATTCACTTCCGACAGTTTGTCTCTGAAGAATTCATATTTTATCCTTTCTTGAGCCGCATGTTGATCGACAATATACATGCCTTCTTCATTTTGGGCAAGGATGTATGTTCCATGCAGCTGACCTATCGGGTGCATGGTCGGGACTCTTTTCTGTTCATCAGAAGGTTCTTTCGGTTCGAATTTATCTTCAATCTGTACACGTTCCTCTATCACAGAGTCTTCCGAATCGAATGCAGGGACCATCTCTTTGATTAACTCATTCTGATTTTTTTGAAAACCATCCTCTGTGGGGAGTCCCTTCTCACTTTTCACTAAATGGTCCACTGTGGATTCCCGCTCGCGATGCGCATCCTCCTCCCTCGTATGATAGAGGTCGAAGGATTCCTGGGTGTTTTTCTCTTTGGCAGGCTTTGAT
Source organism: Halobacillus sp. HZG1 (assembly GCF_035818575.1). NCBI lineage: Bacteria > Bacillati > Bacillota > Bacilli > Caryophanales > Bacillaceae > Halobacillus > Halobacillus sp. HZG1. The sequence continues at coordinate 158,067 of NZ_JAYLVQ010000086.1, forward strand.
TGTGGCTGGGCCACATCAGGAATAAGAGTTTGTTTACGAAAGGCCTGACGAACGGTCTCTTCCAGCAAATCATACAATTCCTTTTCCTTACTAAAACGCACTTCCATTTTAGACGGGTGAACGTTGACATCGACAAGAATTGGATCCATGTCTATATTTAATACGACAATCGGGCTTTTACCGATCGGAAGCAGAGTATGATAGCCTTGTAAAACCGCTTTATTTAAGGGAATGCTTCGGATGAAGCGCCCGTTGATGATCGTTGACATATAATTTCTTGAAGCACGGTAAACTTCGGGCTTTGCAATATAACCATCAACTTTAAAGTCCGCCGTTTCCATCTCTATCGGAATCATTTTCTTTGCGACATTCATTCCGTAAATGTTCGCAATAACTTGGAGAAGATCTCCGCGTCCATTCGTCTTGAAAATCTGCTTTTCATTGTGCATGCACAGGAACTGGACTTCCGGATGGGCTAAGGCCAAACGATTTAATACATCTGTCACATGACCGAGCTCTGTGTGGATGGTTTTCATATACTTCAACCGGGCCGGCGTATTGAAAAACAATTCCTCAACCGTAATGTCTGTTCCTTTTCTTGCATCACTTTTCCCTCTGGAGACGAGATGTCCTCCCTCTAAATTCATTTTCGTTCCAGCACTTACCCCCGTAGAGGTCTGAATACTCAATCGGCTCACTGCAGCGATACTTGCAAGTGCTTCTCCGCGAAAGCCAAGGGAACGGACATGGAAAAGGTCGTTTTCATCAAGAATTTTACTCGTTGCATGGCGATGAAAAGCGATTTCGCAGTCCTCTTCCTCCATTCCCGCACCATCATCAGTGATTCGGATTCGCTGCAATCCAGCCTCCATTAAATCGATCTTCACCCATGTGGCACCTGCATCAATACTGTTCTCGACCAGTTCTTTGACAACAGAGGCTGGGCGTTCAACAACTTCTCCGGCCGCTATTTTGTTGGCTAGGTGGTCTGGCATCAGTCGTATCCGCGCCATCTCTGGTCCTCCTTTATGATTTCAAATGTTTTTGCAATTGGTACAATTCATTCATGGCGTCCATCGGAGTCATTTCCATCAAGTCTAATGACTGTAGACGCTTCTCTATATGAGAAGGACCCGGCTTAGCTTCCCTCTTTTTCTCCACCTTCGATTCTTCTACAAACAAGCTTAATTGTTCCTCTTCTTCGGTGGAGACAGGGCCTTCTTTTTTGCCGGTCCCATTTTCAAGCTGATCCAGAAGTGCAGTCGCTCTGTTGATTAATGGATCAGGCAAATGAGCAAGTTTCGCTACATGAATACCGTAACTTTCATCCGCAGGCCCCTCTTTGATCTGGTGAAGGAAGACAACATTACCTTCATACTCTTCGGCACGGACGTGAACGTTTTTTAAACGCTCCAGCTGTTCTTCCAATGAAGTCAACTCATGATAGTGGGTGGAAAATAGCGTTTTGGCATTGATCTCCCCATGAATATATTCGACAATCGCCTGAGCCAGTGCCATGCCATCATACGTACTTGTCCCTCTACCGATTTCATCGAGAAGGATCAGGCTGTTTTCCGTCGCATTCGTCAATGCATGATTTGCCTCCAGCATTTCGACCATAAATGTACTATGACCAGAAACAAGATCATCAGCCGCACCAATTCTTGTGAAAATTTGGTCGAAAACTGGTAAACTCGCAGACTGGCAAGGTACAAATGAACCCATCTGTCCAAGAATGGCCGTCAAGGCAAGCTGGCGCATGTACGTACTCTTACCGGACATGTTCGGCCCTGTAATCAGTAATACATCCGTCTCTTCATTCATGTAAATATCATTCGGAACGAACGTTCCTTCCTGCATAACTTTCTCCACTACAGGGTGACGCCCTTGACGGATGTCCACCACACGTTGTTCACGATACTCCGGTCGTACATACTGGTAGGATTCTGCAACTTGAGCAAAACCCTGCAGCACATCCACGCGGCTGATTTGGTCTGCCAGCTGCTGAAGTCTTTTAACATACGCTTTCACTTTTTCACGAACCTCGAGGAAAAGTTCATACTCAAGCTCTACACTTTTCTCCTGGGCTTCGAGAATCATCGTTTCTCTTTCTTTCAGCTCTGGGGTAATGAAACGTTCCGCATTGGTAAGGGTCTGCTTCCGTTCATATCTACCTTCAGGCAAATGCCTCAAGTTCGCTTTTGTGACTTCGATATAATAGCCGAACACACGATTATAGCCAACTTTCAAAGACTTGATTCCTGTTTCCGTTCGCTCTCTTTGTTCTAACTCTGCGATCCACTGCTTTCCGTTCTTGGAAGCATATCTATAGTCATCCAGCTGTTCATGAAAACCGTCCCTGATCAAGCCTCCCTCTTTTACAGAGATCGGAGGGTCATCCGCGATGCTTTCCTGAAGAAGATCCTTTAATTCTTGGAGTGGATCGACCGTGTCATATAACTTTTCTATGGAAGAGTGGTCAAATTTTGAGAGCGTCGTTAAGATGTCCGGAATATGATTTAAGGAATTTTTCAACTGAATCATATCTCTGGCATTCACATTCCCAAACGCTACCCTTCCAGCTAAACGTTCCAGGTCGTAAACATTCGATAGTTCCTCTCTCAGCGTCTCCCGCTCAAAGAATTGATCAAGAAATCCCTCGACCTGATTATGCCTCTCCGCAATGGCATCCGCTGACAACAACGGACGCTCCATCCATTTTTTAAGCATACGCGCGCCCATAGAAGTGACGGTTTTGTCGATAACAGAAAGAAGGCTTCCTGCTTTTCCTTTCTTTCTAAGGGTTTCCAATAATTCTAAGTTTCTTTTGGAGTACATATCAAGGGTCATGTATTGTTTCAGCTCGATCACTTTCACAGGCTGAAGGTGATCGAGTGACCTTTTTTGGGTATGCTGAATATAATTAAGAAGCCTTCCGAAGCCAACTAATAGCTTCTCCTGATGGACTCCCTCAACAAGAGGTTGGAATTCAGGAGCTATCTCAGTATTGTCCTGATGTGAAACCGTATAATCTAAACGGTCCATCAACATCTGCTTATGCTCGACATCAAAATCATTGGATACCACCACTTCTTTGACCGGCCGGCTGTACAATTCGCTCATCGCCGCGTCAAAACCACCTGGAATAAGGGCCACACTGTTTTCTCCAGTCGTAAGATCGTTGTAACTGACGACGTAAGAGCCATCTTCAAATACGCTCAGTGAGGCAAGGTAGTTGTTTTCTTTTTCATCGAGCATACTGCCTTCCATGACCGTACCCGGTGTGATCAATTGAACGACTTCCCGTTTCACGACCCCTTTCGTCGTTTTCGGATCCTCGACCTGCTCACAAATAGCCACCTTGTACCCTTTTTCAATCAACTGCTTTATGTAATTGTCCGCAGAGTGATAAGGAACTCCACACATAGGGATCCTCCCGTTTGAACCTCCATCCCTGCTGGTCAACGTAATTTCAAGTTCCTGAGATGCTTTCGTTGCATCTTCAAAAAACAATTCATAAAAATCGCCTAACCGGAAAAACAGAAAGGCATCTTTTTGGTCTGCTTTAATTTTTAAATACTGCTGCATCATGGGTGTGTATTGTGCCATAAGGTTAAACCTCCAAAACGTGCATAAGATTCTCCACCCATTATAGCATACGAGGCAAATAATCTTACACGAAACGACATGACTTTCTTATAGGGGAGCTGAATTCCGGTAGTCTATTTTATTTTCAGAACCATGTAGATCAGGCAAAAAAAATTCCTCGCTGAGTCAGCAAGGAATTTTTCATTAATCGTGACTATCGTGATCTTTGTCAGAAGAAGATGGAAGGAAGTCCGTTTCAATGGCTGAAAAATCATCGGATGACAGATCATAATCGTAATCATCATCATGTCCGCATCCATGTGGATCCACTTTCACACACAATTTCGTCTCACCTATGACATCTACAACAAACTCTCTCTCTACTTCCACTACAATCTTTTGGCCGTTTCCTGAGATATTTGCCTCTAAACAATTCGGTTGCTGTACGACCTTAGCAATTACCTCAAAGTCATCATGTACACAATTATCATCTTTCACAGCCAACTTGACGTGATCACAATAGCTGACACGTTCTGTAACGACTTCTGTTTTTGTATTGTCGTTGTACGAATACCAGACGTTCACATCGTAACTGCCAGAGATTTCAACGTGATCTCCTTTCTTCTTGGCATTGTAGATGTGATTGATGACCCAACAACCTAGGATACTTGTCGGACGGTGCGAAGGGCTGATGGTGTGTGTGGATTCTGTAAACTTTTTACCTTTAGCGATTACAGCTTTTGTGATGATCTCTCTGTAATCTCGTTCAAAAAAAGACATAGGGTTTCACTCCTCCTTATTCTACCACCCATCCTATGTTTGGGTTGGGCGAATGGTGACTAGCGGGAAAATGGCCTAAGGACGTGTTTAATTCATTCTATGCACTAGCCCATAAAATTGTACGAAAAAAATCCGCCAGAGGGGGAAAACCCTCTGACGGAAGTGTATGCATCACCGGCTGCAACCATGACTCGATTTATTTGAACCTGTTTCTCCTTGCAGGAGATCCCCGCCTGTTGAACGGATGACTTCATTGGTAACTTCCCGAGAAATCGTGTTTGAAACCATTTGAAGAATATCATTAATAATGGTTTGAGAATCTTTAAATTCTGCAACGACCGGAATCTCATCAAGCTCATCTTGAAGTCGATCAATTTCTTTTTCAATCTTCTGTAGAGCCTCTGTTTTACCATAGGCTTGAAAGTTTACTGCCTGTTTTTGCAAAGCTTTGATTTTCTTAATATGAGATTGAACTTTTTGATTGTCATTTAATTTCGCTTCCAGTTGTTTGAAACGATCGATTTCTTCGATATCTGCCATCATTTTCGCTAATTTTTTTGCTTCTTCTACGACTTCCTGTCTTGTATAATGTGCCATTCATTTCACCTCTGCGTTGATTTCTACTAACTCTCCATCAAGGGACCACGTTTTCGCTTTGGTCACTCTTACGGGTACAATTTGTCCGATTGTAGATTCAGGTGCACGGAAATTAACCAGCTTGTTCCGCTTTGTATACCCAGCTAACACATCTGGATTATTCTTACTTTCTCCCTCTACAAGGACATCTACAATTTCACCTTCGTATGCTTTCATGGCGTCTGCGGACTGCTGGTTGACGATTTTATTTAATCGCTGCAAACGATCCTTTTTCTCTTCCATTGAAACGTTATCTTTCATCTTAGCTGCAGGAGTGTTCTCCCGTGGAGAATAGATAAATGTATAAGCTGCTTCAAAACCGACTTCTTCCACTAAGGATAATGTATCCTGAAACTGTTCTTCCGTTTCATTCGGAAAACCAACGATGATATCTGTCGTAAGTGTTGCATCCGGCATCGCCACACGAATTTTACGAACAAGTTCAAGATACTCTTCCCGCGAGTATTTCCGGCCCATGATCTTCAAAACATCACTATTCCCCGACTGGACCGGTAGATGGATATGATCAAGCATATTCCCACCTTTGGCAAGTACTTCAATTAAACGATCATCAAAGTCTCTAGGGTGAGATGTTGTAAAACGAACCCGTGGAATATCTATACTCCGAAGTTCATCCATCAAGTCCCCGAGCCCATAGGACATGTCTAAATCTTTTCCATAAGCATTGACATTTTGCCCAAGGAGGGTGATTTCCTTGTACCCTTGAGCCGCCAGGTGTCTCACTTCCTGAATAATGTCCTGTGGCAGACGGCTTCTTTCTTTCCCTCTTGTATATGGAACAATACAATAGGTGCAGAATTTGTCACAGCCATACATGATATTCACCCAGGCCTTGATTTTTCCTTTTCGAGATCTTGGAAGGTTCTCGATAATGTCTCCTTCTTTCGACCACACATCGATCACCATTTCTTTCCCGAACATCGCTTCTTTTACAAGCTGCGGGATTCTATGAATATTGTGTGTACCAAAAATAAGGTCGATAAATGGATGTTTTTTAAGAATTCGGTTTACGACTGACTCTTCCTGTGACATACACCCGCAGATGCCGATGATCAAATTCGGGTTTTCCATTTTCAAAGGCTTCAAATGTCCGATTTCACCGAACACTTTATTTTCTGCATTCTCACGAATGGCACAGGTATTCAATAGGATTATGTCCGCTTCTTTTGTATCTTTCGTGGGTTCATAACCCATTTCTTCAAAAATACCTGCCATAACTTCCGTATCATGTTCGTTCATCTGGCATCCGTATGTACGGATCAAATATTTTTTACCCCTGCCTGCTTGATCCATATCTTCAGGAATTTCAAAATCATAGTGCACGTCCGTTTCCTTACGTTTCCTGCGCTGTGCATCCCTCATGTTCGGAGGTTGGTATGTTGTTTCAAAGTATTTGACAAAATCTTCACTTGTTTTTTGTTTCAATCGATTCAGGTTATCTTGTTCTGCTTTATCATCCGCCTTGGAAGGCTGACGAATTTGTGACATTTCCTTGCGTTGCTGTTCGTTCATAATGATCTCCTTTCAAGCCGAACCTTCTAACTGTACCATTATATCAAGTTTTACAGGATAAATTAAGCGTAAACATAAATTCCACCTTTTTTCATCAGTTTTCCAATCATTTCATTCAACAATTGGGCAGAATTCTTGAAGACTCAGTTTCGAGTCTTTTCGGGTTTCATTGCCGGGGGTGTGCGTCAGGGATGGCTGGGAAGCTTATCCACCCAATGTATGAGTGAAACGAACCCCTCTACCAATTCGGAGGATCTCCACTATCCAAATGTTAGAGGTGTACTGCGCTACGGATCAAGCTTTTACGTATTTTAGAGGTATTCTAATAATCCCCTTCCCTCAACCATACATGCTGTCTTTTGAACCAGATCAAAATCTCGCGACTGATTATTCAAGAAAAGGAAGTGTTCGTTTAATAGAGGGGGTACTGTTTATAAAAAAAGAAGCCAGCTATGCGACTCCATAGCTGGCTTCTTTATTATTACAAGATTCCTAATTTCTTACCGACTTTTTCGAAGGCATCGAGAGCTTCTTGAAGTTCTTCTTTGGAATGTTCTGCTGTAACAATTGTACGCACGCGTCCTTTTCCACGCTGGACCGTAGGGAAGACGATTCCTTGTGCGAATACTCCTTCTGCGAACAATTCATCAGAGAATTTGTGAGTAAGAGCATCGTCCCCCACCATTACTGGAGTTACTGGCGTTTCACTGATGCCCGTATCAAACCCTAGAGCGTTCAAACCATCTTTGAAGAATTTTGTATTGTCCCAAAGTTTTTCGATCAGTTCCGGCTCCTCCAACAATACATCAATCGCTGCATCATTCGCTGCCGTAACTGCTGGCGGGTGGGATGTACTGAACAAGAATGGACGACCTTTGTGTATTAAGTAATCTCTAAGGGTTTTTGTACTTGCCACATACCCGCCAAGTACTCCAATGGCTTTACTTAATGTACCTACTTGGATATGGACCCTGCCATCAAGATTGAAGTGGTTGACCGTACCGCGCCCATTATCACCTAGAACTCCACTAGCATGTGCATCATCCACCATAACAAGAGCATCATACTTTTCAGCAAGCTCTACGATTTTTGGTAGCGGTGCGATATTGCCATCCATGGAAAAGACACCATCAGTAACGACTAAACGTGTACGATAGTCGCCGCTTTCTTTCAACGCCGACTCTAGCGACTCCATGTCCACATGCTTATAAATTTTACGGTCCGCTTTTGTTAAACGAATTCCATCAATGATTGAAGCGTGATTTAACTCATCAGAAATGACTACATCTTCTTTACCTAGAATAGAAGACAAGACACCCTGGTTTGTTGTGAAGCCGGACTGAAATACTAAAGCAGCTTCTGTATGCTTGAATTTCGCTAATTTTTCTTCAAAATCTTCATGCATTTTCAAAGTACCTGCGATCGTACGAACTGAACCTGTTCCTACTCCGTATTCTTCATTAGCTTTTTCAGCTGCTTCTTTCATCCTCGGGTGAGAGGTCAGTCCCAGATAGTTATTAGAAGAAAGTTGAATTACTTCTTTTCCTTTGATTGTCACTTTGGAACCTTGTGCAGATTCGAGAGGAATCAACGTACGGAATGTTCCTTCTTCCTGCATTTCATTTAGTTCTTTTTGCAAATATTCAAAGCCTTTCATAAAATATCCTCCTTACAATTATGGGTGTAAAACTACTTTTCCACATTGACCCTGATTCATCAAGTCAAAGCCCTTCTCGAACTCTTCAAGCTTCATATGGTGAGTAATCAGTGGAGCAACATCCACCTGTTTAGACTGAAGAAGTCGGGAAACCTGCTGCCACGTTTCGTACATTTTCCTCCCAGTAATCCCTTGAACCTCAACACCTTTGAATACGATATCATTCGTAACATCAAGGCTGACTCTCTTTGTAGGTAGGCTTAGAATGGAAACGCGGCCTCCATTCGTAATCATCTTAAATCCTTGATCCATCGCTACGGGATGGCCACTCATTTCACAAACCACGTCTACCCCATGACCATCCGTTAACTCTCTTGCTTTTTTTACAGGATCTATTTCACCAGAATGAATCACGGTTGTCGCTCCCATTTTCTCAGCAAGTTCAAGGCGGTACGGATTCAAATCAAAAGCAAGCACTTGAGATGCTCCAGCTGCCTTGGCAACGCCTACAGCCATCAACCCAATGGGACCACATCCGATGATAGCTACTGATTTTCCTGCTACATCGCCATTTAAAACCGTATGTACAGCATTCCCCATCGGCTCTTGAATGGAAGCGATGTCTGTTGGCATATCTTCCGGATTTTTCCAAAGGTTGTCGGCGGGAAGAGCTACATATTCAGCAAAACAACCTTGGGTATCCACACCAATAATTTTAGTGTTTTCACAAATGTGGAATTTACCCGTCAAACACTGAGGACAGTGGCCACAAATAAGGTGAGTCTCTGCACTAACATAGTCACCAGTTTGGAAATTATGAACCTTACTTCCTACTTCCACAATCTCCCCTGAGAATTCATGACCGAAAACATATGGGGGTTTAACGCGGCTTTCAGACCACTCATCCCAATTATATATATGGACATCCGTCCCACAAATCGATGTTGCTTTCACACGAATTAATACTTCATCATCACGGATCTCAGGAATAGCAACTTCTTGCATTTGCGCTCCCGGACCTCGGTGATGCTTAACGATCGCTTTCATCGTTCCATTCACAGTGAACACTCCTAACCTAAGTAAATCATTATTAAACCTCTTATAAAAACAATAGTAACATGTATTGCGTAAAACGCAAATCTACCTGTCCACTGTATAAATACAAACGCTTATATTCTACAAACTTTCTAGCAGCCTCTAGCAACTATCCATATTTATAACATTAAGTACTATTCTTTAGTATCTGATTTGGTATCTTTAAGCGCGGACGGGCCATAGTCTGCAAACTCAGAACCACCGTTGTTTCTTAAGCAGATCATCTTCACAGCTTTCTATTACATCATAATAAAAAAAGACGTACTCAATTGTGAGTACGTCTTCTGCTCCATTCTATTTTTCTTTCATTCACAACGACAAGCTATCCGCTAGCAAATATCGTAAGTACACGAAACTGATAAAAAAGCCGGAACTTATAAGTTCATCGAGGTTCGACGATCAACTTAATCGCTGTCCGTTCCTCCTCGTCGATCATGATATCTGTAAATGCCGGAATACAAATCAAGTCCATGCCACTTGGGGCGACAAACCCGCGGGCGATGGCAACGGCTTTAACTGCTTGATTCAATGCTCCTGCTCCGATCGCTTGAATTTCGGCCGTCCCGCGCTCTCTTACTACGTTGGCCAAGGCTCCTGCTACTGAATTAGGTACGGATTTGGCTGATACTTTTAAGACTTCCATTACTAGCTCCTCCTTCAATCACTATAGTTGTTCCATAACTACTATATTCTTGGAGATGTAGGATATTACCTTTTCATTATGAATGAATTTGTCGCAAAATTCAAATAATCACTCAAAGAATGGATGGTCATCATTAATTAAAATACGCTGCACTTTCGTAGACTTTCCTGTCTTATCATCTACATCCACCAAGAAGGCACTCAGTTGTGCTCTTCCCTTTTTTGGAACTTCAAAACGTACAGGTAAGTTTGTAAGAAAACGCTTCAAAACGGCTTCACGTTCCATTCCTAAAATTCCGTCATATGGCCCTGTCATACCTACGTCAGTAATATAGCCCGTACCTCCCGGCAGAATTCTTTCATCTGCGGTCTGTATATGGGTGTGTGTCCCAACGTTTACACTCACTCTGCCATCTACATACCAGCCCATCGCCTGCTTTTCACTTGTTGCTTCCGCATGAAAATCCAGAAAAATAATAGATGTTCGTTTTTTAGCTTCTTCGATCAGCTCATCAATTTTCCTAAATGGATCATCATTCGGAGACAAAAACGTACGTCCTTGTAAGTTAATAACGGCGACCTCACCCTTAGGGGTTTTGACAAAAGTAATACCTTTTCCTGGCGTGCCTTCAGGGTAATTGGCTGGCCGGACGAGATATTGTGCGTCGTCAATAAATTCAAAGATCTCCTTTTTATCCCATGCATGGTTCCCGAGTGTTACGGCCTGAGCACCTTTTTCAAGGAACCGACGGTAAATCTTTTCGGTAATACCTTTTCCGGAAGCTGCATTTTCCCCGTTCACAATCGTCACAGCAGGCTGATATTTCTGCTTGAGTTTCGGTAAGTATTCATCAACCATTTCACGTCCTGGTGAACCTACGACATCACCTATGAATAAAATTCTCATTTAACAAAAACCTTCCTTCCACAATCGTTTCTTTATTGTCCCCGTAAAAACAGAAATGAAGCGACCCAGAAGGCCGCTTCATTCATTTTATTTCGCATACTCCACAGAACGTGTTTCACGAATAACGGTAACTTTAATATGACCTGGATAATCGAGTTCTCCCTCGATTCGATTTCGAATATCTCGTGCTAATCTTGTTGCTTCAAGATCATCAATTTCATCAGGACGAACCATGATGCGAACTTCGCGTCCAGCTTGGATCGCGAAAGATTTCTCTACGCCATCGTAAGACTCTGAAATCTCTTCCAGTTTTTCAAGACGTTTGATGTAATTCTCTAAGGTTTCACTTCTGGCTCCAGGACGTGCCGCGGAAAGAGCATCGGCAGCAGCCACAAGTACAGAAATGATTGAAGTCGGCTCTTCATCACCATGGTGGGATGCCACAGCATTGATAACCGTTTCATTCTCTTTGTACTTCATCGCCAGTTCTTTACCGATTTCCACGTGGCTTCCTTCAACTTCATGGTCAATAGCTTTACCAATATCATGAAGCAGACCTGCGCGACGTGCCAGGGTTTCATCTTCTCCAAGTTCGGCAGCTAACAAACCAGAAAGGTAGGCGACTTCCATTGAGTGTTTCAAGACGTTTTGTCCGTAACTGGTACGGTACTTCAGACGTCCTAAAATCTTAATCAGATCTGGATGGAGACCATGAACACCTACTTCGAATGTCGTTTGTTCACCAACTTCTCTGATGTAATCATCAACTTCTCGTCTAGACTTGTCCACCATCTCTTCAATACGAGCCGGGTGAATTCGTCCATCCTGCACCAACTTCTCAAGGGCCATTCTTGCTGTTTCTCGTCGAATTGGATCAAACCCTGAAAGGATGACGGCCTCTGGAGTATCGTCAATAATCAAGTCAATGCCTGTTAATGTCTCTAAAGTACGAATGTTCCGGCCTTCACGGCCGATGATACGGCCTTTCATTTCGTCATTAGGGAGATTGACCACGGAAACGGTCGTTTCAGCTACATGATCCGCTGCACAACGCTGAAGGGCAAGAGAAAGAATGCTTTTCGCTTTCTTATCCGCTTCTTCCTTCGCGCGGTTTTCCGCTTCCTTAATCATAAGCGCTGACTCATGCGATACCTCTTGTTCGACGCGTTCTAAAATCATCTGCTTCGCCTGGTCTGATGTTAAGCTTGAAATACGTTCAAGCTCTGTTTGTTGTTCTTGAAGCATAGCTTTCACTTTGCTTTCCATTTCTTCAATTTGTTGTTGTCTCTCGGCAAGAGTCCCTTCTTTCTTTTCGAGTGAAAGATCACGTTGGTCAAGCGTTCCACTCTTACGATCAAGATTCTCTTCTTTCTGAGTTAAACGATTTTCAGTTTTCTGCAGGTCCATGCGGCGCTCACGAATTTCGTTCTCCGCTTCCTGGCGAAATTTCTGGTTCTCTTCTTTCGCTTCAAGAAGAGCTTCCTTCTTGGCTGATTCAGCATTGCGATGACCTTCTTCCACAATCTGTTTCGCAAGGTCCTCAGCACTGGAAATTTTCGCCTCCGCAATCGATTTCCGAATAAGATAACCAACAACAGAACCGATGATAAGGGCAAGCAAAATGAAGATGAGCGAGGATATTATATCCATAATTTCACCTCCTCTTGCTATGAACTTGGTCCGTTTGTCGGCAATTACAAACGTTTCATTTTCAGTTTCATTTGTTTAAGATAAGGGTATAAAGATGAAAATGATACACATTCATTTTATGCTTGACTATACGGAATGTCAAGGAAACGCCCTATGTATCTGCTAACATATTCAAATATTTAAAAATGTCAGTCTATTCATTTCGCATTTTCAGACCTAATTTCTTTAAAAATGATGTGAAACAAGCCTAAAAATAGTTTTTTTATTTGGATTTGGAAAAACCTATACCTATGAAAAAATCGAGTATGAAACAGTGGTTTCATACTCGATTTTTCTTCTAAACAGTTAGACGTCCAGCGTTTCCTGACTTTCTTTGTTGTTGGCATCTCCAGCTTCTTCATCTGCTTCCATGCCGTAATGGTCTCGAATCAGTTTTTTCACTTCTTCATAGACTTCTACATTTTCTTTCAGGAATTGCTTGGCATTCTCACGGCCCTGACCGAGTCTATCATCTTTATACGAATACCAGGAACCACTCTTCTGGATGAGATCAAGGTCTGTTCCGATATCAAGAAGTTCTCCTTCTCGGGAAATTCCTTCTCCGTACATAATATCCACTTCCGCCTGTCTGAAAGGAGGGGCTACTTTGTTTTTGACCACTTTCAAACGGGTTTTGTTTCCGACCATTTCGTTTCCTTGTTTCAAAGTCTCCGCACGACGGACTTCCAGACGAACAGAAGAATAGAACTTCAAGGCACGTCCACCAGGGGTTGTTTCTGGGTTACCGAACATTACTCCCACTTTTTCACGAATTTGGTTAATAAAGATGGCCGTCGTTTTCGATTTGTTGATAGCTCCGGAAAGCTTACGAAGCGCCTGAGACATCAAACGGGCCTGCAAACCGACGTGGGCGTCACCCATTTCCCCTTCAATCTCAGCTTTTGGTACAAGTGCTGCTACAGAGTCGATGACAACCATATCTACTGCACCACTACGGACTAGGGCCTCTGCAATTTCAAGCGCCTGCTCTCCCGTATCCGGTTGAGATAGTAGAAGCTCTTCAATATCTACGCCCAACGCTCTTGCATAGACAGGGTCTAAGGCATGCTCCGCATCGATGAAGGCCGCCTGGCCGCCTTTTCTTTGAGCTTCAGCAATCGCGTGAAGCGCGACTGTTGTTTTACCAGAGGATTCTGGTCCATAAATTTCTACAATTCTACCTCGCGGGTATCCTCCTACTCCAAGTGCCACATCAAGAGCAAGGGATCCACTTGGGACCGTGTTCACTCTCTGCTCAGCACTTTCACCAAGCTTCATAATGGAGCCTTTTCCGAATTGTTTTTCTATTTGACGCAATGCCATATCTAACGCTTGTTTACGATCGCTCATTATATACCGCCTTTCAATATTTCTAACCCTATCATAACTTGTTTTGGATCGTTTGCCAACTAAAAAGCGAATAAATGTTCCCTTTTTTTATAAAGAAGAAAAGGTGCAATTTTTTTATTTCTCCTACGTGAAATTATCAAAACTGCACCTTTTTATCAATGAAAAATCATTTTTTCAATCTTAGGAAAATCATTTCGTACGCCTTTTTCACAGCTCTCACTCTCACTTGTTCCCGTCCACCGTCGAAATGAAATTTATGAACTTCAGGTTTCCTCTCCCCTATTTGAAGACCGATGAAGACAGTGCCTGGTTCATGTCCTTCACTGGCATCCGGACCTGCAACACCCGTGAAACTGACCACCACATCTACATCTAAGTTCGCTTGGGCATTCAAAGCCATCATTTCCGCACATTCATGACTGATGGTTCCATATTTCTTTATGAGGAATTTGGGAACCTGAAGTATTCTTTCTTTCATCTCAGGAGTATAGACGGTATAGCCACCCTGACAGACGGATGAAGCACCAGGAAGTGCGATCAGACGTTCCAAGAACCTCCCACCGGTAAAGCTTTCTGCCGATCCGATTTTGAGACTCTTTTCTTTAAGAAGATCTCTAACCTTCTCTTCAATGGTAATCGCATCACTGCCGTAATAATATTTGCCGACATGGGTTAGAATTTCAGTTTTAAGCGAAAGGATTTTTTCCTTCGCCTGCTCAGTGGATTCCCCTGTCGCCGTCAGCCTTAGACCCACTTCTCCCTCAGATGCAAGCGGGGCAATGGTTGGATTGGTTTGAGATTTAATGAAAGACTGAAGCTTCGTTTCTAAATCCGATTCACCGATCCCGATAAAACGCATCATTTCTGACACGATTTGGGATTCAATATGGTAATTATTCTGTAAGTAAGGAATGATATACTCATCCATTATATACTTCATTTCTCTAGGGACACCTGGCAGGAAGACCCACACGGTATCCTCATGCTTTACCAGTTGACCAGGAGCCATCCCCTCTAAATTTTGAAAGACGGAAGCACTCTCAAACACACGCGCCTGTTTACGATTGTTCTCTGACATAAACTTTTGATTTCGTTGATAATAGCTCTTGATCTTCTCCATAGAATCTTCATGTTCGACCAATTCCTGATCAAAAACGAGTTGAGCGGCATCCAGTGTCAAGTCATCTTCGGTAGGGCCGAGCCCGCCTGTGACAATAACAAGATCAGCCCTTTTTTCCGCCAATGCGAAAGAATCAGTTACCCTCTTCAGGTTATCTCCAACAACAGTGTGATGATAAACGGAATGCCCAAGTGTCGCAAGCCGGCTTGAGATCCACTGAGCATTTGTATTCGCAATTTGACCTAATAGTAATTCTGTACCGACGCCTATTATTTCTGCTCTCATTTAGAATCCCTCATTACATGCCAATTTTTTTTGAAGTAATCGTAACCAGAGTACACGGTAATTATTAAAGCCAAGTATAGCGCGATCATTCCCAGAGGGAACCCGATGAAAGCGAAAGGCCAATTATGCAGGAGCAGAAGGGAAATAGCGATGATTTGGATCCATGTCTTCAGTTTTCCCATTTGGCTTGCTGCAAGGACACTGCCCTCTCCTGCGGCTACCAGACGAAGCCCCGTCACTGCGAACTCACGACTGATAATCAATATGACGATCCAGGCGGGTGCAAGACCGATCTCAACTAGTAAGATGAGGGCTGCACTGACTAAAAGCTTGTCAGCTAAAGGATCTAGAAACTTTCCTAAGTTAGTGACAAGGTTATACTTCCTTGCAATATACCCGTCAATCCAGTCAGTTGTAGAAGCTATAATAAATAGCAAAGCACCTGCTAAGTGGGCGACGGGTAACTCACGCCCTTCCATTTGGAAGGTACCCCAGTCAAATGGAACACTCATAAGGATGATAAAAATTGGAATAAGGAAAATTCTTGATAATGTAATTTTGTTTGGTAAATTCATACGTTCACTCTCCTAACAGTCATTTCAATACATCAAAGGCTGCCCGTCCACGAAGAATGGTTTTCATTCTTCAAATGAAACGCAGGGGCAGCCTAGTCATGATTATATTCAGTTTCTTAGTTGAATTGCAACAATAGTTTCTGCGTGGATACTTCCGGGTTAGGATAAGGGACTTTCTTACCGCCGATCGTAACGATAGTTCCCGGTGCATTTCCAGTCTTAATGTACAATTCAGCTTTGTCTCCTAAATCAAGGGTGATAGGCGAATCCTCGGCGGTGTATTCCTTTGCTGTCACAAGGTCTTCACCACTCTTAGGAGCTTGTACTTCCATGTAGGCTCTCCCTGTCAACTCGATGTTAACGGTACGTTCAGTCATGCCGCTGACATCGTAGGTATGCTCCGGAAAAGAACCTGTCCCTTCCTGAACCAATTGAATATCTACCTCTTCTTCTTCTTCTTCTACAGGAGTTTCCTCATCTTCTTCAGCTGATGTTTCTTCTTCAGCTGAATCTGTAGATTCACTTCCATCCTCAGTGTCTTTCGCTTCTTCCTGATCGTCGGAAGTCTCGCTCTCAGAATTCTCAGGCACACTGATTTCATTGTTGGAACCATTTTCTGTTGCTGGATTTTCACCTTCAGCCCCGCTCATATTCTGCCATACGAGCCACACGACAAAGATTAAACCAATGATTAAGCCAACGGTTAAAATCGTAGGCAGAACACGGGAGGATGGCCCGCTTTTCTGTGTCGCTTCCTTTTTAGTCCTCTGGACACGGCTGTATTGTACCGAACTCTCCTCATCGAAGGTCGGAAGCTCCCCTTTGTGTTCTTCCATGACCACTTCTGGATCTAATCCGACCGCAGAGGCATACTCCCTGATAAACGCCCGAGTATAGAATTTTCCAGGCAGCACTTGAAACTCATTCTTTTCAATTGCCTGTAGGTAGCGTTTTTGTATTTTTGTCGTCTCTTGCAGCGATTCTAAAGAAAGGCCCTTCGATTCACGGGCTTCCCTTAGTCTTTCTCCAATCTCCATGTTAACACCATCCAATTTCTAAAAATCGAACATGGAAAAACCTTCATTCATAGACATCTCTTGTTTTTCCACAGGTTCATAAGTAATTTCTTCATCTTCGTTATTCCGAAGTTCGATAATATAATCAAAGTCATCCATCGTATATTCTGTTTCCTGAACAAAAATGTCCGGATGTTCAATGACTTTCGTTGCGGGAAGTCTCATGATCTCGCGCACAAGCTGCCAGTGTTTTTCATTCGCTCTTTTAGCAGATACAATCCCATCGATGATGTATAGGTTGTCTTCACTGTACTCTTCGTCAATCAATTGGTTACGTACGGTCTGCTTTAAAAGCGTACTGGAAACGAATAACCATCGTTTGTTTGCACATACACTCGCTGCCACGACAGACTCCGTTTTTCCTACTCGGGGCATCCCACGGATCCCAATCAGTTTATGCCCATCTTTCATAAAGAGCTCTGCCATGAAATCAACCAGTAACCCCAGGTCCTCCCGGTTGAAACGGAATGTTTTACGATCATCCACATCGCTATGTATATAACGTCCATGCCTCACTGCCAAACGATCTCTCAATTTCGGCCGGCGTAACTTTGTCACCTTAATTGTATCCATTGTATTTAAAATCGATCTCAACCGTGTAATTTGTTCTTCATCTTTACATAAGAGCAGCATGCCCCGGTGTGAATTTTCTACACCATTGATGGTAACGATGTTAATCGCCATCATCCCAAGCAATGAGGAGATGTCCCCAAGCAATCCTGGGCGGTTATATTGGATTTCATATTCTAAGTACCATTCTTTTTTTTCCATAATACAACTCCTCTGAGAAATTGTCGTTATTTGTCAAAGTCGAGTGATTTATGGAATTTTTCACTCTCTATCTATCATAAAGGATTTTTTCTAAATAGGAAAGGACGATCCCCCATAAACATACAAAAATTGAAAAAGCTTGGGTTCACCAAAAAAAATCCGCACAGACATCTGTGCGGATTGATGACGAGGTTAAGCTTGGTTTCCTTCGTTTTGGACCATCTTCACCATCATATTAGCGATGGCGTGTTGCTCTTTTTCATCTGCTACGTTCCAAAGATCACGCAAGACAGCTTCCTGCTCATTCTTCGCATCAACGGAGTTAGCTAAATAACCACCAATTTCATAAGCAAGTTCAGAAACCGCTTGTTCTTGCATCCCTTGACCTTTCGCCTGATGTAAGCGATCCCCCAAGAAATCCTTCCAAGAATCGAAATTATCGAGAACAGACATGATGTAACCTCCTCTGAATTTTTTCATGCTTAGTATGAGAAGGAAACAGGGATCTTATGCAACAGAATTAAGTCCAACCACCATCGACTTGGATCACTTGCCCCGTTATATAACTGGATTTGTCACTCAACAAAAAGCCAGCCAGGTCTGCGACTTCCTCAGGTGTTCCGGATCGTCCAAGAGGAATGTCGTCCTCAAGGAAGTCCAATTCTTCCTGATTAAGATGTGCGTTCATCTTTGTCGCAATTAAGCCTGGGGCAATACTGTTGACCCGAATTCCACTTGGTGCCACTTCCTTTGCAAGACCTTTCACAAAGCTGTTCTGTGCACCTTTTACAGAGCTGTAAATAACCTCCATACTGGCACCTTCAAGACCGAAAATCGAACTGATGACAAGAATATTGCCCTTCTTCTTTCGAATCATATATGGAATTACTTTGTGAGCAATCATCCACAAAGATTTAACGTGAACCAAATAAAGTTCGTCCATCTCACTGGATTTCATATCCTGGAACAGACCACTGTACATTTGACCACCAGCAAAGATCATAGCGTCCCAACCTTCATCAATTTGATCTAAAAGTACATGAATACCTTCTAAGGTAGAGAGGTCTGCTCCATATGCCCCGGCCCACTGAGCATCAGGGATCTGCTTTTTGCTTTCTTTAATGGTTTTTTCACTATGATTGTAGTGCAGACCAACGGAATAGCCCTGCTCAACCACACGTTGCACGATCGCCTGACCAATCCCCCCGCTGGCCCCAATGATCAAGCACCTCTTAAGCATCAGCTTGAGGTTTGATTTGGAAGACAGTGATGGCGTCTTCTTTCAGCCAGTGTTGCAGATATTCTTCCGCATCATCAGCGGTCAAGGATTCAATGATCGGCAGTACTTCGAATAAGTCTGTACCAAGTGTATGGTAGTGAGTAAACTGATTAGCAATAAACTCCAAGGAGTTCATAGCTCTCATAAACTGACCGATTTTTTTCCTTTTCATCCTTGTGAAATCTTCATCAGAAATCCTTTGTTCCTTTAATTCATGCAACATTTCCTTAATTCGAGAAGCCATTTCGTCAGGCTTTCTGGAGTCCCCTCCTAGAATAGTGAAGCCAAATTGGCGATCAAGCTCCGTTTCAAACTGGAAACTGTCATCAATGAGGTCGTTTTTGTACAGTTCTTCGTAGAAAACGCCGCTTCTTGAAAAGTAATAATCAAGAATCATCCCAGAGAGAAGTTCTACACGTACCAATTCTTCACCTGTTAACCCATCCACATTTTCCTTGACCCCGACCATCGCCTTTGCTGTGGTCACAGGCATCGTAATGGAGTGTTCTTTTTTAGAAGCAGAAGGCGGTTCTTCAGGATAAGAACGATTGATTTCAGGCGCCTCAGGGAATTCTTTATTCGCTTGATTGTCCCTGATCATTGTCATCATTGATTCAGGTTCAATATTTCCAGCTACGAACAAGACCATGTTTGATGGATGATAAAACGTCTCATAACAGGTATATAGATCGTCTTTGGTTATTTTCTGTATGCTCTCAACTGTCCCTGCGATGTCTACCTTCACTGGATGGTCGTGGTACAAACTTTGGATGGTTCCGAAAAAGGATCGCCAATCAGGCTGATCATCGTACATGCGGATTTCCTGAGCGATGATTCCTTTTTCTTTCTCCACAGACTCTTCTGAGAAATAAGGGTCCTGAACAAAATCAAGAAGTGTCTTTACGTTCTTATCTATTTGACTGGTTGCAGAAAACAAATAAGCCGTTTTGGTAAAGGATGTAAAGGCATTTGCCGATGCGCCGAGTTTAGTGAAATCCTGAAACACATCACGATCTTCTTTCTCAAACAATTTATGTTCCAGAAAGTGTGCAATCCCTTCTGGTACCGTCACTTTCTCATTTTTCCCGATCGGTGTGAACGTTTGGTCGATCGATCCATAATTTGTCGTAAAGATCCCAAATGTTTTAGCCATTTCAGGCTTAGAAAGTAAAAACACTTTCAATCCGTTATCCAATGTTTCCTGATATACTGTTTCATTCAGTTGAGTATAGACCAGTTCCTCCATTAAGATTCCCCTCCTTCTTTGCTCGTCAAAAAGTAAATCGTGTCCAATTCAATCTTTTTAGCCATCTGGACAACTTGTTCTTTCGTAACTTTTCGGATATTATCAATCAACTCATTCGCAGGCATTTCTGCACCTGATAACATTTGATGATAAAGGACTTCAATCATCCCATTCGCATTATCCATCGTTTCTTGAAGTTGATGAATAACCTGTTCTTTCGTTTCTTCGACTTGCTCCTCTGTAAAATCCCCGTTTTTCATAGCATCCATCTGCTCCAGGATGATTGATTTCGCCTGATCAAAATCTTTAGGATCAACGCCACTGAAGACAAGCAGAAGCCCTTTATGACTCTCGAACCTTGAAGCGGCATAATAGGCTAAACTGTGTTTTTCACGAACGTTCATAAACAATTTGGAACTAGGAAATCCTCCAAAAATGCCATTAAAGATTTGGAGTGCATAATAATCATCATCACCGAATTTCGTGTATGTCCGATAGCCAAGATGAAGTTTACCCTGGTTCACTTCTTCCCTTTCGACAACTTCTTTTGCTTCCTTGACTTCTTTCGTCACAGCTACCTGATCGTCATCCGCATTTGTGCTTCCTTTCCTAGCGAAATACTGATCTGTAAGCTTTTCAATTGCTTTTTGATCCATGTCACCAATCACATATACGTCAAGCATATCCTTGGAAATCATTTCCTTATAATAAGCGTACAGCTTTTCAGATGTAATGGTTTTAAGATCCTCCAGGTATCCATGGACATGCAGAGCATAAGGTTCGTCTTTACACATGTGATCCATGAGCCTCATATTGGCATAACTCATTTTGTCATCTTTGATGCTGGTGATTTTTTGCTCAAGTGTCTGCTTTTCACGCTCGACGATGGAGGAATCAAAACCTTCTCCTTCTGTCTTCGGATCAAACAAGACTTCGTTAAACAATTGGACGGCTTCCTCAAGAATCGGTTCCTGGTCATTTAAGTACGCCTCGTTGACAACTTCCATGCGGAAGCTGATCACATGGTTCTCACCTTTCTTTGAGCCATCGCTAGAAAGAGCGGTTCCATAAAGGTTTTCAAAAGCAGACTGCAGCGAGCGCACATTAGGATGGTTATTCGTGGCTTTTTGCAGGACATGAGGCAATAGCGCCCGTTCTGTAATCCCTTCTCTCTTTAAAGGGGCTTTGAATTTTGCAACAATCGTAATGGTTTTGTATTTTTTACTTGGTAAAATATGTAGACGATACCCTTCTTTTTCGAGTAACGTTTCTTCAGTTATTTTCATATTCATCCTCCTTATCATTCTCTTCTATTATAGACCTACATGTCCATATTCATCCATTCGAACTAAGTCTTATGCTAAGGTATATGTGTGAAAAAGTAAAAAAATTAAGCCCGGCACGTTTGTGCCGGACTTTAAAACCCTTAACGATTCCCTTTTACATAAGCTTCTCCTAAAGACTTTGGTGCTTCTGCTCTTCCGATAAAGCCTGCCAAAGCAAGGATTGTCAGGACATATGGAGCGATAAGCATAAAGACAGAAGGAACATTTTCCAAAAAGGTGATATCTGATGAAACAATACTTAAACTTTGAGCGAATCCGAAGAAAATAGCTGCGCCGAGTGCTCCCAGCGGGTGCCATTTCCCGAAGATGACTGCTGCCAATGCAATAAACCCCTGACCTACGATCGTACCATGAGAGAAATTATGTGTGACTGTTAAAGCATAGACAGCACCACCAAGGCCACCGAAGGCTCCAGAGAGCATCAC
This sequence comes from Halobacillus sp. HZG1, assembly GCF_035818575.1. Classification (NCBI taxonomy): domain Bacteria; kingdom Bacillati; phylum Bacillota; class Bacilli; order Caryophanales; family Bacillaceae; genus Halobacillus; species Halobacillus sp. HZG1. Next base: position 180,067 of record NZ_JAYLVQ010000086.1, read on the forward strand.
TCCGATGTATCTCATCTTGTATACATTAATTCCGTTGGTATCTGCAGCCATTGGATGCTCACCTACCGAACGTAAACGAAGTCCAAATGGTGTTTTGAAAATAATGAACCATACAAGAAAAGCCATAGCAATCGCTAAGTAAGAAGTCCAGTACCACCCGGTGAAAAACATGTCCCCAATAATAGGGATCTTATTAAGTAATGGGACATTTGAAGAATAGATCGGACTTTCGATGAAATCTGTCTGCCCCTTGTCGTACCATTGCTTAGTAAGAAATAGACCGATTCCTAAAGCTAGAAAGTTTATAGCTACTCCACTCACCACTTGATCTGCCCGGAATGTAATGGAAGCGACCGCATGCACGAGTGCAAAGATAGCGGATACGACCATAGCGATAATCAGCGATACAACCGGAGTCGCGGCACCGAAAACACTATAAAAAGTCAAATTAGAAACAATCGCAACGAAAGCTCCCATAATCATTAAGCCCTCAAGACCAATGTTGATGACTCCAGACCGTTCACTGAACACTCCCCCTAAAGCGGTAAAAATAAGAGGGGTTGCGAATACAACAGATGCGCCGAGAATACGGCTGATCAGTTCAATAATCTCCATTTACTTCCCCTCCTTTTTAAACCGAAGAATGACCCAGCGGATCATATAACTGGAAGCTACGAAAAATATAATCAAAGCAATAATGATTTCTACTAGTTCAGTCGGAACACCCGCAGCTGTGGGCATATTTAACGCCCCTATTTTCAGGATACCGAAAAGGAAAGCTGCAAGAATTACCCCAAAAGCTGTATTCGCACCGAGTAAAGCAACGGCGATCCCGTCAAACCCGATATTGGTAAAGCCAGACTTGATCGACATAAAACCAAATGTTCCGAGACCTTCCATCGCACCTGCAAGACCTGCAAAAGCACCGGAAATGACCATTGCTAGGATGATGTTTTTACTAACATTCATGCCGGCATACTTGGATGCATGCTGGTTAAACCCTACAGATCTCAATTCAAATCCAGTTGTCGTCCGGTTAATGATGAACCACATAATGAGTGCCATAAGTAACGCGACAATAAAACCGTAGTGGATCCTTGAATAAAAGGTCATTTCTGCAAGCCAGGTAGATTGTAAAGATGCCGTTTCAGCAACGTTTTCTGTTCGATCCGCACCGTCGCTTAGTAAATTACGGACGATAGAATTACTTAAATACAAGGCAATGTAGTTCATCATGATGGTGACGATAACTTCATGGACCCCTAATTTCGCTTTCAAAAGGCCCGGAATAAAGCCCCAGAAGGCACCCGCAACAGCCGCAGCTAATATAGCTAAAGGCAAATGAAGGATCATCGGCAGTTCAAAAGAAATACCGATCCAGACCGAAGCCAGCCACCCCATAAATACCTGGCCTTCCACTCCAATGTTCAACAGCCCAGACCGAAGAGCAAATGCAACTGCAAGACCTGAAAGAATATAGGGAGTCACCTGCCTGATCGTCTCTCCAAAGAAGTAAGCATCACCAAACGCCCCATTCCAAAGGGCAGCAAAGCCTGCAATCGGATTATAGCCGAAGATCAGCATAATGATGGCACCGGAAATCAGACCGAGCAAAACAGAAATGATCGGTACTAATATATTAAAAAGTCGATTGGAAAACATCATTGCTCACCTGCTTTCTCTGTGGAATTACCAGCCATCAGCAGCCCTAGCTTCTGCTCATTCGTTTCTTCCGGTTGGACATCAGCAATGATCCGTCCGTCGAACATGACGGCAATCCGGTCACTTAAGTTCATGATTTCATCAAGTTCAAATGACAGAAGAAGAACGGCGCGCCCTTTGTCTCTCTCTTCAATCAATTTTTTATGGATAAATTCAATGGCACCTACATCCAAGCCACGTGTGGGTTGAGCAGCAATAATCAAATCCGGGGATCTGTCCACTTCGCGGCCAATGATGGCTTTTTGCTGGTTTCCACCTGATAAGGCTCTGGCTGGAGTATAAGCATCTGGAGTACGGACATCATACTCCGCAATTAAATCTTTGGCCTTTTGATAAATATTCTTAAAGTTCATGACACCTTTTTTTGAATATGGTTTTTGATGGTAACTTTGCAGCACCATATTTTCACCAATAGGAAAATCAAGGACAAGACCGAATTTATGACGATCCTGAGGGATATGTGAAACACCGGATTGAGTGACTTTACGAGGCGTCAAATTAGTGATTTCCTTATCATGAAGACGGATGGTTCCCGACTCACTTCTCCTTAGGCCTGTAATAGCTTCGATTAACTCGGACTGGCCATTTCCATCAACACCCGCAATTCCAACAATTTCGCCAGCACGAACTTGCAAGTTCAACCCTTTGACCATTTCGACACCGCGGACATCCTTCACCCGTAAGTCCTTTATAGAAAGATAGGATTCTTTCGGTTCAGCTTTTGTTTTTTCTGTTGAAAAATTGACATCACGACCCACCATTAAAGAAGCAAGCTCTGTAGGGTTGGTTTCAGACACATCTACAGTTCCGATCCCCTGCCCTTTCCTTATGACGGTACAGCGGTCACAGACTTCCATAATCTCCTTCAACTTGTGAGTAATCAGGATGATTGATTTCCCTTCTTTTACAAGGCTTTGCATAATATCAATCAGTTCTTTAATTTCCTGAGGAGTAAGAACCGCTGTAGGCTCATCAAAAATCAAGATTTCCGCACCACGATAAAGCGTTTTCAGGATCTCGACACGCTGCTGCATACCTACAGATATATCTCGGATTTTCGCTTTTGGATCGACATTTAGACCGTATCTTTCCGAAAGCTCTCTCACCTGCTCTTCTGCATGTTTTAAGTTCACGGTTCCCGCCTTCTTCGGTTCGCTTCCTAAAACAATATTTTCAGTAACTGTAAACGTGTCCACGAGCATAAAGTGCTGGTGGACCATCCCGATCCCCTGTGCGTTCGCCACGTTGGGATCTGTGATGTTGACTTTCTCTCCACGCACCCTGATTTCTCCTCTTTCCGGCTGATAGAGGCCAAACAGGACGTTCATCAGTGTAGATTTACCCGCTCCATTTTCCCCAAGAAGAGCGTGGATTTCTCCTTTTTTCACCTGCAAATTAATATTGTCATTCGCTACAATACCCGGGAATTCTTTTCTAATGTTCAACATTTCAATAACATAGTCCATTCGTCTCTCTCCCTCCCCCGTTCACCTTAAAAAATCACCAAAGGAAAAGGGCCGGAACAATCTTTTCATTTGATGACTTTCCTTGACAGAAGAAAAGGCCGGCTCTCACCAGCCCTTTCTGACAATTGTTACATTGAATCTAAGAATGTTTGAAGATCTTCACGTGTGCTTGGCACTTCAACGTCACCGTTGACGATTTTCTCTTTCCACTCTTCAACAGCAGAAACGATTTCTTCTGTCATCGCTTCTTCGTTTGTGCGGGCAATGCTGATGGCATCATCAGCAAGACCAAACTCAAGAACTTCCCCTCCAGGGAACTCTCCGTTCATCGCTTGGTTTGCTACTTCTTGAACAGCAATATCTACACGTTTAACCATGGATGTCAATGTGACGTTGGAGTCACCGATCTGACCTTCTTCATGTTGGTCACGGTCTACACCAATGACCCATACCTCTTCATCAGGGTTACTGTTCTTGATGTCTTTTGCCTGAGCGAATACACCGTTACCTGTACCACCAGAAGCATGGTAAATGACATCGATATCTTTGGAGTACATGTTGGACGCGATCGCTTGTCCCTTTTGGGAATCATTGAAACTCTCTGCATACTCTACTTCTACTTCAATTTCAGGGTTCACAGATTTAACACCTGCAACGAATCCTGCTTCGAACTTGTTGATCAAGCTTCCATCAACGCCACCAATAAAGCCGACTTTATCCGTGTTTGTCTTGTTGGCTGCAGCTACACCTGCAAGGAAAGAACCCTGGTGCTCTTTAAACACGATACTCGCGACGTTATCGCCTTCTTGGACGGAGTCTACAAGCGCGAAGTTTGTGTCTGGATATTGTTCAGAAACTTCAGCGATTGCCGGTTGAAGAAGGTATCCGATTCCATAAATCAAATCATAATCCTGACGAACAAGACGGTTCAGGTTTGTCGCGTAATCGGCATCACTCTCAGATTGAGCGTAATCAATCCCTTCCCCTTTGCTCATGTCATATTCTTCACCGAAAGCCTGTAAGCCTTCCCACGCGGATTGGTTGAATGACTTATCATCAACCCCACCCACATCTGTAACCATAGCTACAGAGAAATCGCTGTTTTCTTCTCCAGAAGATTCCTCACTGCCAGAATCATCACCGCTGCCACTGGACTCACCCTCTTCTTCTGAAGAACCACAAGCGGCTAAAAATACACCAAAAGTTAAAAGAAATACTAGAACCATAAGAAAACGACTTTTCAACAAAACGATTACCCCCTAATTGTTTAGTATGACGTTAATCAAAATCCAGCAGATTTCTAGAATCTATGACCAGCCTCACCTCCCTAAAATGAATCTGTCACACTTTTGTAAGCCCTTACACTCTTTTTCTTAGTACGTGAAAGCTGAACTTGTCAGCTCGGAAGTAATTGGAGGAAAGTAACATTGGAACATCGTCCTGAGAGTAATGCATTTGTCTTAAAAGTAAGAGCGCTTGGTCGGGTTCACAATTCAAAATCGGAGAAATCCTTTCATGAAAGCCAATCGGTTCAATATGTGTCACCGCATAGCCAATCGTTTTCCCTGTATAGCGCTCTAAAACGTTAAATAAGGAATCAGATTCCCTGATTTGATCGATGGGGAGTAAACCTTCAGGAATTTTATCTGTACAATAAACCACTGGCTGGTCGTCAGCCGTCCGAACACGTTCGACCTTCGCAATACTATGTACTTCCAGTGGAGAGAATCGTTTCCGATCTTCTTCTGTCGGTTCGATGAGCTCTGCAGACAAATACTGAGATCCCGGGGTCATTCCTGACTTTGCAATCATGCCTGTCACACTATCTAATTCCTCAATTCCGGACGTGAACAGGGGTTTCGGATTAACAAAAGTACCCACCCCATGCCTTCGAGTAACCACACCTTCTTCTTCTAAAATTCTTAGTGCTTCCCTCAACGTCGCCCTTGAAACCCCGAGCGATTTGGAAAGTTGGAATTCGGAAGGCAATTTTTGCTTTTCTAAAAAGATACCGTTTTCAATATCGCGTTTAATCTGCTCGATCACCTGTAAATAAAGATGTCGAGTATCTTGTCTGATGGACATCACTTTCACCCCAAGTCTATTGAACTATACGTCTAGAGATCTGACCTCTGACGTTCGACACATCACATTTTGACAATAATATAACACTATTCGATAAATAAATAAATAGAATTAGGACATTTTTATGAATTTTGACTCATTTCCGTGTAAGCGTTTGATAGATTTAGATCAGCATTCCATTATTGTGAAATATATACATTTATAATAGAAACGCTCCCTTTTCTTGAATCCTCTGTTTCGAGACTTTTGTTGGGTAGATAGGGCTGCGGGGAAGAAATTCTCGAAACTACCTTCCAGCAATAGGAGCTTTTATGGTTGAGAATCCTATATCAATGCGGTTTAAGGAGGATTTATAACAGTTTTAGGCAAGGTAATATAAGAGGGGTTTCGAGAACCTCATATGGCAAAGGGGCGGAGGGAAACGGTGAGACTCCTGTGGAAAGTGCGTGGTAGATGAGACCCCGCAGAGCGTTAGCTCGAGGAGGCTCATCACTCGCCCACGGAAAGCGAACCTTTTCCCGGAGCCCCTAAACTCCAACGAAAGTCTCGAAATCAAGTCTCCCACAATCCTGCCAGTTAGTTTAATAAGTAAATAGGAAAGCTTTGGTCATGTCATTAATGAAGCACACGAAAAAAAAGATCCAACCTAATTAGGTTGGATCCTTTTAAGATTTATGAAGTATGTTGTTCTTCTGCTTGCTGTGAAACAAGGACAGCACGTGGTTTACTGCCTTCATAAGGTCCTACGATGCCGTTGTCTTCCATGGCATCGATCAAGCGGGCTGCTCTTGTATATCCGACACGAAAACGTCTTTGAATCATAGAGACACTAGCGCTCTGCATTTCGATGACCATCTGAACAGCTTCCGGATAAAGATCATCATCTACTTCCTGTTTAACTTCACTTTCTTCTTCCGGAATCATCTCTTCCTGATACTGCGCTTTTTGCTGCTCTACACAGAAGTTAACGATCCTCTCCACTTCTTCATCAGATAAAAAGGCACCTTGCACCCGTGTCGGCTTGTTGGATCCGACAGGCGTAAACAGCATGTCCCCTCTTCCCAATAGCTTTTCTGCTCCCCCGGAATCCAAAATCGTTCTCGAATCCGTTTGTGAAGATACACTGAAAGCAATTCTGGAAGGAATATTAGCCTTGATGACACCAGTGATGACGTCTACCGAAGGACGCTGAGTGGCGATAATTAAATGAATACCTGCTGCACGGGCCATTTGGGCAAGACGGGTGATGGCGTCTTCCACTTCATTTGAGGCAACCATCATTAAGTCTGCAAGCTCATCTACAAGGACAACGATGTATGGAAGTTGAGGCTGTTCGTCTTCATTTTCCTTGTTATGCTTTTTAATATATTCATTGTAGCTTTCAATATTTCTTGTGCCTGTATCTGAAAAAAGATCATACCTTCGTTCCATTTCAGACACTACTTTCTTCAAGGCGCGTGAAGCTTTCTTAGGGTCTGTGACAACCGGAGCTAGAAGGTGTGGAATCCCATTATAGACATTCAATTCCACCTTCTTCGGATCGATCATCATCATTTTCACTTCATGGGGCTTTGCTCTCATCAAGATACTTGTGATGATTCCATTAATACAAACACTCTTACCACTACCAGTAGCACCTGCGACAAGCAAGTGTGGCATTTTATTCAATTCTGACATGACTGCTTCACCCGAGATGTCTCTTCCAAGGGCAAAGCTTAACTTCGCATCTGGTTTTGATTTACCCGTTTCTAATACTTCACGTAAGGAAACCATGGAAACTTCCTGGTTCGGCACTTCAATTCCAACCGCTGATTTTCCTGGAATCGGGGCTTCAATCCGAATATCTTTCGCCGCTAAGGCAAGGGCAAGATCATCGTTCAGGTTTACGATTTTGCTTACTTTTACTCCAACATCCGGATACACTTCATACTTCGTTACAGATGGCCCCACATGAACTTTGGTTACTTTCGCTTTCACACCAAAGCTTTGAAATGTCTTTTCAAGCTTCCTTACGGTTGCCTGGATGTGCGAACGCCCCTGACTTTGTGGGGTTGAGGTAGGCTCATCCAACAATTCCAGGCTTGGTAACTGGTAATCCATGTTTTCAAGTTCAGCGGTCGGCATCGATTTTTCGATGTTTACCTCGTCGACATCCTGTTGGTCATCCGTAACATTTTCAACAGGCTTGTTCGTTTTCTCAGAAGCATAAGCAGTATCTGTGAAGTCCTGGATAATCGGCTCTTGGTCTTCTTCTTCCTGATCATTCGCCGTATCATTCAATTCATAAACCACTGTATCTTCGTCCTGTTCTTCTAATGCCTGTTTTTTCTTTTCTGCTTTCTGCTCTTTTTGTTCTTTCATCTTCTGTACTTGTTCTGTGCTCATCTCTTTCACTTTTCGACCAAGCTTAGCAAAAAGCTCACCTATGGATTTTTCACTGACAAAAATCACACCAATGATAAATAGGAAAAACGACAAAATGGCTGCTCCAGCTTTAGCAAAGAGGTAATAGCTGATCGAAAGCAGGATGGCACCTGTCAATCCTCCGCCAATACTGTAAAACGGGAGTTCTCCCCTCATCATTCCGGTGATTCTGTCCCAAGTCATGGCAAAAATGGAACCTTCGCCAGAGCCAAGCTCAGCTGAAAGAGTTTCAAGGTGTGTGAATAAGAGTAAAGCCGTGACTATGGTGTACACACCCAACAGACGTTTATGTAAAAATGCAGGCCATTTTCTTTTTACCATTAAATACACACCAACAATTAAAAAGAACAGGGAGGCAATAAAGTACCATACCCCAAACAAGAACTGCCAGAACCTCTCCAATCCTCCTGGAACCGCTCCATCACTAATAGCAGAAGCACCGCTTCCGATGACTGCAATGAAGAGGAAGAACAGCCCTAAAAGTTCAAACTTTAAATGGCTTTTCATATTCGATTGCTTTTTTTTCTTTTTTCTTTTTCCAGCCATGGTCTTTCCTCCCCATATGTATAACTAAAACGAGAAAAATGCCGATGGTTCCTTCAATATTCATGAAGAAATACAGCACCGGCATCCAGTCACTCATTTATTCTATTATACCATAGCCATCTACAATGTTACGAGTCCAACCATTGTCCTGGTTGAAGATCCGGATCCATATAATGAGAGGGATCTGTCGAAAGGACTTGCATAATCTGTTTTCTACCATCTTCCGATTTGCGACACATTAATGGGCAATTGTTATGCTCATGATACACCACAGACATTTCTTCTTCCATTGGAAAAATGTCATGTTCACTTAAGGGAGTGTATAGAATGGTCATTGAACCACCTGCTGGTCAGGACCTTTTCTTTGCTCAATAAGCTCATTCAGTTTGGACATGGCTTCTTTCACACCACCGACAGCATCAATAAGACCGTGATCCACTGCTTGCTGACCCACAACGTTCGTTCCGATATCCCGAGTTAAATTTCCCTTATCGAACATAAGCTCCTTGAACTTATCTTCTACTACATTGGAATGCCTTGTCACAAAACTGATGACACGATCCTGCATTTTATCCATGTACTCAAATGTTTGTGGAACACCAATGACAAGCCCTGTCATACGTATCGGGTGAATCGTCATCGTCGCCGTTTCAACGATAAACGAGTAATCAGCAGAGACAGCAATTGGCACACCAATGGAGTGCCCCCCTCCTAACACAATGGATACTGTTGGTTTGGATAGGGACGAAATCATTTCAGAGATGGCAAGACCAGCCTCAACGTCTCCTCCAACTGTATTTAACAGGACGACCAAACCTTCAATTTTAGGGTTTTGTTCAATCGCAATCAATTGAGGAATCAAATGCTCATACTTCGTTGTTTTATTTTGTGATGGCAACTGAACATGTCCTTCAACCTGCCCGATAATCGGCAGCACATGAATATTGGAATCAGCAGGCTGAGGGACATTGCTTTGTCCAAGCTGCTGAATCTTGTCAACGAGAGAGGATTGCGATTTGGATTGATCTTTTTCTTTAGAGTCGTCTTTCATGGATCGATCTCCTTTCGCTCTTTTCCCGTAGTATGACTCAAACGATGTGAAACATACTTTCAACATGAAGCTGTTGTTCACATTCTTCATAAGTCCTTCATTGAATTTTTTAAAGGATGTGGCAGGATAGGGTAAGACTCCGTGTCACACCCCTAGAATCAAAATAGTCCTGAACCGGCGCTTGTCTATAAGAGATCAATTAAAAAACCAGGGGGATGGCCCTGGTTTAGGTAATATGCTGTAAGCAGTATGCAACGGCTGCTTCTTCATCTTTAGTTAAAGGAACCAGCGGCAGCCTTACTCCACCGGTTTCAAGACCCCGAATTTTCAAAGCTGCTTTCACAGGGGCGGGAGAAGGAGCGTTGAACATCCCATTAAACACTGGCAAAAGCATTCGATGGAGTTCTCCCGCTTCTTTCCACTTTCCTTCTTCAAAAAGGGAGAGCATCGTTTGCATCTGATTTCCAATGACATGAGAGGAAACCGATATGATGCCGTTTGCACCGACAGCAAAGGCAGGAAGGGTAAGGTGATCATCTCCGCTGTAAATGGAAAAGTGCTCATCCGTGCATGCACGAATGTTGGCCATCCCTTCCAGGTCTCCAGTAGCTTCTTTTAAAGAGACAATGTTTTCAATCTTAGAAAGTTCAATAATGGTCTCTGGTTGAATTCGTACGACTGACCTGCCCGGAACATTATAAATCATCACAGGAAGCTTCACCGATCCTGCAATGGTTTTGAAATGTTGATAGAGACCTTCCTGATTCGGTTTATTGTAGTAAGGGGCAACAAGCATAATGGCATCCACGCCAGTGGCTTCCGCTCTTTTGGATAATTTTATGGATGATTCTGTACTGTTGCTTCCTGTACCGGCGATGACTGGCGCTCGACCGTCAACGGTTTTGACGACATGCCGCCATAAGCTTACTTTTTCATCAGCTGTCAGCGTCGGAGATTCACCCGTGGTTCCGGCAATAACAAGGCCGTCGGATCCATTCTTTAATAAATATTCCACCAGGTCGGTCGTTTTATTAAAATCAATCTCACCATGTCGATCAAACGGAGTCACCATGGCAGTTAGGACCTTTCCGAAGTTCATGTCAATTGTTCCCCTTTCTTAGGTGCTTTGCTCAATCGGAAAGTTTTATGGAGAGCGTTGACGGCTTCTATTAGGTCATCTTCCTTGACTAGGACCCAGATCGTCGTGTGGGAATCGGCGGATTGTAGAATTTGAATCCCCCGGTCAGTCAACGTCTGAACAATCTCTGCCGTTACCCCGGGAATCCCTGTTATGCCGGCTCCGACTGTGGAAACTTTGGCACAGCCTTCTCTCACTTCTGGTTCGTAGCCTAGTTCTTCAAGTATTTGGATGGCTTTGTCTGTAAAGATGTGGTTGATGGTGTAAAGGACACCGCTCGGAGATATATTGATGAAGTCTACAGAAATGTTGGCGGAAGCCATGGATTTGAATACATCCGATTGTAGTTTGGAAGGATCTTCTTTCGATTGAACTTTTATTTGTGTGAGGCCATCCATATGAGCAATTCCAGTTACGGTGCGTTCGGATATGTCTCTTCCAGTTCGATCTTCTTTCGTCCCTGTGACAAGTGTTCCAGGAAGATCAGAGTATGTGGAGCGTACACGGATGGGGACTTTTGCATACATAGCAATTTCCACAGCCCGTGGGTGGATCACTTTAGCTCCTTGATATGCCAAGTTGCATATCTCATTGTACGTGATGGTGTTTAGGGGTCTCGCTTCTTGAACCAGTCTTGGATCTGCCGTCATGATCCCTTCTACATCAGTGAAGATATCGATAAAATCAGAATGCAAAGCCGCTCCCAAGGCAGCAGCCGTTGTATCACTGCCTCCACGGCCAATCGTTGTGACTTCTCCGTGAATCGTTTGCCCCTGAAATCCTGCCACGACTACGACTTCATATGTCTTCAGTTCTTCTAATATCCTGCCAGGGTTTAATTGAGTAATTTTAGCTTTCGTAAAATCCCCATTAGTCATTATCCCTGCCTGAGCTCCTGTTAACGAAACAGCGTTTACTCCCGCCTGATTCAACTCATGTGCAAAAACGATAGAAGAAATCGTCTCCCCGCATGACATCATCAGATCCTGCTCTCTTGGCGAAACGCTTGTTTTCGGGAAGTCAATTAACCCAAGCAGTGTATCCGTGGCATATGGACTTCCTTTTCTCCCCATAGCTGAAACAGTAACGACGATTTTATATCCTTCTTTCAAGCCGTTTTTCACATGGTGGATGGCCCGGGACCGACTCTTCTGATCCCGGACGGACGTTCCACCGAACTTTTGTACAAGTAGCTTCATTTGGCCACCTCAACTCAATAAAAGTTTACAGCCACTCATTCGCAATCAAACGTTCTGCAATCTGCACGGAATTCCATGCTGCACCTTTTAACAAGTTATCTGATACAACCCATAAATGGAATCCTTTTTCATCATCGAGATCTTTTCTGATTCTGCCGACAAAAACATCTCGCTTTTCTGCCGCACTCAATGGTGTCGGGTACGTTTGTGTAGCAGGATCATCCTCGAGAACGATTCCAGGCGCTTCATTCATCAACTGTTTCACTTCTTCTACCGTAACCCCTTCTTTTTCTACTTCAATATATACACTCTCCGCGTGAGATGTGAAGAAAGGAAGGCGTACACAAGTAGCAGCCACAGAAAGATCAGGAGCATGCATGATCTTTTTCGTTTCGTTGATCATTTTCATTTCCTCGAATGTGTACCCATTCTCCTGAAAAACGTCAATCTGGGGTAATGCGTTGAATGCAATGGGATAGTGCTTTTTATCCCCTTTGACAGGAAGAAGATTCGCTTCAAGCTCTTCCCCATTCAAAAAGGATTGAGATTGTTCACGCAATTCTTCAGCTGCTTCATTTCCAGCTCCGGAAACCGCCTGGTAAGTGGAAACAATGACACGATTCATGCCAAAGGCTTTACGAACCGGCTCAAGGGCAGCCACCATTTGAATAGTCGAACAGTTTGGATTGGCAATAATTCCTTTGTGTTCCTTGATATCTGCTTCGTTCACTTCAGGTACGACGAGAGGTACATCTTCCGTCATACGGAAAGCACTCGTATTATCGATGACAACCGCTCCATGTTTCACAGCTTCAGGAGCCAGTTTCTTAGATATAGATCCTCCCGCAGAAAACAAAGCAATGTCTACTCCTTGGAAGCTCTCAGGCTTCGCTTCTTCGAGTGTATATTCCTGGCCATTAAATACCATTTTCGTTCCTGCTGATCGACTTGATGAGAGAAGCTTTAAGTTTTCAATAGGGAACTTTCGATCTTCTAACGTCTCCAGCATCTTTTGACCGACAGCACCAGTTGCTCCGACGACAGCTACATTATATTTTTTCGTTTCACTCATATTCGGCATCCTCTCTTGTATATCATTTGTAAGAATAGTAAGACATGTCACTATTTTTGTTATTTTATCATATTTACAAGAACACCTGGTATGAAAAAAAGATATTAATTCGGATACCTTTCAATTAAGACGGGCTGAAGCTGCTTTCCTTCAAGCGCTGTTTCAATCGTTTTAGGAATTAATGTCATATCTGCTACCAACGAATTCGGCTTTTTGAAAGGATGATCCTGACCTAAAGGTACAAAGTAGATGTTCTTCGTAGCCATGAGTCGCATAATGTTCACACCATTCAATCCGAGAGCATCATTGGTTGAAACGGCTACAACAACAGGGCTTTCATTTCTCAAAGTCGCTTTAGCAGCCATCAATACAGGGGAATCTGTTAACGCATTGGCAAATTTACTCGTCGAATTCCCCGTAAGAGGCGCAATAAGCATGCAGTCCAAAGGTCTTTTAGGTCCGAGAGGTTCCGCATCAGGAATCGTCAAAATTGGTTCTTCCCCAGTAATCTCTTTTATTTTTTCTAAATGATCGGAAGCATCACCAAAGCGGGTATCGGTTTTTTGTACCGTGTAAGATAGAACAGGTACCACAGTTGCTCCAAGATCAACGAGCTCCTGCATAACAGGAAATACCTCATGGTACGTACAATGGGATCCGGTCAACCCGAACCCAATCACTTTTCCTTTTAATATAGACATCATTCATTCTCCTTTCGTGAACCTTTCTGAACGATTCGTGATACCACATCTGCTATGATTCTACCTGCCGTTTTTGGAGCTACAATCCCAGGGAGACCTGGTGCGAGTAATGCTTTGATCCCGCGTTTATCTGCATAACGGAAATCGGTCCCTCCTGGTTTTGATGCAAGATCCAAAATCATCGCATGAGAAGGCAGCTGCTTAATAACCGAAGCATCTACGACCAGATGTGGAACGGTATTCAGTAAGATATCACAGGACATATCTGCCTTCGCCATGTCCTTCATATCAATCGGTTCCAGACCCATTTCATAAACTCTTGCTGCTGCCTTTGATGAACGTACTCCAACAGATACTTTGGCACCAAGGTGGTCAAACGTGCGCGCAAGACTCATCCCTACCCTACCAAGCCCAAGCACGATAATTTTAGAGCCGTGTATCGTAAAATCGGTATGTTGAATAATCAACATGAGCGTTCCTTCTACAGTAGGAATAGAATTATAAATGGCAACATCATCCCGATCCATCAAGGGGATGAGTGTACGATTGGTTTTAGCAGCTAAATCTTTTAAATGATCATTAGCGATTCCAGAAAATACTTGGCAATGGGCAGGCGTTCTTTTCAGCCATTCTTCTGATAAGTGAATCAACTGGTTGGAAAATATCCCTTCAATCTTGCCTTCCGAGTCCGTACCCGGTACAGGAAGGATGATGGCATCTAATTTTTCCACCTGATCGCTGTCAAAATCAAGATCGATGGCTTCTCTAAAGCTTTCATTCAATTGGTCGAACCCAGCCAAATAGACGGTGGCATCCCACTCATTCAACCTTCGAATAAGTTCGATCTGCCGGGCATCGCCCCCTATGACTGCTACATGATATCCTGTTAGCATCCCGGATGTCTCCTTTATCTAGTATCTTATCTCCTTGTATCCTATGCCGGAATGCGGAGTTAGTGATTTCGATTAGTAAACAAAAAAACACTGCAGCACAGGCTGCAGTGTTCACCTTTTTTTTAAGAGGATCGTCTCTTCACCAATGGTCTCAATTTGACTCCAATCGATTGTCATCGCCTTTTTGGAAGACCCAAATCCAATAAATCCGTGATTCATAATGACCAATGACTTGATTACTCCTGAATCTGGGTCAATGATCAAGTCTGCTTTTCCTAAAATGCCTAATTTTTCTCCATTCTCTACATCAATCACTTGTTTTTGGGCTAGAGATGTCATTCTCACAAGAGCTTCTCTCCTTCTTCTCTATCTCTCTTCACTCAATAATTTTTGCAGTGAAGTCAGTTTATACCCTTGATCTTTAATCTGCTCAATGAGTTTCGGCAGACTTTTTACTGTCACATCAGTCGGATGCATGAGAATGGTTGCCCCATTATGGACTTTGTCCATCACCCTTGTGATTAACACATCAGATGTTGGTTTTTTCCAATCGATTGTATCCACTGTCCATAAGATGGTTTCCATATCCATTTCATCTGCGGCTTCAACAGTAGCCGTATTATAACTTCCGGATGGAGGAGCGAAATATTTCACTTTTTCCTTTGTTAAAGCGAATAAGAGCTCATCCGCCTGCTCTAGATTCGCTTTCGCTTGCTCCTTTGTCATCCTCCCCATGTCCTTATGTCTGTACCCATGACTTCCGATTGTATGTCCTTCTTCTTCAATCATCTGCACGAGGTGTGTAAAATCATTCGCAAAAGCTCCATCAATGAAAAATGTTGCTTTCACTTGATATTCATTTAAAATCTCAACCATATCCGGAATGTATTCTTCACCCCAGGAGACATTGATTAGAAAAGAAACGGCTTCTTTATCTGGATGTCCTCTATAGATTGGAGAAGCTGGTAAATCCTCTAAAGAAACTTCTGGTTTGATCAATTTATAGACATACAATTCAGGATTGTACTTCCCGTATTTTTGCATTTTTTTATAGGAAGCGTCGACATCTACTTTGCGACCAACAATCCCAGGTGTCTTTTTCCAAACAGAATCAATTTTCGCATCCTGCGCTTCCCATTCGAACTCTTCTTTTTCATCCTGGATTTTTTGGTAGATGGTATCTTCTTTATTGACGGTTACGACATGGTCTGCAGTCAAAAAAGCCATGCCAAACCCTATAAAAAAACAGAGATTGACGCTGAATAATACGATTAATCTGAAGCTCATGGACCATCACCCCTATACCATCCTATGGGACAGGTCCTACTTCTAGACCAAAATCATACTAACGGAAACATCCTCATAACACTCAGATGCTGAAATTCAGGCAAAAAAAAGAGACTGGCAAGCCAGTATCTCTTCTTTACGTAACCCTATTAAGATTGTTCAACATTTTCCTGTTTTTTCTTCTCATCAAGAAGGATCGCTTTTCTGGAAAGGTTGATTCTTCCCTGGTTATCGATTTCTTTAACCTTAACTTTGATTGTATCGCCAAGGGAGACGATGTCTTCCACTTTACCAATGCGCTCTTCAGCCATTTCAGAAATGTGGACAAGTCCCTCTTTTCCTTTGAAAAGCTCTACAAAAGCACCGAACTTCTCGATACGTTTCACTTTACCATCGTAAACTTCGCCGACTTCTACTTCACGTACGATATCCTCAATGATTTTCTGAGCTGTTGTATTCATGCTGGCATCTGTAGAGGAAATGAACACTGTGCCATCCTGTTCGATGTCAATTTTCACACCAGTATCATCAATGATTTTATTGATTTGTTTGCCGCTTGGTCCAATGACATCACGGATTTTGTCTGGATTAATCTTCATCGTCATGATCTTCGGAGCATGGGCGGAAAGTTCTTTGCGAGTTTCAGGAATCGTTTCAAGCATGTGACCAAGGATTTCCATACGCCCTTTTTTCGCCTGAGCTAATGCTTCTTCAAGAATTTCTCTGGAAAGACCTTCAATCTTGATATCCATTTGAAGGGCTGTTACTCCCTTTTCAGTACCGGCAACTTTAAAGTCCATGTCTCCTAGAGCATCTTCCATGCCTTGGATATCTGTCAGGATTGTGTAATCATCACCTGATTTCACAAGTCCCATCGCAATTCCTGCAACTGGTGCTTTAATTGGAACACCCGCATCCATCATAGCAAGGGTACTTGCACAAATACTCGCTTGAGAAGTAGAACCATTTGATTCAAGGACCTCAGACACTAGTCGGATGGTGTAAGGGAATTCATTCTCAGAAGGAATAACCACTTCAAGCGCACGTTCACCTAAAGCACCATGACCGATTTCACGTCGACCAGGTCCACGGATCGGGCCAGTTTCTCCAACAGAGAATTTAGGGAAGTTGTAATGGTGCATAAAACGCTTGGACTCTTCAAGATCAAGACCGTCAAGGATCTGTACATCACCAAGAGCTCCAAGGGTACATACACTAAGGGCCTGGGTTTGACCACGTGTGAACAATCCGGAACCGTGTGTACGTGGAAGCAATCCTACACGGGAAGTCAGTGGTCGAATAACGTCAACACCACGGCCATCTGGACGAATCTTATCTTTCGTAATGAGACGGCGCACTTCTGTTTTTACCATATCTTCTAATATGGAGCCTACTTGTTTAATTGTTTCTTCGTCTGCTTCCTGCTCTTCGTAAGAAGCAACCACATCAGCTTTCACTTGGGCAATGGCATCTTCACGAGCTTTCTTTTCTTCCGTTTTGATCGCTTGAACAATGGCGTCTGTTGCTTCTCCTTTGACCTTCTCTTTCAGTTCAGCATCGAGGTCGAACAACTGCACTTCCATTTTCTCACGACCTACGGCTTCAACGATTTCTTCCTGGAAGGCAACCAAGCGCTTGATTTCTTCATGTCCGAACATGATCGCTTCAAGCATGTCTTCTTCAGAAACTTCATTGGCACCGGCTTCAACCATATTAATGGCATCTTTCGTACCCGCTACTGTAAGGTCGATATCACTTTTCTCCTGTTGTTCAACGGTAGGATTGATGACAAATTCACCATCTACTCGTCCAACGATGACACCTGCAATCGGTCCTTCAAAAGGAATGTCAGAAACACCTAAAGAAATGGAAGACCCTAGCATTGCAGCCATTTCTGAAGAACAATCCTGATCCACACTCATAACAGAGCTGATCACCTGTACATCATTTCGATATCCCTCAGGGAATAATGGACGGATCGGACGGTCAATAAGACGGGAAGCAAGGACCGCCTTGTCACTTGGACGACCTTCTCGTTTGATGAATCCACCTGGAATTTTACCTACAGCGTAAAGACGCTCTTCATAATTTACTGTCAAAGGGAAAAACGGCAGGTCCTTCGGCTCTTTACTTCCGGTAGCCGTGGAAAGGACAGTCGTATCTCCGTAATGAATGAGTGCTGCACCATTCGCTTGTTTCGCCAACTCGCCAATTTCCACGGAAAAAGTACGACCGGCTACGTCAATGGAAAACACTTGTTTTTCTTCTGCCATATAGAACTTAACTCCTCTCGATAACTCTTCTTATTTCATTATAAGGGTTTATTGTCAGTTTACACCCTTCTGTATGTAAACATACAGAAAAAGCGGGAATAACTCCCGCTTTTTCCCATACATTAGCGACGCAAGCCAAGGCTCTTGATTAGCTCACGGTAACGTGTAATGTCCTTATTACGAAGGTAGTTCAATAGGTTACGACGCTTACCTACCATTTTAAGCAATCCACGACGAGAGTGGTGGTCTTGCTTGTGAGCACGAAGGTGCTCGTTCAAAGTAGTGATCTGCTCTGTTAGTACAGCAATTTGTACTTCTGGAGATCCTGTGTCGTTGTCATGAGTTTTGTACTCATTGATTAGTTCTTGCTTACGTTCTTGTGTGATAGCCATTATAGCTACACCTCCTGATAAAATTTAGAATTCCCTTTCCCCGAGCGGCCGTCGGAGTTACGTTCCGCCAAGCGAAGGTTCCATATTAAAGAGTACATTTTTTTCGAATGAAATGCAAGGAAAACCAACAAACTCTGATAAAAAACTATGCTTATGTTCTTCAGTAAGTCTTATTTCAACCATTTAAAAATGAGTGCATTAAAATACACGTAGCGGCTTAATAAGACCTTCTTTTCTTGGGTGCTGCTGGTAAATGGCCAAGACCTCCCCAGCATAGGTCACTGCAAATTGCTCTGCATGAACATGAGCAGGTTTATTGAATACTTGTCCGTGTTTAATTTTATCCACCTGTTCCACATCGACTTCCCAGGAGTCCAAATGGGCAAGCCCTCTGGATAAAGGAAGCAGTAATTGTTCCCCTTTGCTTTCATCTACCACCTTTTGAATCTCATCGAAGGAATAGCAGTCTTCCTTTGTAATATCTGCTGTTTGTGTCCGTACCAAAGAGGACATGTGAGCGGCGTATCCAAAAGACTTGCCAATGTCTACACATAGGGTCCTCACATAGGTGCCTTTGGAACAGATCACACGGAAAGAAAAAGTGAAGGTGTCGCCGTCCTGCTTAGGTTCAGGTGGCATCATTTCGATGTGTTTGATGTGTACTTCCCTTGAAGGTCGCTCCACTTCCAATCCTTCACGGGCATATTCATAAAGCTTCTTTCCGTTAACTTTTACCGCAGAGTACATGGGTGGTGTCTGCGTAATCCATCCTTTAAAAGTACTAAGTACGTCGTTGATCGTTTCCAGGGAAATGCGTTCATTTACCGGAGTTGTTTCCACCGTCGTACCTGTAGCATCTTCGGTGTCTGTGGCATACCCGAGCGTAACAGAAGCTTCATACACTTTATCTGTCTCTGTTAAAAAAGGAACGATTTTCGTCGCCTTCCCTACACAAAGAGGCAGCACCCCTTCTACTTCTGGGTCAAGGGTGCCTGTATGACCGACCTTTTTCGTTTTCAACATACCACGGGCCTTACTGACACAATCATGGGAAGTAAAACCCTTTGGCTTCCATAATGGAAGAATCCCGTCCATTTACCTCTCACCTCGAAACTTCTTTAATCCTATATAAAATCCGTGCTGGATCCAGCACGGATTTTACTGTCATTCTTCCGTATCGTTTAAATCGCGAAGAATCGTTTCAATACGATTTCCTCTTTCGATCGCTTCGTCAAACTCAAACATAATTTCCGGAGTCTTACGCAGACGGATTCGCTGGCCGATCTCAGATCGGATAAACCCTTTCGCTTTCGCAAGACCTACGAGGGTATCATGTTTTTGTTTATCGTCACCCAATACAGAAATATAAACTTTTGCTTGTTGTAAATCACCTGTCACTTTCACTTCAGTAACGGTGACGAACCCTACACGTGGATCTTTGATTTTCTTACTGATGATGTCACTCATCTCTTTTTTCATCTGTTCTCCAACGCGGTTCGCTCTTAAATCGTTCATGTATTCTCACCTCTTCTAACCAGACATCACAGCCATTCCTGATGGGTCTCTGTCCGTTCAAATTCAGGAAATGAATCGATGAAAGCCAAAGCTTGCTGCATCGTTTGTTCCGCAATCACTTTATCACTAGCAATAGTGACGAGGCCGATCCGAGTTCTCTGCCATAAGTCTTGATATTCAAGTTCACTTACAGCAATGTTGAACTCGTTCCTCAGCCTGGTCATGATGCGTTTCAAAACCGCACGCTTGTTTTTCAGTGACTGCGCATCATAAATGATACCATCCACTTCTGCGCTTACGATCATTTACGTTCGATTTCCTGCATTTCAAATGGTTCAATGATGTCGCCTACTTTAATGTCATTGAAGTTCTTAATTGTAATTCCACATTCGTATCCTTGTTGCACTTCTTTTGCATCATCTTTATATCGCTTCAGAGCATCGATTTCACCTTCGTAAATGACGACACCATCGCGAATGACACGGATACCGGAATTACGGCCGATTTTACCATCTGTAACGTAAGAACCGGCAATTGTACCGATCTTAGATACTTTGAAGATTTCACGGACTTCCACCTGACCGATGATTTTCTCTTCATATTCTGGATCGAGCATCCCTTTCATAGCCGCTTCGATCTCTTCCATCACCTTATAAATGATGTTATGAAGACGGATTTCTACATCTTCTGCCTCAGCTGCTTTTCTAGCATTCCCGTCAGGACGGACGTTAAAACCAATAACAATTGCATTGGAAGCAGAAGCGAGTGTAATGTCAGATTCTGTTATGGCACCGACACCTGTGTGAATAATTTTAACTTTCACACCTTCCACTTCAATCTTCTCAAGAGATCCAGCAAGGGCTTCTACTGATCCCTGCACATCGCCTTTAACAATCAGGTTGATTTCTTTAACCTCGCCTTGTTTGATTTGATCAAACAAGTCGTCTAAGCTTACTTTTGCGTTAGAGCCACGGTTTTCTTCTAATTGTTTTTGAGCACGTGCTTCCCCTACAGAGCGCGCTTTCTTTTCATCATCAAAGACTAGGAAGCGGTCGCCTGCCTGAGGAACATTGTTTAACCCTGTAATTTCTACTGGTGTGGAAGGCCCGGCAACTTTTACGCGACGGCCGATATCGTTCACCATAGCACGGACGCGCCCCCAGGTATTCCCCACTACAATGGCGTCACTGACATTTAAGGTACCGTTCTGAACCAGCAATGTGGCTACAGGACCGCGTCCTTTATCCAATTCTGCTTCAATAACCGTACCATAAGCAGCTCGCTCAGGGTTGGCTTTCAATTCTTCCATCTCGGATACAAGACCGATCATTTCAACTAGATCGTCGATACCTTCTCCGTTAACGGCGGACATTTTCACAAAGATCGTTTCTCCACCAAAGTCTTCAGCAATCAGCTCATATTCCATAAGCTCCTGCATCACACGGTCAGGATTCGCGCCTTCTTTATCCATCTTATTGACCGCAACGATAATTGGTACTTCTGCTGCTTTCGCGTGACTGATGGCTTCTTTTGTCTGGGGCATAACTCCATCATCCGCAGCAACAACAAGGATGGCGATATCAGTCACTTGAGCACCACGGGAACGCATGCTTGTAAATGCAGCGTGACCTGGTGTATCAAGGAACGTAATTTTCTTGCCATTGTCTTCGATTTGATAAGCACCAATATGCTGGGTGATTCCACCGGCTTCGCCTTCCGTCACTTTCGTGTTACGGATCTGGTCAAGAAGCGTCGTTTTTCCGTGGTCTACGTGACCCATGATGGTAACGACAGCAGGGCGGTCCTGCAGATCTTCAGGTTCGTCATCGAACACCATGTTCTCAATGTCCGTCTCGTCCACAATGACCTCTTCTTCGACTTCTACACCGAATTCCTCACAGATTAATTCAATGGAATCTCCATCAAGTTCCTGGTTAATGGTAGCCATTGTGCCTAGGAACATAAGCTTTTTGATGATTTCTGAAGAGTCCTTGTTCAGTTTTTCTGCAAGCTCTCCAACCGTGAGGCTGCCTGAATAAGTGATTTTTTCAGGTGTCTGCTTTTTAGACTTTTTAGGTGCCTGCTGTGCTGCAGGTTTGTTGTTTTTCTGGTTGTTGTTTCTTTGCTTTTTGTTTGCTGGCTTTTTATTATTGTTAGGCTTTTGAGACTTTGATTTATTCTGGTTTTGAGCTTTTGGTGCTTGGCCTTTTCCAAATGCCTGGTCCAGCTTCTTCGCTGCATCCTCTTCCAAAGTGGACATATGGTTGTTCACTTCGATATTCAGATTTTGCAGTTTTTGAATCACTTGTTTACTAGATAGTTCGTTTTTCTTGGCATATTCGTATACGCGCATTTTACTCATAAAATCTTCACCCCCGAATAGATTCATCGAGTAGCGATTGCAACTTTTTCGCAAATCCTTGGTCAAGAACTGCGATCGCGACTCTCCCTGCCTTTCCGATAGCCTGTGATAATGTGTCTCGATCATCGACTTCATAGCAAGGTATTTCATAGAAGCTGCATTTATCTGTCAGCTTCTTTTTTGTTTGTTTCCCTGTATCATTGGCAATGAGGACGAGCTTAGCTTTCTGTCTTTGAATGTCTCGTACAATCGATTCTTCACCGAGCGTACACTTCCCGGCTCTAAGGGCCAGTCCCAACAGGTTCAAATAGCTGCCGCTCATGATGGGTCAGCCTTCACTTTTGCTCTCAATTCCTCGTAGATGTTTTCATCCACCTTGGTTTTAAGGTGACGGTTCAGCACCTGTTGCTTTTCAGCCTGATCAATGATTTCTAGGTTTTTCATGAGATAGGCTCCGCGTCCATTCTTTTTCCCTGTATCGTCCACAAAAACCTCTCCCTCTTTATTGCGCACTACACGGATCAATTGCTGCTTAGGAACCATTTCCTGTGTGACGACACATTTTCTTAATGGTTGTTTTTTGGAACGGGTCATCGTTCTACCCCTCCTTAATCTTCAGACACTTCTTCGTCGAAAAAGTCTTCCTCTTCAACATCAGTCTCTTCTGTAGAAAGAAGACCTTGTTCACGTGCTTCACTTTCACTCTTAATATCGATCTTCCAGCCTGTCAATTTAGCTGCAAGACGAGCGTTTTGACCACGTTTACCAATGGCAAGGGACAGTTGGTAATCAGGAACAATTACCGTTGTCGCCTTGTCTTCCTCATCTACAAGCACTTCGACGACCTTAGAAGGGCTTAACGCATTCGACACATATTCAACGGGATCTTCAGACCATTGAACAATATCAATTTTTTCACCCTTCAGTTCATTTACGATCGCCTGAACACGTTGACCTCTTTGACCCACACAAGAGCCAACCGGATCGATTTCCTGATCTTCAGCATATACAGAGATTTTTGAACGGTCGCCGGCTTCACGCGCTACAGACATGACTTCGACTGTACCGTCATAAATTTCAGGTACTTCCATCTCAAACAAGCGCTTCAAAAGCCCTGGGTGTGTACGGGATACATAGATGTGTGGCCCTTTATTGCTGTTTTCCACCTTCGTCACAAATACTTTGAGGCGATCATGAACTTCATAAGTCTCGGTCGGCATTTGCTCCCCTTCTGGAAGACGAGCTTCAATTTTCCCAAGATTTACATAGACGAAGCGGGGATCTTTCCTTTGGATGATCCCAGTCATGACGTCCTCTTCACGATCGACATATTCGCCGTAAATGATGCCGCGTTCCGCTTCACGGACACGCTGCGTAACGACTTGCTTAGCGGCTTGAGCTGCGATACGACCGAAATCCATAGGTGTCACTTCTACTTCAATGACATCTTCAACCTCATAGTTCGGATCAATGTCTTTCGCTTCTTCTAAAGAGATCTCCTGCTGCGGGTCCATCACTTCGTCTACGATTTCTTTTCGCGCAAGAACTTTCATGGCACTTTCTTCTTCATTAATATCCACACGGACGTTCGTTGCGGAATTGAAGTTTTTCTTATAAGCAGAAATCAATGCTGCTTCAAGTGCTTCCAATAAAAGATTTTTGTCGATGCCTTTTTCCTTTTCTAAATAATTCATGGCATCAAATAGTTCACTACTCAACAGTCTTCTCCCCCTTAATTAAACGTGACAGCTAAATTGGCTTTAGCAATCTTTTGATATGGTACTTCCAGTTGCTTCTTACGTGTTTTAATACGAATTTCTACAGTTGCCACGGAATTTTCAAAGGACTTTAGTGTGCCTTCAAACTCCTTCTCCCCATCAATCGGTTCATAGAGTTTCATATACACGTACTCACCAACAAACTTCTTAAAGTCTGCTTCTGTCTTTAAAGGACGTTCTGCCCCTGGTGATGCAACTTCAAGAAAATACGGAATTTCAATGGGATCTTCTTCATCTAATTTTTCACTCAATTGTTCAGATACTTGTCCGCATTCTTCTATGTCCACACCGCCTTCTTTATCGATGAAAACGCGAAGGTACCAGTTTTGACCTTCTTTCTTGTACTCAATATCGACAAGTTCGAGGTTCATATCCTCAAGGATCGGCTGGACAAGACGTTCTGTAACGGATGTAACATGATTGCTCATGCTCTTCCCTCCTTCGAACACAATGTAATGGTTAGTACTTATTATTATGGGATGTATTCGCTCATTTCATTAAGTAATGGGGGCCGTATATGCAAGTACCATGAGAAACCGCTATGACATAAGATCATAGCGGTTCGTCTCGCGGGTACTAAAACCCCTCATGCATCGAAGTTTCTCCACAAGCAAGAGGCTGGAATATGACGAAAGAGTGGGTTGCCCCACTCTTTCGTCGTTCGTATCACTCTTCTCACCATAAAAAATATATCATAGATGCGTATTCTATGCAACAAAGGAAGAAACCAACAGCTTTTCCTATACCCTCAAATGACGTTATTTCATAAAACTCCTGCTTTTGTAAGACTGGATTTCGAGAAGTATGTGACCAGAGGCGAGGAGTGCGGGGAATGAGTGGCTCCCCAACCACCTCTGGCTGTTATTTAAAAATGAACCTTGAAAAATCTCGAAGCTGAGCCTCAAACTATGCTATTTCCTATAACAATGAAACGGTATTGTTATTTGTCACAGAGTTGAGAAGTTAGAAAAGGGACAGTTGGTTTTCATCAGGCATTCCCTCTAAACAACCGAAGTTATCCAGATACTCAAGAACGGTTTTGGAAATACGACTCCGCTCTCTCAAGTCCTGCTTGGATAAGAATTCGCCCTCTTTTCGTGCATTGACGATATTGATGGCAGCGTTCGTGCCTAATCCATCGACGGCATTAAATGGTGGAATCAATTCATTACCTTCGACCAGGAAGTCCGTCGCACTGGATTGATACAGATCCACGTTTTTAAATCCATATCCTCTTTCACACATTTCAAGAGAAAGTTCAAGAACAGTCATCAAACTTTTTTCTTTCGGAGTAGCATCGAATCCTTTATCCTGAATCTCTTTCATACGCTTACGGATGGCTTCGGAGCCTTTCATCATGGTTTCCAATTCAAAATCGCTTGCCCTGACGGTGAAATAAGCCGCATAGAAATAGATCGGGTAGTGGACTTTGAAGTAGGCAATCCTTACAGCCATCAGTACATAGGCGGCGGCGTGGGCTTTCGGGAACATGTATTTGATTTTCTTACAAGAATCAATGTACCAGTCCGGCACGCCATGTTTTTTCATTTCTTCAATCCACTCATCTTGAAGTCCTCGTCCTTTACGAACAAATTCCATGATCTTAAAGGCAAGGGAAGGGTCGAGACCTTTGTGCATGAGGTACACCATAATATCGTCACGACACCCGATAACCTCAGGTAGTGTACATATGCCATCATTGATCAACTGTTCGGCATTTCCAAGCCATACGTCCGTGCCGTGAGACAGTCCGGAAATGATGACAAGTTCTGCGAATGTTTTCGGCTTTGTATCTTCTAGCATCTGCCTTACAAACCTTGTACCAAACTCCGGCACTCCGAGGGTCCCTGTTTTACACATAATCTGATCCGCCGTCACTCCCAGTGCTTCAGGACCACTGAAAATCTTCATTACTTCAGGGTCATCGACAGGGATTTCCTTCTGGTCAATTCCGCTGAGATCCTGAAGCATACGGATGACGGTCGGGTCATCGTGACCAAGGATATCCAGTTTTAAAAGGTTGTCATGGATGGAGTGGAAATCGAAGTGCGTCGTCTTCCACTCTGATTTCGTATCATCCGCCGGAAACTGGATCGGTGAGAAATCATAGATCTCCATATCATCAGGGACTACGATAATCCCTCCAGGGTGCTGTCCGCTTGTCCTTTTCACACCAGTACATCCGTGAACGAGACGGTCAATTTCAGCATTTTTATAAAGCAGCTGATGATCTCCTGCGTACCCTTTAACATACCCGTATGCAGTTTTTTCAGCAATCGTACCAATCGTTCCGGCACGGAATACACTATCTTCTCCGAACAATTCTTTCGTATAGTTGTGCGCATGTGGCTGATATTCCCCGGAGAAGTTCAAGTCGATATCCGGAACCTTATCCCCTTTAAAACCGAGGAAGGTTTCAAATGGAATGTCCTGACCGTCTTTCGTTAGAGAAGTACCACACTCCGGACAGTCTTTTTCCTCAAGGTCAAAGCCGCTTCCGACCGATCCGTCTGTAAAGAATTCATTATATTGACAAGACGGACACACGTAATGCGGTGGCAGAGGGTTCACTTCTGTAATGTCAGTCATTGTAGCAACGAAGGACGATCCGACAGAACCACGTGAACCAACGAGATAACCATCTTCCAGGGACTTGGTTACAAGTTTCTGTGAAATAAGATAGATAACCGCGAACCCGTTTCCGATGATACTATCTAGTTCTTTTTCCAAACGTTTGACGATCAAGTCAGGAATAGGCTCTCCGTAAATGCTGCGTGCTTTGTTGTAGGACATTTCACGAATCTCCTGGTCCGCCCCTTCGATGTTAGGCGTATATAGATCGTCCTTCACCGGAGAAACTTCACCTATCTGTTCTGAAATTTTATGAGTGTTCGTTACGACTACCTCTGTGGCTTTGTCTTTTCCTAAGAAACCAAGTTCATCAATCATTTCATTCGTCGTTTTAAAGTGGACCTCCGGTAGTGTCTGCCTGTTCAGCGGGTTTCCATTTTGGGATGAAATAAGAATTTGACGGTACTGCTTTTCATGAGGCTCTACGTAGTGAGTGTTTCCTGTAGCCACTACTGTTTTCCCCATTCGTTCAGCCATAGCGACAAGCCTTTTCAAAATATCGAGAATTTGTGCTTCCGTCTGGACTAGATCTTTTTCCACTAAGTGATAGTAGTTCCCTGGCGGCTGAATTTCGATGTAATCATAAAATTCGGCGACTTTCTCTGCCTCTTCTTCTGATTTCTGCATCATCGTTTCAAACACTTCCCCTTTGTCACAGCCGGAACCGACAAGGATTCCCTCACGGTTCTTCGCGAGAAGGGAGCGTGGAACGCGTGGAACACGGTAGAAGTAATTGACATGTGCTTCTGATACGAGACGATAGATGTTTTTTAATCCCGTGCTGTTTGTCGCAAGCAGGGTACAATGGGAAGGTCGTGAACGTTGATACGCTTTCCCCTCACCCATATAATCGTTCAGGTTTTTATGGTTCGTAATCTCTTTATCCATGGCTCGTTTTACGAGTTTCCATAGTAAATAACCGGTGGCTTCAGCATCATAAATTGCCCGGTGGTGCTGGGTCAACTCAATATCGAATTTCTTACACAGTGTATTTAAACGGTGATTTTTTAATTCCGGAACGAGAAAACGGGCGAGCTCTAACGTATCGATGACCGGATTCGTGGACTTCTCTAGTCCGATTTTCTGATAACCGGCATTTAAAAAGCCCATATCGAAACTGGCGTTGTGAGCGACAAGGATGTCTTCTCCCGTCCATTCATGGAAGTCCTTGAGTACCTGTTCAATTTCCGGCGCATCCTTGACCATGTCATCCGTGATTCCCGTAAGGTCAATGGTTGTCTGAGACAAAGCTTGGTGCGGGTTGGCGAAAGATTCAAATCGATCGATGATTTCTCCACCCTGCACTTTGACCGCAGCTAGTTCGATGATCTTATCGTAAACCGCGGAGAGTCCCGTAGTCTCGACGTCAAAAACGACGTACACGGCATCCTCAAGGTCCCGGTCCTGTTCCTCATACGCAATCGGGACTCCGTCATCTACTAAGTTTGCTTCCACCCCGTAAATGATCTTCACACCATTTTTCTGGCCTGCGGCGTGAGCATCCGGATAAGCCTGGACGACTGCATGGTCTGTAATCGCAATCGCTTCGTGGCCCCAGTCTGCCGCTTGCTTGATGAGACGGGACGGGGAAACAGGTGCATCCATCGCACTCATCGTGGTATGGGCGTGCAATTCGATCCTCTTCTCCCCTTCAGGTGCTTTATCTTCACGTAATTTTGGTTTCACTTCATTGATATCGTTGGCCATCATCGTCAATTCGTTCGTGAAATTATCTGTCTGGATTCCCCCGCGGGCTTTAATCCACATGCCTTCTTTCACATGCTTAAAGAGTTCCGCATGATCGTCTCCACGTGAAAACATCTTGATCGAAAAAGAATCCGTATAATCAGTGACTTTCAAGAGTAATAAATGACGCCCGGAGCGAAGTTCTTTGATTTCAACATCAAAGATATAACCCTGGACAACAATCTTCTTCTCTTCCTCCTGGATTTCCTCCATCGGGATGATGTCATCTTGAATTTTGTAACCAATTTCAAGCGGTCCTTTTGGTTTGGAGTCGTCTTTATCTTTGGCTCTTTCTTCTTGTTCTTTCACCGCTTGCTGGACTAGTATTTTGTCTTCTTTTTGGCGTTCTTCCTGGAATCGTTTGATTTGTTCTGTTTCTTCTTTCACTCGTGTTGAAAGCATGAACGAAGGAAGGCCGCATTTGAGACAGAAACTTTTTAAAGGTTCTTCCAACTTTTTCTGTATGGCATGACTTTCGGCTAAGTTCCTGCAAGTTAACATAACCTTATTCCCGTTCACTTCAGGTTGCTGCTCCATCAATAAATCTTTGTAGCTTGGCGTTAAGTTCGTTAAAGTTTTAATGAAGCTCTGCCAGTATTCTAGGACATCATTCATGGCGAGTTCTTTTTCTGATGTCTCAATTGTCCACGTTACGTCTGCAATGGAGCGGAAAGTCGCTACAAGTTTACTTGTAAATAAATCATAGACAGATGGCGGCAGGGGCTTTGGCATAAGAAAATGAAAATGCCATAATTTTTGTTCGCGGTAAACCACCAGTTTCTGCATGCTGCTGTCTTTAAAGTGAGGTTCTATTAGATCATGCGGGAACTGAATCTGTTCCAGCAAATAGTGCATTTTTTCCTTGTTGCTGACACTCAAACGGAATTCCTCCTCTTTCCTAACCCAACACCCGACATGGAAAAACCCTTGCTCTTTCCTTTAGCAAGGGTATAGTTTTCCAAAAAATATTAGGCTTTGTACCAGTTCTTTATATATTCTAAGACTTCACTAGTTTCTAATTCATTCTGATCGCCCGTTGCACGTTCCTTCACTTCGACAACGCCTTCACCGGCACGTTTTCCTACCGTAATCCTTACGGGTACACCGAAAAGATCGCTGTCGGCAAATTTCACACCGGCACGTTCTTTACGATCATCATATAAGACTTCGATCCCTGCATCAAGCAGTGTGTCATATAATTGACCTGCCAATTCTTTCTGTTCTTCTTTTTTAGGATTTAATGAAAGCAGATGGACTTGATATGGGGCAATATTCTTCGGCCATGTGATCCCTCTATCATCGTGGTATTGTTCCACGATAGCTGCAAGCGTACGGGATACGCCGATACCGTAGGAGCCCATGATCATGGTTTTCGCTTTTCCTTGATCATTAAGGAAAGTCGCATTCATCCGCTCGGAATAAAATTCACCCAATTTGAAGACATGTCCCACTTCAATCCCTCGGGCAAACTTGATGACTCCCTCTCCATCCGGTGATGGATCTCCTTCTTCAATAAATCGTAAATCGGCATATGACTTGACCTCAAAGTCTCTTTCAGGTGTCGCATTCTTAAAGTGATAGCCTTCTTCATTAGCTCCACATGATACGTTAACCAAGGCTTCCACAGCATGATCGGCAACAACTTCCACATCTTCAGGAACTCCAATTGGTCCAAGGGAACCAAACCCTGATCCGAGGAGGCGTTTTGTATCTTCTTCTGAAGCCAGTTCAACGATATCGGCATCATATAGATTTTTCAACTTGACATCATTCACTTCATGATCTCCACGAGTAAGGGCGAGCACAAATTTCTCATCCACTTGGAAAAGAATCGACTTGATGCCTTCCTGTACATCATGCCCCAGGAATTCGGCTACATCCTTCATCGTCTTTTGACCCGGTGTTTCGACTTTTTCCAACGTTTCAGGAGCCGCTGAGGACTTTTCATACGTTGCAACGACCGGGGCCATTTCAATGTTTGCTGCATAACGGGAAGTATCGGAATAGGCAATGACATCCTCACCTACTTCAGATAAAACCATAAACTCATGGGTATCTTTCCCGCCCATGGCTCCGGAGTCCGCGATGACAGCACGGAAGTTCAAACCGCAGCGTCTGAATACATTCGAATAGGCTTCAAACATTTTGTCATAGGTTTCGTCAAGGCTTTCATAGGACTCATTGAAAGAATAGGCGTCCTTCATTAAAAATTCTCTTCCACGTAAAAGACCGAAGCGAGGACGTGCTTCATCACGGAATTTATTTTGAATTTGGAAAACCGTCAAAGGAAGCTGCTTATAACTTTTCACTTCATGTCTTACAAGACTTGTGATGACTTCTTCGTGTGTCGCACCAAGGGCGAACTCCCGATTGTGGCGGTCGTTCAAACGCATCAGTTCCGAACCGAAGGTCGTCCAACGTCCCGTTTCCTTCCAGAGTTCGGAAGGCTCAAGAGCGGGCATGGCCATTTCATGGGCACCGATTTTTTCCATCTCTTCCCTAACGATATTTTCAACCTTGCTTAATACACGGCGGCCGATCGGAAGGAAGCTGTAGATGCCGGATGCGATCTGGCGTATGTAACCAGCGCGAACGAGGAGCTGGTGGCTCTTGATTTCAGCATCCGCAGGGTTTTCTTTAAGGGTAGGTATTAACATATGACTTTGTCTCATAAATGCACCTCAGTTCTATTTAATCAAAATGTATAAAAGGGGGAATTCACTAGTCTCAAAGATTCCCTATCTTTTTGAAGTTAATAAAAAGAAGCCGGAAGCCTGGGAATCGCCGATCACCTCAGGACTTCCAGCTATAAATCAATCACAAGAATAAACGTTGGATATCGTTCCATGTGACTACGAGCATCAATAACATGAGTAATGCAAACCCTATGAAATGTACGATCCCTTCTTTTTGAGGATCAATCGGCTTTCCTCTAAGCCCTTCAAGACCTACGAACAAAAGACGTCCTCCATCCAAAGCAGGGAGTGGAAGAAGGTTCACAATCCCGAGGTTAATACTTAAGATGGATGTCCACATGACGAAATTCGTAAATCCTGTGCGGACGACCTGGTCAGTGGCATCATATATGCCGACAGGTCCTGACAACATATCTAATGAAAACTGTCCGGTCACTAATTTACCAAGATTCGTTAATATCAATGCTGACCACTCATAGGTCTGTGTAAATCCAAACGTTAATTTTTTCGCAAATGATTCTTCAAAAGCCCGGGCGACACCTACTTGGCCGATGGTCGCTTCTCTACTTTCAACAGCGGCCGGAGTGACGCTCAACTGATTCGTTGCTCCTTCTCGATTGACGGTCAATGTCACTTCTTCCTCTGGATGAGCACGGATGATGGTGGTGAACTCTTCCCATGTACTTACGGATTCACCGTCCACTGCAACGATTTCATCACCAGCCTGCAAACCAGCCTGTGATGCAGGCGAGTTGTCCTGGATTTCTCCTAGCTTGGCTTCGTTTGAAGGGACACCTTGAATGAAACCAAGGATCATGAACAATACAATAGCCAAAACGAAGTTCATCATGGGCCCTGCGAAAAGCTGCATCGCACGCTGCGGGACGGATTTGGATGCGAATTGTCGGTTGTAAGGAGCAATTTGCGTTTCCTTTTCATCCATGACGAACATTGCTTTTTGGTCTACTTCAAAGAAGAGTTTTTCATCTTCATCGATTTCATAACCTTCAATGACAAGGCGATGATCTAGATCCGCTCGTTCGACTTCAATCACACGTGCGTGAGGATGCTTGTCTTTATTGTTTACGATGATTTTATTTACTTTCCCCGCTTCATTGAATTCAAGACCAATATGATGGCCTGCTTTCAATTCTACGATTTCTGGATCTTCACCTGCAACTCGAACATAACCGCCAATGGGAAGAAGACGGATTGTATAAAGAGTTTCATTTCGAGTGAATGCAAAAATCTTAGGTCCAAATCCTATCGCAAATTCCCTTGCGAGCATTCCCGACCGTTTGGCAAATATGAGATGCCCCCACTCATGCACGAACACCAAAAGTCCGAACATAAGAATAAATGCAACCACTGTAGTCAAATGAAGCACCTTCCTTTTTAGCTCTCATTGTTCTATGGATGTGAATAGCGGAAGTGAACCATCAACGTTTAGACGGCCGCATGAACTTCTCCAACAACCAGAGCTCTTAATTTATTTGGAAACGAACTCTTTCCCTCGTTTCCTTATCTATAGAAATTATGGTAGACAAGTCAGGGTTATGAATCCTGTCATGGTTTTCTAATGCTTGACCGATGTATTTTTCAATGTCAAGAAAGGAAATTCTGCCTTCGAGGAACTGCTGCACAGCTTCTTCGTTAGCCGCATTCAAGACTGTCGGCATGGATCCGCCTGCTCTTCCTGCTTCAAATGCCATTCTCAAGCAAGGAAAACGATCCATGTCCATCTTTTGAAAATTCAACGTTGCGATCTCTTCCAAATTCAAGTTTTTGGTGATCGGAAGTTCTTTCCTTTCAGGGTAGGTCAATGCGTATTGGATAGGAACTTTCATATCCGGTGTTCCTAATTGTGCAATGACATTCCTGTCCACATATTCAACCATGGAATGGATGACACTTTCTCTATGAAGAATAACATGAATCTGGTCATAAGGTACATCAAAAAGCCAGTGCGCCTCAATAACTTCTAATCCTTTGTTCATCATAGATGCAGAATCAATGGTGATTTTCGCCCCCATCTTCCAGTTTGGATGATTCAATGCATCATCCACTGTCACTCCGACAAGTTCTTCCCTTGTTTGATCTCTGAAGCTTCCACCAGATGCGGTAATGATAAGTTTATTGATGTCTTTCCTCTGCTCACCGTTCAATGCCTGAAAAATTGCCGAATGTTCACTGTCTACAGGGAGAAGGTTGACCTCATGTTTTTTAGCTTCTTCCATGACGAGATGCCCCGCTGTCACAAGCGTTTCCTTGTTCGCAATCGCGATTTGTTTTTTGGATTGAATCGCTTTT
Source organism: Halobacillus sp. HZG1 (assembly GCF_035818575.1). NCBI lineage: Bacteria > Bacillati > Bacillota > Bacilli > Caryophanales > Bacillaceae > Halobacillus > Halobacillus sp. HZG1. Next base: position 213,354 of record NZ_JAYLVQ010000086.1, read on the forward strand.
AAAGTCGCTGGTAATCCGATACTCCCCATGACTGCGTTTACGACTACATCTACAGGTTCGGCTACACTTGCCTCAATTAAACCTTCTCCACCACAAAGAATTTGTGAGTGAGTCACTTCTTTTTCCAGTTTTCTCTTCGTTTCTTCATCTTGAACGACAATCATGGCAGGTTTGAACTCTCGAATCAAAGGAAGAGCTTTTTCGACGTTTCTCCCAAACCCCATGGCATATAAAGAAAATTGATCTGGGTGCAACCGAAGTACATCAAGGGTTTGAATTCCAATTGAACCCGTTGCCCCAAGTAACGATACTTGCTTCATTGTTCCATGGCCCCTCTCTCCTATGAAATAAAGTTAATCAAATGCAGGATCGGTAAAATGAAAATCAGACTGTCAAACCGATCCAATACACCCCCGTGTCCGGGCAGGATTTTCCCTGAATCTTTCACTGCATAGTGCCGTTTGAATGCCGATTCCACAAGGTCCCCTATTTGTCCGGCAATCGAAACAAGTACAGTGACGAGTAACACGATAATCATCGAATGTTCAAGAGGATAAACCAATTGGAAAATCAGTGCGACTACACAGGCAAGGATGATCCCACCAACGGAGCCCTCGATGGTCTTCTTCGGACTGATTTGAGGCCAAAGCTTATGTTTACCTAACGCACGACCGAACAGGTAAGCACCTGTGTCTGTTGCCCATACGACAAACAATGCAAAGAAGATATATTCCAGTCCCTCTTGCCGTGTCTCCATTAGATAATTGAATCCCATTCCAATATAGATGGCTGATAATAAAAGAAAACCAGCATCATCAAAAGTGAAACGGTTTTTGACAAGCACTGTGTAACTTAACAGTACAAGTACCGCCAGTAGTGTAATTTCGGATTTGGTAATGAGGTCCTCTGAGGTGATGGTTTCATCGAATACCTCATACGGGAACATCAAGGCCCACATCAGAAGCAACCCAAGTCCAGAGGCTACCGAATAGCGGGCTATTTTTTTCATACGTACCAATTCAAGCAATGCGATGCTTGCAATGATATACACAAACGCCTTAAAAGGCCATCCTCCCAACATAACAATGGGAAGGAAAATAAGTGCTGCAACGATAGCTGTAATTGTTCTTTGTTTCATAAGTCTTTTTCACACCTTATACTCCGCCGAAACGACGTTTACGATTTTGGAAGTCATAAAGAGCTTTTTCAAAATGACTTTCATCAAAGTCCGGCCAATAAACCTCTGTAAACCAAAATTCAGCATAGGCCAGCTGCCATAATAAGAAGTTTGACAACCTTTGTTCTCCGCTCGTCCGGATAAGCAGATCAGGTTCAATCAACTCTGACGTGTACAATTCTTGAGAGAACATGGATTCGTCAATGTCTGAGATGTCCATTTCTCCTTTTTGTACTTTAGAAGCAATTTGCTTGACTGCATGCACCATCTCATAACGACTTCCATAATTCAGTGCAAAATTGAGAATCAGCCCATCATTGTCCTTCGTTTTTTCCATCGCTTCTTTGACGGCCTTTTGAGTATGGTCAGGAAGGACGTCGAAATCACCGATGGTCCGGACTTGGACATTTCGCTCGATCAGTTCAGGCAAATATGTACTTAGAAAATCGACAGGAAGCTTCATAAGAAAGTCTACCTCATTTTTCGGGCGTTTCCAATTTTCCGTAGAAAAAGCATAAAGGGTAAGAACCTTCACACCGACATCTGAAGCATATCGAACGATTCTCTTCACGACGCCCATGCCCTCTTTATGTCCGGCAATCCGAGGCATTCCTCTATTCTTCGCCCATCTTCCATTTCCGTCCATTATAATCGCAACATGTTGAGGAATATGGTTTTCTTCAAGGCCTAATGGCTCGGTGCGGGGCTGCTTTTTATCTTTTTTGAATGGAAACTTGATAGGCATGTTCAATCCTCCAGTCCAATTGTTCCATCTATTTATTATATACTAAATTCAAATATCATGCCGAAATCCTTAAAGAGACTCAAGGAACACACGTATTTACACGAATCGTGTAACATCATGTCTGCTTACGCGCTCAAGCCTATTGATAAAAGTCTCTACAGGATTTTTTCCTCCTCAAGTGAATATTTGAGGCTAAACTAAAATAAAAGCCGCGCTGCCAAACATCTACAGCGCGGCTTGATACACCTTAAGGCATATAGAATTGGAGAATCATACTTCCATGATTTCCTCTTCTTTTGTTTTTGCAAGTTGATCGATTTTCTCAACGTGCTGGTCTGTGACCTTCTGAACGTCATCCTGGTAAGAACGAAGGTCATCTTCCGTTAGCTCGCCATCTTTTTCAAGCTTTTTAAGACGGTCATTGGAGTCACGGCGAATGTTACGGATTTGCACCTTCGCTTCCTCCGAATACTTTCCTACGACTTTAGCAAGGTCTTTACGACGTTCTTCAGTCAGTGCAGGAATGTTGATTCGTACAACATTTCCGTCACTAGAAGGAGACAAGCCAAGGTCTGCTTTCTGGATCGCTTTTTCAATTTCTGCAATCGCACTCTTATCATATGGTGTAATGACAAGTAAACGCGGTTCAGGTGCAGAGACTTGTGCCAGTTGGTTCAATGGAGTCGCAGCTCCGTAGTAATCCACGTACACGTTATCAAGAATTGAAGGATTCGCACGTCCTGCGCGGACCGTTGCAAGCTGACGAGAGAACGCTTGTGTCGCTTGTTCCATTTGTTGCTTCGTTTCATTAATTACTGCATCAGACATAATTATTTCCCCCTCACAATAGTTCCAATATTTTCGCCCATTACGGCTTTCTTGATGTTTCCGTCTTCTGTTATTGAGAATACCAATAAATCGATATCGTTGTCCATACATAATGATGAAGCTGTAGAATCCATGACCCCAAGACCCTCATTCAAAACGTCCATGTAAGAGAGCTGATCGTACTTCACAGCATCTTCATTGGTTTTAGGATCATCTGTATAAACACCGTCTACATTGTTCTTCGCCATTAAGATTACATCCGCTTCCACTTCTGCAGCTCTTAGAGCAGCTGTTGTGTCAGTAGAGAAGTATGGGTTCCCTGTCCCAGCCGCAAAAATGACGACGCGTTTCTTTTCCAGATGACGAATCGCTTTTCTGCGGATGTATGGTTCCGCTACTTGTCTCATTTCAATGGAAGTTTGGACACGGGTCGGAATCCCTAAGTTTTCTAGACTATCTTGAAGGGCAAGAGAGTTCATGACCGTTGCAAGCATCCCCATATAATCAGCGTTTGCACGATCCATTCCCATCTCGGCTCCTACTTTACCGCGCCAGATGTTTCCACCTCCGACGACGACAGCGACTTCCACACCCAGTTCAGCCACTTCTTTGACCTGACGGGAGACTGATTTGATGATGCTGGGTTCTAGTCCAAACCCTGCTTCTCCACTTAAAGCCTCTCCACTTAGTTTTAATACGATACGACGATAGCGAGCAGTAGTCATAGTTACCTCCCGTGTTTTAACTGTATTCCTCTACATTTTTTTGCACATCGTTCTGCAATTATGTAGCATGTTTGAAAATAGGGAACACCGGAAGTGTCCCCTATTTTCCATGTTCATTATTTTTTAACCTGGTTCATAACCTCATCCGCGAAGTTTTCTTCGCGTTTCTCCATACCTTCACCAACTTCGAAGCGATCGAAACCAGTGATTTGGCCACCAGTAGATGCTACGAATTGTTTTACTTTCTGGTCTGGATCTTTAACAAAGCTTTGATCAAGCAGGCAGATTTCTTCGAAGAACTTGTTCAAACGGCCTTCGACCATTTTTTCAACGATGTTTTCAGGTTTGCCTTCGTTCATCGCTTGTGTTTTAAGCATTTCACGCTCTTTGTCTGCTTCTTCTGCAGGAATTTCTTCACGGGAAACATAACGAGGGTTTACAGCTGCTACATGCATCGCAACGTCTTTCGCTGCAGACTCATCTGTAGAACCTTCAAGTACAGTCAACACACCGATGTTTCCGCCCATGTGAAGGTAAGCACCAAATGCATCGTTATCCGTTTTCTCTTTGATAACGAAACGACGAAGGGAGATCTTTTCACCGATTTTCGCTACGCGTTCTGTGATATAGCTGCTAAGTACTTCTCCATCACCGTGAAGCTTCTGTTCTAGAGCTTCTTCAACTGTTGCAGGCTTTTGAGAAAGCAAGTGCTGACCTAGGTCTTTAAGCAAGTCCTTGAACTGGTCGTTCTTCGTTACGAAGTCCGTTTCACAGTTCACTTCGAAAAGTACAGCCGTGTTGCCGGAAATTTCAATTGCAGCAGAACCTTCCGCAGCAATACGGTCAGCTTTCTTAGCTGCTTTGGAAATTCCCTTCTCACGCAACCATTCCATTGCTTTGTCCATGTCACCATCAGTTTCAGTGAGTGCTTTCTTACAGTCCATCATTCCAGCACCCGTTTTTTCACGAAGTTCTTTTACCATTTTAGCATTTACAGCCATTGTAAAGCCTCCTTATTAGTTGCATATAAGTATAGCTCTTGCGTTTGGGAACGCTTGAGCTGTTACGGATTCTTTAAAAAAGGTGATAAAGGTATACCCCCTTATCACCTTTTGACCCATCTTACTCTTGAGCAGCTTCTACAGCAGCTTCAGTTTCTTCCGTTGTTTCTGTTTCTTCCCCTTGCTTAGCTTCAAGAACAGCGTCTGCCATCTTAGAAGTCAACAATTTAACGGCACGGATTGCATCATCGTTTGCAGGGATGACATAATCGATTTCGTCTGGGTCACAGTTCGTATCAACGATACCTACAACTGGAATATTCAATTTGTGAGCTTCAGCAATCGCGATGCGCTCTTTACGAGGGTCGATCACGAACATTGCGTCCGGAAGGCTCTTCATTTCTTTAATACCGCCTAGGAATTTAACAAGACGATCTTTTTCTTTAAGCATGTCGACGACTTCTTTTTTAGGAAGTACATCGAATGTACCGTCTTCTTCCATGCGCTCAATGTCTTTAAGACGGTTGATACGCTTACGGATGGTTTCAAAGTTTGTCAGGGTACCACCCAACCAACGTTGGTTGATGTAATACATGCCACAACGAGTCGCCTCGTCGCGAACTGTATCCTGAGCTTGTTTTTTAGTACCTACGAAAAGAATGTTACCGCCGTCAGCAGCGACCTCTTTTACATAGTTGAATGCTTCATCAACTTTCTTGACCGTTTTTTGCAGGTCGATGATGTAGATCCCGTTACGCTCCGTGAAGATGTATTTTTTCATCTTCGGATTCCAGCGGCGGGTTTGGTGTCCAAAGTGAACACCAGCTTCAAGTAGCTGTTTCATAGAAATTACAGACATGATAGTTCCTCCTGTTTGGTTTTTTTAGTATCCTCCGCCTCTTTCATCTTCTCTAGTGAACTCTATAAAAGAGCAACCTCACTTGAGAATCCAAAGGCGTGCGTATTGACACCGTCAGTAAATATATCACAACAGAACGGGGCATTCAAGTTTTTTTCATAGGTTTTTGATGAAATTTAAGGAGTAATTCGATTTCTGTCTTTCCTTTATCCATTATTTTTGCAATTTCCTCTATACTATAACCTTTTTCTTTCAAATCCAATACCTGTGAATGAAAAGAGGGCTGATAGCTTTCCGTTTCTTCCAACTCAGGCGGGGTATAGGTAGAGGAAATCTGTTTCTTTGTGATGACTTCTTTATCCAGATGATTTTTTTCCCTTTCCCCTCTGTCTTCTGTTTGAGAATCATGAAAGTCAGAGGAGTGACTGTTCTTCCTGACAAGGCTTTCCATTCTTTTGTTTTCTTCTTTTATTTCCATTAAATACGAAGTGAAAAGATCCTCTATTTCTGCTGCCACTTGTTTTTGTCTAAGTTCAAGTTCTTCGGTTCTGCGGACCTTCTTCATTATAATGAAGAGTGAAAAGAGCAGAACGCCATCAATAATAAAACTGAAAATCAATAAAAATCCTGTCATTTCTATTCACACCATTCATTTCTGTTCCATTTATGTAGGGGGGGGGGGGCACAATCACCGCTTCACTGCCTTCTGTTTCATCCCCTGGTCTTCTATACGGTTACAATTTCCCGCAAAGACCCTTTTAGCTTATAGATTGCTTTCGCATGGATTTGGGAGATCCGGGAGGTTGTCAATTCCAGAACCTGACCAATTTCCGTCAAAGTAAGCTCTTCATGATAGAAAAGACTGATAACCAGTTGCTCCTTCTCGTTTAACCGACCGATTTCTCTCGCCAATTCTTCATAGTTTTCTTTTTTAATGACCGATTCTGAGGGTGTAAATGCTCGATCATCCGGAATCGAATATCCAATTCCTTCTTTATGATCTTCGCTTCCATCATTTGTTTTTTCTTCCATGGAGAGAACATTTGCAAAAAGAGAGTCCTTGACAGTCTCTTCCACTTCTTCCGGAGACATACTTAGAGCTTCGGCAATCTCGTGGGAACTTACCGGGCGTTGCCATTCCTGCTCCAGCTTTTCTGTCATCTGTTCGATTTTTTTTGAACGGTCCCTCACAGATCTCGGGAGCCAGTCTTCTTTTCGTAAACCGTCCATGATTGACCCTCTGATACGGAAGGAAGCATACGTATCAAACTTCAAATCTCTTGTTCTATCAAACTTTTTCAATGCATCATAAAGCCCCAACAATCCTAAACTTCTCACATCATCTTTGCTGACGCTCTTCGGTAAATGAGCAGAGATCCGCTGAACATGGTAGCTCACTAAATAGTCGTATTGCTGGACCAATTGATTTGCAGCTTCTCCATCCTGCTCATGTGTCCACATATTCCACCACTGTTGTTCTTGAGGAGATAAACAGCTGGTCATTCCAATCCTCCCCGTCCTTTAATTGGTTAATTACTAAAACCTTTTATGAACCTTCATTCAATAACTCCCGCACCATCTTTGAAGTTTCTTCTATATCCATATCCGATGATGATGCTTTTTGAGCCGATTCATGAGTACCTTCATTATCGGCTGGAGCTGTGACCAAACTCCAAAACGCCCGAAATACATAGGAGAGTACAAAAAAACTTAAAAAGGCGATGGTTCCCCTGTAAATCGCGGTATCAAAATTCGTCACTTGAGTGCTGATTGAAAAAACGAATAGAAACCCAAACACGGCTGTCCATAAATTCCACAAAAGCGTACCCATCATCAAATCACACTTTCTCCTTGATTCACTTTCTTAATATGCAAATTCGCTGTCTCAGGGTTGAATTCAATCGTTCGTCCGCTCTTACCTCCTACATCTTTTGCCAATATCGGAATATGAAGAGATTGAAGGTTTTTTTTCACCGCCTCCACATTCCTTGGGCCTATACGCATCATGTCACTGTTGGAAGTGAATTGAAACATTTGGGCCCCACCCGCAAGCTTCGCTTTTAAACGATAGGAAGACGCTCCAGCACCTCTAAGGGCAGTAATCAGATCTTCGATCGCTGTATCTGCATATTTCGCTCTCTTCAGTCCCTGCTTTTTTGCAAGGGAAGCTTCAGGAAGCATAATATGAGCCATTCCCGCCAGTTTTTTAATATCGTCATAAAGTACGATCCCAACACATGAACCAAGCCCTGAAGTACGAATCAAATGCGGGGGATGGACAATACCCATGTCTCCGATCCCAATTCTCACGACCTGTCCTTCCTTAATCACCTTCATTCACTCCTAAGGAAGAAAAAATCTTCTGATAAGAGGGAGGATCAGGAAAGAGGAAGAAATGACCTTCCAGGAATCCACCTTCCCCTCCGTCTCGATCCGTAAGAGAAGTCTTGATCACAATGGCTGCGTCACTCACTTGCGAAAGTTCAACTAATCCCATGCTTAGAATAGCCCCCACCATATCCTGAGATATCGATGGTACCGTTGATTGAAGATCCAATTCTGTAAAATCGCAAAGTGCGGTAAGATAGGCCCCTGACAGGATATTCCCTAGTTCCTGGAGAGCAGAAACGGCCATGCCCGCATCATTATCAAAACCTTCGGAAGCATTTGTCATAAGCTCCACAAAATGATGAGCTTGAGAAGGGGGCATAAGAAAGAACATACTGCCTGGAGCCTCGCCTTCCATTCTTTGAAAAATACTGACGACTTCTTTATCTGCTCCCCCGGCGAGATCCATCACTTGGTCAAAGTCCACCACTTCTACACCGGGGACATTCATCTCTATTTTCTTCTGAAGCAGTTTGGATAGAGATGTAGCCGCATGTCCTGAACCTATATTGCCGATTTCTTTCAAAACATCCAGCTGGATGGGACCAAATTCTTCAATGAATTTTTTTGAATTAGACATAAAGCTCATTCAACTCATGAACATCGTCTTTGGCAAGAACTTTTTCTAAATTCAACAAAATGAACAGGCGTTGATTCAACTTGGATACCCCTTGGATATAATCCGCCTCAACTGTTCCTATCACTTCTGGTGGAGGTTCGATGCTTTCTTCATCCAGGTCGAGGACATCGTTTGCCGCATCCACGATCAAGCCGACACTCATCTCATGGATTTTCACTGTGATGATTCTTGTAGCATCCGTATCCGCCACTTCTTCAATCCCGAATCTTTGTCTCAAATCGATGACCGGTGTGACGACCCCTCTTAAGTTCAGGACTCCTTTTACAAATGATTTTGTGCCGGGGACACGGGTGATCGGCATTAGTCGTTCGATGGAACCTACGAGATTAACAGGTACGGTGTATTCTTCATTGTTGATTTGAAAGACGATCACTTTTAATTTTTTATTTTCTTCTGCCACTTTCTTTTCCCTCCTTTGTTACTTGATTAAGGCATTGCTGTCGAGGATTAATGCGACTTGTCCATCTCCCAGAATCGTCGCACCTGAAATGGCGAAAGCTCCGGATAAGTAGTCGCCGAGCGACTTTAAGACGACCTCCTGCTGACCAATGAATGAATTAACAACGAGAGCTGCCATCTTTTCTCCTTTTCGAACAATAACAACAGAGTAGTATTCCTCTTCATCCAATTCCTGCGGTACACTCAGCACATCTTTCAAAAAAACGAGTGGTACGACTTTCCCTCGGAAGTCAATGACTTTTTTGTTATGGGCATGCATGATTTCTTCTTTTTTCACGATGGCCGTTTCAATAATTGATGAAAGAGGGACAGCGTATTTTTCTTTTTGTACTTCCACCAGCATTACGGAAATAATGGAAAGGGTGAGCGGCAGCTGGATGGAGAATATACTCCCCTCATCAGGTACCGAATCTACGGAAATACTCCCTCCAAGAGATTCGATGGTGTTTTTCACAACATCCAGTCCTACACCTCTACCTGATACGTCAGAAATGGTGTCTGCCGTTGAAAACCCGCTTTCCATGATCAAATCGAACACTTGAGAGTCAGTCATAGCCGCTGCCTGTTCTTCTGTGACCACGCGATTGCTCACCGCTTTTTGTACAACTTTGTCACGGTTTATGCCGCCTCCATCATCAGAAATTTCAATGAAGACATGATTACCACTGTGGTATGCTTTCAATTCAAGCTTTCCTGTGGCAAATTTCCCTTTGGCTTCTCTTTCTACTGGACCCTCAATTCCATGATCGATCGCATTACGAATAAGGTGCACAAGTGGATCACCGATTTCATCAATAACGGTACGATCCAATTCTGTTTCAGCTCCTACTACACTTAAATCAATCTTCTTATTCAAATCTTTTGAAAGCTGGCGGACCATCCTAGGAAATCGATTGAACACCTGCTCGACTGGTACCATACGCATGTTTAAGATGATGCTTTGCAAATCCCCAGAGATTCGTGTCATGCGTTCGACTGTTTCACGTAGTTCCGTGTGCTTTAGATCATCTGATATTTGTTCAAGGCGACCCCGATCAATCACAAGCTCTTCAAACAAGTTCATAAGAGCGTCCAATCGATCAATGTTGATGCGGATGGTTTTACTCCCTACCTGTTTTCCTTCTTTCTCTTCATTTTGGACAGGCGGCCTTTCTTGACCAGCCTTTTCCTTTTGTGGAGACTTCGAATCTGCTTCTTCTTTCGTCTCTTCAGAAATCTGATAGACAGTGACATGAACACTTTCAATTTCGGATACTTTTTTAATTTGACCTTCTATGTCCTCAGGAGAATCTGCTGTAACGAGCAAAACCTGGAAACTCGTTTCAAAATCTTCATTCTCCAAGGCTTCTACAGAAGGAGAGGACTTGATCACATCCCCTGACTGCTCTAAGATTTCAAAAACCATATAGACACGGGCGGCTTTCAAAAGACAATCCTCTCTTAATGTAACTTCAATCTGGTAATTGCTTTTTCCCAATTCACTAGATTGTTCCAGAGCTGCTTTTGTATATTCATCAATTGAAAGTAAAGAGGCAGCTTCCGTCTTCTTTGATGTAGACACCACAGCAGCAGCCTCCGCTGCCCCTCCTTCACCGTTTTCGATGTTTTTTAATAACTCGACGACTCTTTCGACATTTCTTTCACCCGAGCCGCCTTCCGCTATATCAATGACCATCGCTTCCAAGTCATCTACAGAATCAAAAACGACATCCAAGATGCCTTCATCTACTGACACTTTTGCATTCCTTACAGCATCAAGGACATTCTCCATTTTGTGTGTCAAATTGGATAGATCTTGATATCCCATTGTTGCTGACATGCCTTTCAATGTATGGGCCGACCTGAAGATTTCATTGACGATGGTAAGGTCTTGAGGATTTTTTTCCAACTGTAAAAGTTGGTCATTGATGGATTGCAAATGCTCTTTACTTTCATCAATAAAAACTTCCAAGTATTGATTGGTTTCCATAGCTCTACCTCCTTTTATGTTGAAGAGATTCTACAATACTGTGACTGATTTCATTTAATTTCCTGACATCATCAGCAAGACCTGATTTCACGATTGCCTTTGGCATTCCGTATACAACACAGGTACTTTCATCTTCTGCGATCGTGAAGACGTTCCTTCCCTGCTCCTTCATGGCAAGAATCCCTTCTAAACCATCGACCCCCATCCCTGTCATGATGACAGTGGTTGTGGAGAACCCCGGTAGATTCGCAATGGAAGAGAACATCACATTCACTGAAGGTCTATGACCATTTAGAGGACTGGATTCATGTAAATGAATCCTGAGACGCTGGTTATCCTTTACCACTTCCATGTGGTACCCGCCTGGAGCGATATAAGCAACGGCCTTATGTATTTCCTCCATATGTTCCGCTTCCTTCACTGAAATTTCAGACAGCCTGTCGAGGCGTTTAGCCAAAGATTTCGTGAATCCTTTAGGCATGTGTTGAACGACTAAGATCGGGGCAGGAAGGTTGCCTGGAAGAGAGGTCAAAACCTCCTGCAAAGCTCTGGGTCCTCCGGTGGAAGTGCCTATGGCAATCAGATGCCCTTCCTCTTTCATATCGTCAGGGGCACGGACTTTTTTACTGGAGATTATCGTAGATGGTGGCTTTACTTTGGCCTCTCCTGCAATAAGAACCTTGCGGACAACATCTTTGTCTACCTTTTCCATATCAAGAGAAATAGAGCCCGATGGTTTTTGTATAAAATCCACAGCTCCAAGACTCATGGCTTTCATCGTGCTTTCCGCTCCCTCCTGTGTCAAACTTGAAACCATTACTACAGGGAGCGGAGAACTTTCCATGATCTTTTGTAATGCCTCTAAACCATCCATGACTGGCATTTCTATGTCCATTGTTACGACGTCCGGCCGTAAGGTGTCCAGCTTTTCCAGACAATCTTTGCCATTCCTAGCGGTGCCAACAACCATGATTCGATAGTCTTTTTCTAATATATCCGTCAAAATTCGCCTCATAAAGGCGGAATCATCGACGATCAGTACCCTCAGCTGTTTCATTTCTCTACCTCTCAAAAACAAATCTCTTTAATTTATCCACGAACGAAAAGGATGATGATGCCTGAGTACGGCTCTCGTTCAAATAACCAAGCACCAGCTCCTCAAGGGATCGGCTCACTCTGCTTTTAGGTCTGTCAATCACATATGGACGCTGTTTATTGACGGCTTCAAGGACAGATCTGTCATCAGGTAAAACGCCTAATAAAGCCACTTCTGATGCTAAGAACCTCTTGACTACAAGCGCTAATCGTTCAAAAGTCTCTCTGCCACTTTTCTCATTAAGCGAACGGTTCACGAGAATTTTAATCGGAAGTCTGTTGTCTTTATGTACAAGATGCTTAATCATCGCGTAACCGTCCGTAATTGAAGTGGGCTCGGGAGTAGTCACTACGATCACCTCGTGGGCCGAGCTTATAAAGTGCAAACTGTCTTGAGTTGCCCCTGCCCCCATGTCGAAGAGGATATAATCGAATGACTTGATCAACTGTTCAAATTCATTTTGAACATAGTTGAATTTCGCGTCGTCAAGTTCAAAAATGCGTGTGAGTCCTGAACCGCCGGCAATATAGGGCAAGGATTCTGGTCCTCGTTCAATAATATCTTGAATCGAGATATCTTCCTTAAATAAGTCCACAAATGTCCTTTTGGGTGATTTCCCCATTAAAATATCGATGTTTCCCATACCGATATCCAAATCAAAGATCAAAACCTTCCGGCCTTTCCTCATGAGCTGCAACGCAAAGTTCACGCAAAAATTCGACTTGCCCACCCCACCTTTTCCGCTGGCAACAGCTATGGTTTTCGCCTGTTTGTTTCCTTCCTTCTCCTGCATACGCATGCGAAGAATTTCAGCTTGATCTTTCATTTGCAAAACCCTCCACAACTTCTCTAGCAAGGCCCATGGCGGACGCTGTATTAATGTCATCCGGTACATTCTGCCCATCCGTCAAATAAGCAACCCCGACAGCATGAGTAAGGACCATGTTTACGGCATTGCCCTTTCGTGCGGTTTCATCGGCTTTAGTGAAAATCAGCTGATGGATGGGAATATCTTTGAATTGCATAAGGATCTCACTCATATCGGTGAACTTGCTCGTCAATCCTAGTACAAGGAAGTTATCCGAATCCTCATGAAAGTCGATCACCTTCTGCAGTTCACGGATGAACAATGAATCCCTGAAGTTCCTTCCTGCCGTATCAACAAGTACGAGGTCGAAATCTTGAAAACGTTCCTTCGCCTTCTTGTAATCCTCCATGCTATAAGCAACTTCTAGAGGGATATCCAAAATTTTTGCATATGTTTTCAACTGATCGATCGCGGCAATCCGATATGTGTCTGTTGTAATAAAACCCACGTTCAACTGGTGATTTAAAGCGGCATCCGCCGCAAGTTTCGCAAGCGTGGTCGTTTTTCCCACGCCCGTAGGTCCGACTAAGTGGATGAATTTCTTATCGAAAGCAGGTTTCCCAAATTTCATCTGCTTCATAGATTCATGCAATTCCAGTCTCAGGTGGTTTTCAAGCTCGGTTAAATCTTTGAAACTTTTTCTTTTTTCCAATAGACGATCAATCACATTTCCTGCTACATCTTCCGTGACTTCACGCCCTAAGAGAAACTGATAAGCCATTTCAAGCGGTTCAGGATAAGCTTCTTTTCGATTTTGAATGATGGACCTAAGCTCTTTCAATTCCTCCATAATTTCACGATTCGGGTGGACGTTGGATGGTTGTTCTACCATTTTATCAACCCGTCTCGTTGGATCAGGTGTCCTCTCGTGCTCATCAGAAGGGTCAATGGCAGCAATGACTTCTGTGATCTCTTTTTGGAACAGACCTAAAAATCCATTCGATTTCTTCACTTTGGAATTTAGGATCACAGCATCCGCCCCTAATTCCGCTCTCACTTTCTTCATGACTTCCGGCATTGTAGCCGCTTGAAATTTTTTCACTCTCACGCTACATTCACCACCCCTACACTCTGGACTTCTACCGTTGGATCTAATTCGTTATAAGATAATACAACGACTTGAGGTAAGAAACGATCCAGCAGTTGTTTTACATACATCCGTACCGCTGGTGAACATAGAAGGATGGCTGTTTCTTCCTGTAAGGACATTTGCTCCACCTGTTCTGCAATCGCAGCAATAATGGTCTGCTGATTTTCAGGATCCAGGGCTAAATAACTTCCATGCTCTGTCTGCTGGATATGATCGGCAAGGATCTTTTCCACTTTTCCAGAAACGGTAATGACTTTCACTAATTGATTGTCTTTTTTATACTGGTTCGTAATTTGCGCGGACAGAGATTGCCTCACGTATTCAGCCAGCAACTCCGTATCATTGGTCATTCTTGCGAAATCAGCGAGCGTTTCAAAAATAACAGGCAGGTTTTTCACAGAGACATTCTCTCGTAATAATTTCGCAAGGACTTTTTGTACATCACCTACACGAAGCGGCTCTGGTGTAACTTCTTCTACAAGGATCGGGTAAGATTCTTTCAGATGATCGATCAGCTGCTGTGTTTCCTGCCTTCCGAGCAACGCATGAGCCTGCTGTTTTATAACTTCGGTAATATGTGTTGACACAACAGATGGAGGATCCACCACTGTATAACCGGATAGTTCTGCTTCATCCTTCTGTTCTTCCGTAATCCATTTTGCAGGAAGGCCAAACGCAGGTTCCCGGGTATCGATCCCTTCGATTCCATCATCATCTCCTGGGCTCATCGCTAAGTAATGATCCAATAAAAGCTCCCCATGAGCCACTTCGTTCCCTTTCACTTTAAGACGGTACTCGTTAGGGTTCAGCTGTATGTTATCTCTGATTCTTACAACAGGGATGACGATTCCAAGTTCAATCGCCAACTGTCTTCTGATCATGACGATACGGTCCAGGAGGTCTCCTCCCTGGTTCGTATCCGCAATCGGGATCAAGGCATATCCAAACTCAAACTCAATCGGGTCCATACTTATCAAGTTTACAACGCTTTCTGGGGATTTCATTTGATCGCTCTCCGCTTCATCCATCTCTTCCGGTTCATCAAATTCCGGTTCTTTCTCCTCTCGGGATAACCAATACCCACCAAAGGCAAGAACAGCCGCAATGAGTGTAGTCAGGAAGATCGGAATCGGTGTCAAACCAAGAAGGAAGATGGTCACAGCAGCAATGTAAAGCAGCTTCGGATAGCGAAGCAGCTGACTGGTGACATCTGTACTCAAATTTCCTTCAGAAGCCACCCTCGTTACAACAATTCCCGTCGCTGTTGAGATGAGAAGGGCAGGAATTTGACTGACAAGGCCGTCCCCTACCGTCAAGCGCATGTACGTATCTATCGCTTCGCTGAAAGACATGCCCATCTGAACCATACCGATGATCAGTCCAAAGATAATGTTGATCAAGACGATGATGATTCCAGCAATGGCATCTCCTTTCACGAATTTACTCGCACCGTCCATCGCTCCATAGAAGTCCGCTTCATTTTCAATTTTTCCCCTACGTTCTTTTGCCTGGTGTTCATTGATCATTCCAGCATTAAGGTCTGCATCAATGCTCATCTGCTTCCCTGGCATCGCATCCAGAGTGAAACGAGCGGCCACTTCAGAGACTCTTTCCGCCCCTTTTGTGATAACGAGAAATTGAATGATGACCAAGATGACGAACACCACAAATCCGACAAGCGGGTTACCGCCAATGACAAACGTTCCAAATGTCGCAATCACTCCCCCAGCTTCTGCTTCAGAGAGAATGGAACGAGTAGTGGAAACGTTCAACCCCAAGCGGAATAAAGTAAGTAATAATAGCAATGTCGGGAAGACAGCAAACTGCAGAGCTTCATCCATGTTCATAGACACAAGGATGACAATAAGGGCAAGGGTAATATTAATAAGTATGAAAAAGCTAAGGAGCCACCCCGGCAACGGTATGACAAGCATGACGATAATTAAAATCACGCCGATAAGTACAGATAAATCTCTTGCTGACATAAGGGTTTACTCCTTTCTTACATTTTTCTTTCTAATTGATAGACATAAGCTAACACTTCAGCAACAGCTTTATAAAACTGTTCATCGATCGGCTTGTCAATTTCTGAATGCTGGTACAAAGCTCTCGCCAGTGGTCTATTTTCCACAGTCACCACATTGTTTGATTTCGCCACTTCCTTGATTTTAAGAGCGATAAAGTCTACGCCCATCGCGACCACATAGGGAGCATCTGACTGCGCTTCATCATATTTGATCGCTATGGCATAGTGAGTGGGGTTGGTAATGACAACATCAGCATCCGGGACCTCACTCATCATTCTCGCTGCTGACATTTGGCGTTGCTTTTCCTTGATCTTTGCTTTAATTTGCGGATCACCTTCCATGTTCTTGTGTTCATCTTTAATGTCTTTTTTGGACATCCGTATATTTTTTTCATGGTCATATTTTTGATAGGTGTAATCCAGAACAGATAAGATCAACAAGGCTAGTGCGGAAGCCAGCCCCATGATGGTCGTAATCGTTCCGAAAAAAGCCAGTGCCGATTCCACCGACTTCTGGGACATCATCATCATTTGGTCTTTATTGACCCAAATGATGGCAAACGTGATGACCCCAACCATGCTGATCTTTAAGAGTGATTTCAGCAGCTCGACCAATGCTCTTGCAGAAAAAATCCTTTTCGCACCTTTGATGGGATCCAATTTTTTTAAATCCATTTTCAAAGGTTCTGCTGTGAACATAATCCCTACCTGAAGGAGATTTGAAGCAATACCAGCAACAACCGCTACCCCCATGATGGGTGCTATGATTTTGGTTATTTCCATCGTCATCTCCACGAACATCGCATGGGTCTGTTCTTGAGAAAGATCTTTATGTATGTACTCATTGAACGCCACTTTGTACATGCCTTTGAGTGTCCCTTCCATATAACCCCCTAGAAGGAAAAGCGTTCCGAATATGAGGAGCAGTAAAAAGCCGGTATTCACATCCTGGCTTTTCGGGACCTGCCCTTTTTTTCTTGTATCTTCACGTTTTTTCGGTGTGGCTTTCTCTGTTTTTTCATCTGCAGCAAAATACTGGAGATCAAGCTTTAACCAAACCATTATTCTCAACCTCCGAATACTTGCATAAGATCACGCATCGTCACCAGCATCGTTTCAAATAAATTCTGTATGAGCATGACATAAAAAGTCATGGCAATGACAAGCACAGACAGGGCTACAAAAATTTTCAATGGTAAACCAACAACAAAGACATTCAGCTGAGGTACTGTTCTCGCGATGATGCCAAGAGCGATATCCACTAAAAACAGACAGCCGACGATTGGAACGGCCATAAGAAAAGCAACAACGAACATTTGGTTGAAAGATTGAATGACGAACATAATCCATCCTTCTTCTCTTAAAGGTAAAAATTGATCGATGGCAATCATTTCATAGCTGTAAAACACGCCGTCAATCATCAGATGGTGACCATCCACAGCTAAAATAAATAATAGAGTGATAATATATAAATACTGTCCAATTAATGGACTTTGAGCACCCGTCTGCGGGTCAATGACGTTAGCAATGGCAAAGCCCATCTGGAAATCTATGAATCCCCCTGCGATTTGGATTGCTGAGAGAATTATGTAGGCTAAGAGTCCGACACCGATCCCTACGGCCATTTCTTTAAACAATAATAGAAAATACTCTGCATCAATGGTCAGTTCAGGCGCAGGAACGGTGAAGTACATGATCGCAGCCAAGAAAAAACTGAAGGCGACTTTATGTCTCGTCGGAACGGTCCGATATGAAAAGAGAGGAAGCGTTACAAAAAAAGACGTCACCCTTACTAATATGAGCAAAAACGCTGGCACATTGGCCCAATCGATCGTATCCAGCATCTTATCCCACCAGGATATTCAAGTTATTAAAAATATTAGCAGTGAATTCAACCATATTGGTAAGCATCCACGGCCCGAAGACGATGAGACCAATCATAACAGCCACGATTTTTGGAATGAAAGCAAGCGTTTGTTCCTGAATTTGCGTCGTTGCCTGAAAAATACTGACAAGTAATCCAATGGCCAGTGCCAAAATCAATAATGGACCCGAAATGAGGAGGACGGTATAAATGCCTTCTTTAGCAAACGAGATCACCATATTACTGTTCATTCTTTAAACCTCCGATCTTAAAAGCCTTCCAATAAAGATTTTGATATTAAGTACCACCCATCCACTAGGACAAAGAGTAGAATTTTAAATGGCAGGGAGATCATGACGGGCGGAAGCATCATCATTCCCATGGACATAAGAACACTCGCTACAGCCATATCAATGACTAGAAAAGGAACAAAGATCATAAATCCCATTTGAAAAGCCGTTTTCAATTCACTGATGGCAAAGGCTGGAACAAGAGTCGTGAGCGGGACATCTTGAATGCTTTCAGGTGCTTCCAAGCCTGAATAATTCATAAATAATGCGAGATCCTTTTGTCTCGTATGTTTTCCCATGAATTCTTTCATAGGTTCACTTGCTTCCTCATAGGCTTCATCTAACGTAATTTCTTCATTGAAAAGCGGTGTCAATGCTTCTTCATTCACTTCCTGAAATGTGGGGGCCATAATGAAGAAAGTGAGGAATAATGCGATCCCGATGAGAACTTGATTGGGGGGCATGGATTGAGTAGCCAGTGAAGTCCTGACAAATGACAAAACGATCAAAATTCTTGTGAAGCTTGTCATTAATATTAAAATGCCCGGTGCCAAGGATAGGACCGTCAGCAATAAAAGCAATTTGACTGAAGTTGCGACACTCTCCGGGTCTGAACTTGAGAAGATATCAATGAATTCATTCATGCTCGGAATCCCTCCTCTTCTCATCCATAACTTTCTTCCTTTTATCTTTCATATCGTTCAATTGGTTTTCAAACAGTTGCTGAAATTGAATAGAAGAGGAGCCACTTGGTTCCTGTCTGTCTTTCCATTTGTTCGTCCATTTTTTTATGTTCAAGTTTGGAGATGGGCTCCCGTTCTGCTCCTGATTCAACAACGTCTGCTTTGTCTCTTCTTCGGTGATTTCAGTTATGATCTGTACCGTCTCCCCCACTCCCAGGATAAAGACTTGTTCACCAATACGTACAGCCTGGATCGAGCGGCTTGGGCCCAGGTTCATTCCACCCAGGTTCTCCATCGTACGGTTCTGATTAAACATTTTATTTTTTTGGTTAAAGAACTTAAGCAATCCATATAGCAGAGCCACTACAAAGATCAATGCAAAGATCAGTTTAACCACATTCCACACAAGACTACCCCCGCCCTTCATTTCTACAGGGGAATCTGATGTCTGCTGATCTTCTTTCTGCCCACCTTCAGAGGAAGGACAACCCTCAAGCTGAGGGTTCTCCAAACATTCGAAGGCCGAGGGCTGGGCAAATCCTTGTACAGGAAAAACTGTCATCATCAGGATGATGAGCACGGCTGCCACTGTCACTCTTGTTGTAGAAATCATGGACACTCTTCTTAACTCAACGCTTTTTGAATAGCTTCGATTACACGATCAGCCTGGAATGGTTTAACGATAAAATCTTTCGCTCCAGCCTGAATGGCATCCACAACCATGGCTTGCTGTCCCATAGCGGAACACATAATCACTTTGGCATCCGGGTGTTGGCCTTTAATTTCCTTCAATGCCGTAATTCCATCCATCTCCGGCATTGTAATATCCATCGTAACCAAATCCGGCTGTTCCTCTTTATAGAGTTCAACGGCTTTTTTGCCATCTTCCGCTTCACCAGCAATTTCATAGCCGTTTTTCGTTAAAATGTCTTTTACCATCATTCTCATAAATGCTGCGTCGTCTACGATCAGTATTCTTTCTGCCATATTAAATCCTCCCTATTAATGCTCTATTTATCGTAATTTTGTTAAACGTTCTTTAGGACTCAGGATATCCGTCACACGTACGCCGAAGTTCTCATCAATAACGACAACTTCCCCTTTGGCCATCAATTTTTCATTGACATGGATATCCACGGGCTCTCCCGCTAATTTATCAAGTTCAAGCACAGAACCTGATGATAATTCCAGTATTTCTCTGACAGAACGTTTCGTCCGCCCAAGCTCTACCGTCACCTTCAAAGGAATGTCCATCAACATATCCAAATTCTTTTGTTCAGACCCATTCAATTGCACAGGCGTGAAACTTTGAAACTCGGCCGTTTGAACATTTGCATCATCTGCTGACTGTCCGGCCGGTCCTCCTACATATTGCGGAGAATGAGGCGGCTCTTCTGTCATGGGAGATTCATAGAATGTATGTTCAGACATGTTGTCCCCCTGCTTCTCATGATTTTGAACAGAAGGTTGCTCTTTCACCGGTTCAGTTTCACTCTTTGAAAGTGGTTTCTCTGCAGACGTAAAGCTCTCTCCAGCCTTAGATTCTTCCTGCTGTGGGTTCATTAATTCTTCCACAAGCTCTTTAGCGAAACTCACCGGGATGAGCTGCATGATATTGGAATCAATCAAATGCCCTACCTGGAGTTGGAAGGAGACTTTTACAAGCACTTCCTCGTCCGGAATCTTGTGCGTACCTTCATCTTCCTCCAAATTCAGCACATCGATGGCTGGCGGAGATATGTCTACTTTTTTATTAAAGATCGTCGACATACTCGTAGCCGCAGATCCCATCATCTGATTCATCGCTTCCTGTACGGCACTCAATGCAATTTCATTCAGGTGATCATCCGGGTCGGTACCGTCACCGCCAAGCATTAAATCAGCAATAATGGCGGCATCCTTCGTTCGAATTACGAATACATTTTCACCTGAAAAACCGTGGGTATAAGTAACGCCGACCGCTACGTGCGGCTTCGGGAATTCATCCGGTAAATTCTTTCTTTCCAAGACGGAAATCTGCGGTGTTGTAATATCAACCTTCTGATTCAAAAGTGAAGATAGGGCAGTCGCTGAACTCCCGAATGAAATGTTGCCGATCTCACCTAAGGCGTCTTCCTCCAATGACGATAACGTTTCTTCATTATCCAAGAGGCCCTCTTCGTTGTCATTGTCACCCCCACCGTTTAATAGCGCATCAATTTCATCTTGGGATAACATATCATCACTCATTTTCTCCGGCACCCCCTTGATATTCCTCTAATACTTGCACAGCCAGTTTATTTCTTGATTTCCCTGGCTGTATGTAAAATTTAACTTCATCATCCACCTTCATTTTCAGCGGTTGATCGATGGGCTGGTCAAGACGGATGACATCCTCTTTACTCAACCCTAAAAATTGTTCGATGCTCATGTCAGCCTCTCCGAGGACCGCCCTAACATCCAGCTCTGCTTCCTTGATGGTATGACTGATGGCTTGGACTTCTTCTGGATCCCGTTCTTTTGGTTTTTCTTTCTGCATCCAGTAGTGCACAGATAATCTTGGGATAATCGGCTCCAGTACAACATGCGGAATACAAATGTTGATCATCCCGCTTGTCTCGCCTATGGTCGTGTTCAATGACACAACGACTACGGTTTCATTTGGTGAGACCATTTGTAGAAATTGCGGATTCACTTCAAATTCTTCCAGTAAAGGATCGATATCGACAATCGAGCCCCATGCTTCTTGATAATTCTCTAAAGACCTTTCAAAAAGATGAGACATGATCGTTGTTTCAATTTCGGTTAAATTCTCGATCTTGTTGACGCTGCTTCCTTTACCTCCAAGCACACGATCCATCATGGCGTAAGAAACGTTGGGATTTGCCTCTAAGAGAATCCGTCCTTCAAGGGGAGGCACGCTGAAAATATTCAGGATCGTCATCGTAGGAATCGACCGGATAAATTCTTCATAAGGCAACTGATCCACTGATGCCACTTCAATGTTCACATAAGTTCTCAGTTGCGCTGAAAAATAAGTCGTCAACAACCTGGAAAAATTTTCGTGTATTCGTGTTAAACTTCTGATCTGATCCTTAGAAAAGCGGAGCGCTCTCTTAAAATCATAAACTTTTACCTTTTTTTCATTATTTTCGTTCTTTAACTCCTCTGCATTCATCTCCCCGGTAGATAGGGCCGAAAGCAATGAATCGATCTCATTCTGCGAGAGAACCTCTTCTGCCAAAACCTCACCCCCCTTTCTTTTTCTCTATTATTGAAGGACCTTGTTTACCGTATAGACGTCTGTGACTTCTCCTTCATCCATGAAATCATTCAGTCTTAATTTGACTTTCGCTTCAAGATCTGAGAGTCCAGACTGAAACGTCTCAGAATCCATAGTCGATAATTCTTTCAGAAGAACATTTTGCATTTGAAAGTCTCTTTTCTTCATTTCTTCCATCGATTCTTTGCTATCCGTCACAACCCGAAAGCTGATCCGGACATAATCTCCGTTTTGCAAATCCGTAGTAATCTCTTCTGTTAAAAAAGAGGCTTCACGAATATCATCAATCGATCTTTCCCCACTCGCTTCGCTTTCTCCATTAAAATTGAGAACAAGCACAAGTGCTACGACACCGATGACGGTCAACGTGCTTAACGTAATCACCATCACTTTAAATCCATTCATTCGTCATCCCCTGCCTTGTCTCTCACCCCGACAATACCGATGTTTTTATAAAAACTCGTGACCTTTTCAACGACCTCAGCTTCACTTTCTTTCACGAGGATCGTCCGGCCTGTTGTTGTGATCACTGTCGTATCAGGGTTCGATTGGATTTGCTCTATGTAGATAGCATTGAAAGTAAAAAGCTGGCCGTTTAATTTAGTTAAAGTAATCATTGATATATAGAGAGGGGCGGATATTCAACCCCTCTACCCCCTTTTATCGTTTCAAGTTGACGAGTTCTTGTAAGATTTCATCCGATGTAGTGATGATTCTTGTGTTTGCCTGGAATCCACGTTGAGCCGTTATCATTTCAGTGAAGGACTCCGCAAGATCGACGTTGGACATTTCCAGTGCTCCAGATACTGTCTGCCCCGTACCGTTTTGACCAGGAGCAATTAAATCATCGATACCTGCTAAACCTTCGCCATCAACGGAGTAAACTCCAGCGTTATTCGTATTCTGGAACGCATTTCCTCCAATTTTCTGAAGACCACTCGGGTTAGAGAATTGCGCCAAACGAATTTGACCAGCTACAGCAGTATTACCAGTACTATCGATGTAGTTGACTGTGCCGTCGGTCTGTATACTGAAACTTTGGGCATCTGTAGGAATGGTGATTGCTCCTGCTCCTCCACCTTCGCCGTTCTGACCAATCAAGTATTTTCCTTCACCATTTACAATGGCTCCATCACTATCCAGATAAAAGTTCCCTGCACGTGTAAAAGATAAATTAACAGCTTGCAAATCCAGAGCAGCATCATCCGTCGAAATGGGAAGCTCTGCTGTACCTTCACCCAAAACGAACATCCCATCTCCTTCTAAAGCTAAATCCAATGGACGGTTCGTCGTTTGCCTGTTTCCCTGAGTGTGGATGGTATCAATTGAACCCACTTGAGACCCAAGCCCCACCTGGGAAGGATTCAATCCCCCTCTTATATTCTCTCCGTCAGCCAAAGCGGTAGGCCCCTGAGCGGCAGACATCGTCTGGCTCATCATATCCTGAAAAGTGACTCTCCCTTTTTTAAAACCATAAGTGTTGACGTTTGCGATGTTATTTCCAATCGTATCGAGTTTTGTCTGAAAGCCTTTCATACCAGAAATCCCTGAGTACATTGAACGTAGCATATTGACGACATTCCTTTCCTTCGGTAGGTTCACCTGCATCAATCGGTCAGCAGATGGTAAGGCCTCCCGTTAAGGGTCCAGCCTATTCGTTTACAAAAATGGTTCCATTAATATTGGTGAAAATCTGAGATTGTGTCTCCTCGCGGTCCATGGCGGTTACAACCGTTCGATTTTTTGAGCTGACCACGAGGGCTGCTTCCTTAAGTACGACCAAGGATTGGTCGACCCCTTTTTTGCGGGCTTCGATCATTTTCTCTCCAATTTTTGACCAGGTTTTTTCACTGATCTCAATCTTCCGCTCTTGTAACCTGTCCATCGCATGTTTACTTACTTTGATTTCTTTCGCTCCATGAAGGAACTGTTGAAAAGGAACATTAGCCTTCTTAGCCAGCGGCTGCTTTTTTGGTATGGATAACGGCCTGTGTAAAGATTGAATGCGCGGGTCCATCTTATCCCTCTTCAACCTCTTTCTCAGAATTTCCGTCCACTTCACCAACTTTGGTAATGTGTGCCACTGAGATTTTCTCTCCTGATTCGAGTTCCAGGTAAGTTTCTCCTCCGGACTGGTTGACCGCTTGGACAATGTCTGATTCCGTACGATCCACTAGTCCTGTATCCTGATCATAAACTGGATAAGAAACTTCTTTTCCAATCAGCCCACTGTATTGAATAAGCGGAGGGAGATTCTGGGTGTCTATGAATCTTTGAAAGGACTGTGACATATTTGTCATCTGTTCAAGGCTTGAGAACTCTGTCATTTGTGAAATAAACTCTTTGTCTTTCATAGGGTCCAGCGGATTTTGGTTTTTTATTTGAGCCATGAGGATTTTCAAGAAATCATCTTTACCGAGCGTGCTGCTCCCGGTCCCTCGAACCTGCTGATTCTGCAAATAGAGAGAGGGATCAATACTTGTCATACCATCACCTATACTTTCTCATTCATTAAGATTTCGTGGAAACTGAGTTCTTCGTTCTCTGTCATTTCCATATCATCCTGCTCTTCAACATGCTGATTATGGTCATTTGGTTGCTCCCGGTCTTTACTGCTGCTATCCATCTGCTCATGGAGCTGTTGCTGCAAAGCAGATGATTCCACCTTTTCTATCACCACTTGCTGAGGGGAAAACATATGTCTCAGTTGCGTTTTGTTCCCTTCGAGCATCTCTTTAGCGGCTTGACTCGTTACTAATATCTTCACTGCCATTTCCCCATTAACCTGAGCAAATTTTACGGTTAGATCCCCAAGGTTCCCCGGTTTCAACTTAATCAGCATTTCCATACTGCCTTTAGGATTTGTGAGCAGCCGACTGGATTGAATGATTTTCTCCAGCTGCTGGATCATCTGTTTTTGAGAAGATGTGCTCTCTTGATTCTGGTTCATATGGATGACATGTTGTTCCACTTTAGTCATGGGCATCGTTACATTATTGGATAATGGCTGATACTTGGGGGCTTGAAGTTTAGGCTCTTGTTGAAGATCTTCCCCCATTGCCTGCTTCACCCATTTAACGATGTCCTTTCCTGTTAGAGGTGTTTGTTGATGGTAAGTTTTTGGAACATCCGTCCGGTTTTGATACATATGGATCAATTTACTGAACACCTGTCGCTCTTGAAGCGTACCTTCCTGAGTAATCCTTTCAAGAACACCCTGCCCTGTTGATTTATGATTAGGTAGCGACTCAACAAGATGCATGAACTTCTGTAACAATTCCTTCATTTCTTTCCCAGCTTTATGAGAAGCTTGAGGAGAAGGATCTTTCTCATGAAAAGTCTGAATGATGCTCTTCATCTCCTGCCATGTCTTATGTAAGTTTTTTTCTATGTGGTCAGGATTTGAAGCAGATACAACCTCTTCCCCAGTAAATAAAGGAGTAAGGTGCTGCAGGGAGCTTTCACTCTTTGTCGTCACTGTTTTCAGAAGTAATGCCAGTTCTTTGAATGTTCCTGCCAGTTCCTGGGTCTGTTCGGATAAATCAGCAAGGGGTTCTTCAGCGATGAGTTGCTGTCCCAGTTCTTCCATGGGTGAAATTATTTTTGAGAAAAGTCCTTCAGAGACCGCTCCTTTAGCATTGCGAATGGTTTCATTCCAATACGCACCTTGACCATCAGACCATTCACCTTGTTCTATCAGGTTCGAAATCATGGCCTCGATTTTATTAAAAAGCTCCATGAATTTTTCTTTTGTTTCCTTTAGGTTGCTTTCCTCTGGAATTGACACTGTGGTCCTTCCTTGAAGATCGAGAAGAATAGATCCAAACAAAACTTCTTCAGTGGCTCCCTCTTCCTCTTTTTTCATAATAGAATTCATCACTTTTTTGTGAGATGGCCCGGAGAGCGTCATTAAAGCTGTATTCATTTTTTTGCACCCCCTTTCAAGGAAGTCTTACTCTTCAATCAGCATACTTGCAATGTTAGCTGCAGCTTCAGGGTCCATCTGACCCAGGATTTCTCCTTTTTCTTCACTGGCTACTTCACTCAAGACTTGGACCGCTAGATTTTGGTTCATACTTTCGAGGATAGGAGCCGCTTCTTCTGGATCCATCTCCTGAAAGGAGCGAGCCATTGCTGATACTTTTGAATCCTCATTGTTCCCCTCTTCTGCCACTGCCTCTTCCAAATCAGCTTTCAACTGCACCACTTGTTGTTCCAGTTCATTGATTTGACTCTGTTTACTATCAGCTTCTGATTGGAGTTCTTCCACTTCCGCTTCTTTGTTGGCAATGACGGCCTTCAATCGGTCCATCTCGCCACCATCTGTATCTTTACCTTCAGATGAAGCAACAGAGGATAGACCTGGAATACGACTGGCGTACCTCTCAACCTCCTCAAAAACATTTACGCCACTCAAGGTGAGTACAATCAATGTCAGTGTGATAAGAAAAATCAAGGGAAAGATAATGGCGGTGATGATTTTCAAAAAGGATTTTTTGTCTTTTTTCGTGTATGTACTCTTTGTCATTCCATCACCTATTCTGAAAATTCAAGTATTGTTGCATGGATAGTTCATCCATCTGCTTGGTTTCTTCATGTTTCATAAAATTCCATTGCTCTTCCTGCTTATGCTCCACAATCTTTTCAAACTTCTTCACCTCTATATGAGCCCTGGAAAGTTTGGCTTGTTTTTGCTGCATATTCACTCTGGCAATTTGCACAGCAGGTTGGAGGTGGTCGATCGTTTCCTGTAAACTTTGTATGTATCGCTGGTGCCGCACGATCGCATCCGCTCTCACTGTTTGGTTCTTCATTTCTTCTTCAAAGCTTTTTTCCGCTAATTCCTTTTTTCTCAGGCATTCATAAAGTTTTTCTGCCTGTTTTTCGAAATCATTGACCGCATCCTGATAGACCTTGTGGTTTTGTTGTTTCTCTCTATCTCTCAAGTCTCTAATTCTTTGGAATGTTTGAATTTCAGCCATGTCATTCAGCCTCCTATAGGAACAGATTTCTCAAATCTTCCACGGACTTCTCAAATCTTGCTGGTTCGTGAATCCCTTGTCTTAAAAATTGAATGATGGCAGAGTGATAGGATATCGCTTGGTCGATTTCTTTACTGGACCCTTTTTTATAGGCCCCGATTTGAATCAACTCACTATTTTCTTCATACGTAGCTAAAAGAGCTCGCAACTTCTCAGCTGATTCCTTATGCTCGTAAGAGACAATTTGCTTCATCACTCGGCTGATGGACTTCAAAATATTGATGGCTGGAAAATGTCCTTGTTCCGCGAGTTTACGATCAAGAACAAAATGACCATCTAGAATTCCCCTTACAGTATCAGAGATCGGTTCATTCAAATCATCACCATCAACTAAAACTGTGTAAAAGGCTGTAATCGTTCCATTTGTACTGGACCCCGTTCTTTCTAATAGTTTGGGTAAGAGTGCAAAAACGGAGGGCGTATAGCCTTTGGTCGTCGGTGGTTCTCCAGTTGCAAGACCGATCTCACGCTGCGCCATGGCAAAACGAGTGACAGAATCCATCATCAAATTGACGTTATACCCAAGGTCACGAAAATATTCACTGATGGCTGTCGCTGTGTAAGCTCCCTTTACTCTCATCAAAGCTGGCTGGTCGGAAGTAGCAACGACAAGAATGGAGTTTTTTAACCCCTCATCACCGAGATCATTCTCAATGAACTCCCTCACTTCCCGCCCTCTTTCCCCAATCAAGGCGATCACATTTAAATCGGCGGAGCTGTTTCTGGCGATCATTCCCATCAAGGTACTTTTACCAACACCGCTTCCTGCAAATATACCGACTCTCTGTCCTTTGCCGACCGTCAACATGGTGTCAACAGCTCTCACGCCTACTTGAATCGGTTCATGAATCGGTGGACGCATGAGAGGGTTGGGAGGATTCTGGTCTGTAGGATACCCCCTTAAACCTAGTGGCATCGATGCACCATCTAACGGGTGCCCTGTAGCATCCAGGATCTTACCGACAAGCCCCATCCCGACTTTGATTCGCATAGGTTCACCGGTAGCTTCGACAATGCTTCCAGGCCCCACTTCCTTTAATTCTCGAAAAGGCATCAAAAGGATGTTTTCATTGTTGAAACCGACCACTTCGGCTGCGATTTTTTCTTTTTGTTCAGAAGTATGGATATAACACAAATCACCGACAGAGGCTTCCGGCCCTTTGGATTCAATCATAAGTCCGACAACCCTATGAATTTTCCCGTACCTTTTCATAGATTTTGCATTGGCGATCGCATCAAAATAACGCTGACTATTCATTTCCCATCTCCTCATGTGCCACCGAGAGCAGTTGATGCCTAAGTTCTGATAACTGAGTACCTATGCTTCCATCAAGTCTTCCAAACCGTGACTCCACGATACATGCGTTAGGGTCTAACTCTTCTTCTGCATAAATACTTAAGTATGAGGATGGTGTAATCAGCCTTTCAAGTTCATCAGACTGCTTATGGACCAAACTATATTTTTCCGGGTGGACATACAAGGCGACTTCTGGTTGTCCTTTGACCTCTTCCATCACTTTTTTAACCACCGGCATAAACGAAGTCGGATCTTCTTCCAGTTTCTTGTTAAGAATCTTTTCGGCAGTTTTCATAGCTACTTCTACAATCGTTCTTTCACTATTTGTAACCATACGGTCATGCGAATCTTTCGCTTGAAGGATCATATCATTAGCCTGGGATAACCGGGTTTGGAAGGTTTCGTATCCTTCTTTATGACCTTGTTGAAATCCCTCTTTCATCCCTTTCTGATAGGCTTCACTTTCAATCATTTTTCTTTCTTCTTCCCAAGTGGCTTTCAAAGACTCTATTTCTTCTTCCGTGGAACGAATCAATTGATTCCTTTGCTTCTTGGCGGCCTCTAAATCTTCTTGAGCCTGCTGTAAGTGCTGCTTGATTTGCAGCCTCTGCTTGTCTTGTTCTTCTTCATTTGTGCGATGTCCTTGAAAATGAACAGGTCTTAAGCCAATGACACGGCCATTGGAAGAAGATCCGCCATTAGACAATGATGTCATCTCCTCCACCTCTTGCTATTACGATTTCTCCAACATCTTCTAAACGGCGAATGGTGGAAACTACTCTCGTCTGCGCTTCTTCCACATCCCGCAGTCTGACAGGTCCCATAAATTCCATCTCTTCTTTAAAAGTGGTTGCCATCCGTTCAGACATGTTACTGAATACGATGTCCTTCACTTCTTCACTGGACACTTTAAGTGACAGTCGCAGATCATCATTTTCAACATCACGGATGATCCTCTGTATCGCTCTGTTATCCAGAGCAACAATATCCTCAAACACAAACATCCGTTTCTTAATTTCTTCTGCGAGTTCCGGATCTTGTATTTCAAGGGAATCCAGGATCGTCCTTTCTGTACTACGATCAACACCATTTAAAACTTCCACAACCGCTTGAATTCCACCCGTTTCTGTATAGTCCTGAGTGACTGTTGTAGACAACTTTTTCTCAAGAATTTGTTCTACTTGACTGATCACTTCAGGGGAAGTGGAATCCATGGTGGCAATCCTTCGAGCCACATCTGCCTGAAGTTCCTGGGGGAGTTCTGATAATATCTGTCCAGACTGTTCAGGGTCGAGGTAGGACAATACTAGTGCTATGGTTTGTGGGTGCTCGTTTTGAATAAAGTTCAAGATCTGATGAGCATCCGCTTTTCTCGCGAAGTCAAATGGCTTCACTTGCAAAGATGAAGTGAGTCGCCCGATGATATTTGATGCTTCATCTGAACCAAGTGCTTTCTCAAGAATCGTTTTAGCATAGCCGATTCCACCCTGTGAAATATAATCCTGAGCTAATGCAATTTGATGAAACTGATCCAGGATCTCTTCTTTTTCTTTACTATCCACTTTTTGAACAGAAGAGATTTCTAATGTCAATTGTTCAATCTCTTCTTCATCTAAATGTTTGTAAACTTGAGCAGCAACATCCGGACCAAGAGAGATCAACAGAACAGCCGCTTTCTGCTTGCCAGTCAACTTTGTTTTTCTTAAGGCCATAAATAGACCTCCTTAATCTTCCGCAATCCAAGATCGCAATAATTTCGCGAAATCTTCCGGTTTTTCTTTCGCCATTTTTTCTAACTGTTTCCGTTTACGCGTTCCTTCATCTTCCCGCTCTTCTATAGAAGGGATTTCCTGAGGTCTGGATTCTTGTACCTCTTCTTCAAAGAACCTATAGTCTTCCTCATCCTCGTCTACCTTCGTTCTCTTTCTTCTAGCGATAACGATGAGAAGTACGAGAATCGTAAATAAGAGTAGAGCTCCGATAATGTAAACCCATAGAGGAAGGCCTTCCCGTGCATCAGGGAATTCGGGTTCCCCATTGAATTCCTGGAACACGATGGATACTTTCTCCTGTGTATCTATTTCTCCGTATTCGCCATTAATCGACGTGGTAATCATTGAATCCACAATGGACTGTACGCTCTCTTGCACAGTTTGTTGTTCAGCAGCAGTCAGGTATTCGATCTCTCCTTCTGTACCGACACTCTTGGTATTATCGATCGCTACTTGAATTCCTAAATCCCTGACCTTATATGGACTTTCTTCAATATTCTTCTTGATTCTGTTGAACTCATTGTTGATGGTTTCACGATTCATTTCGTAATCTCCACCTGAACCTTCTGTGCCAGCTGGGTATTCAGGTATGTCCCCTTCTTCTGTACCTACAGGGCCACCTTCAGGAATACCCCCTTCGTAAGTTTCTTCAATTCTTTCTACACTCACAGGCAGCCCTTCCATTGTTTCAGGGTCTACGGGCTCAACCAGTTCCTCTACACGATTTTCCTTAGTGAAATCAATATCTGCTGTAACCGTTGCTATCACTTTTTGCTGGCCGATCATCATGCCGAGCATACGCTGAAGACGCTGCTTAATGTCTCTTTCGATGTCTTTTTTTACATTCTGCTGATATGTATAAGCATTGTCAGAACCACCCATTTGAGATTTGTTGATATCAAAATAGTTGAAATTCTGGTCCATAATGACGATATTATCTTCAGGCAGATTCGGTACAGATTTTGAAGCTAAGTTATAAAGTGCTTCGATTTGACCGTCCTCAATTTGGTGCCCCGGCTGTACATTAAGCACAATAGAGGCAGAGGCCGGTTGCGCGGATTCAGAAACGAAAACCTGTTCTTCCGGCATATTGATCATGACTTGAGCATCCTGAATGCCTGTGATGCCTTTCATTAAATTAGCAAGTTCAGTCTGCATCGCATCCAGTTTAATGACATCAAACTCATTATCCGTCATCCCCCAGGATGTATTTCCACTGAAAAAACCATAATCAATGGTTCCACTATTAGGCAGGCCGGCAGCTGCGAGATCAACAAGTAAACCTTCTGCCTGCGTGTCTGGAACAAGTATCGTAGATCCTCCTTGATCCAGTTCATATGTAACTCCTCTTGTTTCCAGTTCCGTCTTAATTTGACCAATTTCCTGTAATGTCAAATCTCTGTATAAGGGAACCATATTCGTACGTGAAGCGAACACACCAGTTAGGATAAAGATAAAAATAATGGCAGCCACCCCACCGATTATCCACCCCTTTTGTGATGTTTTCCGCTCTTTCCAAAAGGTTGTCATTCTTCCTTGATATTTTTTTATTTTTTCTTTCATAGTTGCCCCCAAAAAAAGCACGACCTAAGCGAATGGTTTAGTGCGAATTAAATATAAAGCAGAGTTATACCTGCATACGCATAATTTCTTTATATGCTTCCACGACTTTACTCTGCATTTCCACAGTTGTCTTCATCGTGATGCTTGCCTTTTGTGAAGAGATCATCACATCGTGCAAATCGTTGATGTCTCCCCGTGCGAGTGCTTTTGTCTTTTCATTAGACAAAATTTGAGCTTTGTTCACTCCTGCAACAGCATCCTTTAATTGATTGGCAAATGTTGCATGAGCTTCACCAGGAGAAATATTTTTCTTCCATTGGGTTTGAGAAGGTTGGCTTAAGGGGATTGTGTTAATTATAGGGTTGGACATTCTCTATTCTCCTTACTTATCTTCCGATTTCCAAAGCTTTCATTAACATACTTTTAGAAGCATTGACGGCCGTCACATTCGCCTCATACGAACGTGTGGCACTCATCATATCAACCATTTCTTTTAAAGGGTCGACATTAGGCAGTTCTACATAACCATCCTCGTTGGCATCTGGATGATTTGGGTTGTATACGAGTTTAAAAGGCTCTTCGTCCTCAATGATTGCTGTTGCTTTCACACCACTTCCTTGTGATGAATCGCTGGCTGCTTTATGTAAGAAACTCTTGAAGTTGTTTTCAGACGGCTCAAAGACGACCATCTTGCGCCGGTAAGGCTGCCATTCCCCATTCTCATCAAAAGTGGCTCTTGTTGTGTTTGCGTTCGCCATGTTCGATGAAGCTACATCCATACGTAAGCGCTGAGCTGTGAGTGCGCTTGCACTATTGTTCATTGCATGAAAGATACTCATCTGTTAATTCCCTCCCCTGATAACAGATTCCAGGCTGCGGAATTTACCACTCATGCGGTCAACTAAAGCCTGATACTGGATTTGATTTTGTGCCAGTTCATTCATTTCTTTATCGATGTCCACGTTATTTCCGTTATGATTGTATACCGTATCTGTTTTTGTAAACGTCCGGTACGGTTGACTAGTGTTATTCGTAAAGGGTAAATGACGATCATTCGTTCTTTTCGCCTGCAGGAATGAATGTTCCTGATTTAAGACATCTTTGAAAGCAACGCCTTTAGCTTTATACCCCGGTGTATCCACGTTGGCAATATTATTAGAGATCGCTCTGTTTTTAGCTGATGAATAGTCCAAGGCATTCTCTAAACTTGTAAAAGTGCTACTGAAAAGAGCCATTACTCCACCTCTATTCGACATTTTTCCATACTCACAGACACAATTGTAAAAAAATTCACGTACTTGTGTCTATATAAAAAGCTACTTTTTTACGAGAGTATTACAAACACCCCAAAAGAATCAGGTCTATATTCCTTAATTTTTAACTTTTGTTTCCAAGTGTCGAAATCTTTCCCATAATGAACATTATTACATAACTTTTTGTCGAATAGTGAATATATTTTGGATATTTTTAAAACACGACATAAGATAGTGAAAATAGGTTAAAACTGTTAAAAAACACATCACCCTGGAAAAAATGGTCTTTCTTCGTTTCAATATATGGAATTAATGTAAAAGTCTGCTATCACTACGATTATAGAGGAGAGAAATCCACCCTTTTTCGTGAAGTTCAGTAAGCCTTTTGAATCACATTCGAATTTCTGCGTTCTTTTTGTTTACTTCATGGGCTTCATCCAGCGTTTATATCACAGATTAGCGTAGCTGCAGATTTCATGTGAAAACCCTCCATTCCCGCTTCCGTTCTCCGACTTCTCAATGTTCTTCAAGAACTCTTATGATAATAACGACTTCATGAAAGTGAGTCATTTCCTCTCCTGATCAGGTATTGAGGTAAAAATAATCATTTTTTATAGCATGAGAGTGAGTAAAAGAGAGCTCTCGCGCATGAAGGTTCTTCTGTAACATCAATCGGGTGGGCCCGCTTAAGAAACTACAGATCTCCCGCTGGCAGACGGATATTGAATAGAACAGGCCGGACGCTGTGCTAAAGCCTCGCTACAACCTACAGGAAAGTGTCATTGCAGAATTTCCAGGAGATAAACGTGTCTGAACGATGAAGCTCATCCCATCACCACGATGTTAAGGAATAACAGGGCCTATTGAAACTCAATAAACGCATAAAAAAAACCGCCACTTTGTAAAAAGTGGCGGTTTGGTTTTACTTAATTGGTACGAAGCTTTTGAAGCTCCAGTAGGAAGTTGTTATTCAACACTTTGATATAGGTTCCCTTCATCCCTAATGAACGAGACTCGATAACACCTGCACTTTCCAGTTTTCTAAGGGCATTAACAATCACTGACCTTGTAATTCCTACACGGTCGGCAATTTTACTTGCTACAAGCAGCCCTTCGTTCCCTTCCAGCTCTTCAAAAATGTGTTCGATAGCTTCAAGTTCACTATAGGATAGGGAGCTGATCGCCATTTGTACGACGGCTTTGCTTCGTGCTTCCTGTTCGATTTCTTCTGTTTTTTCATGAAGAATTTCCATACCAACTACAGTAGCCCCGTATTCAGCTAGCAGAAGGTCATCTTCATTAAAATTACTATTCAGACGGCTCAGAATAAGCGTACCTAAACGCTGGCCACCACCAATGATTGGAACGATTGTTGTTAGGCCGTTTTCAAACAGTTCACGGTTCTCAACCGGGAAAGCTGTGTATTCACTGTTGATATCGATATCCGGCGTTGTTTCTTCTATTTTAAATAGGTTTTGTGTGTACTCTTCCGGGAATTGACGTTCAGAAAGCATGGCTTTCATTCGCTCGTTCTCAATTTCCTGATTGATGGCAAAGCCTAGAAGCTTCCCTCGACGGCTTAAGACGAATGTATTCGCCTCAATCACGTCTCGCATTGTTGCGGACATATCATTGAAGTCCACGGATTTACCCGTTGTTTTTTGCAGCATGGCATTGATTTTACGTGCGCGGTCTAATAGTTTCATGTTCATTTCCTCCTTGTTGTTCACCCTATAAAATAAATCGACTCAAATCTTTGTTTTTTACAATTGATGATAGTTTGCTGTCTACGTACTGTGGTGTAATCTCAATGGTTTCCATCGTGACGTCAGGGGCTTCAAAAGATAAATCCTCCAGCAGTTTTTCTAAAATCGTATGCAGCCTCCGCGCCCCAATGTTATCTGTTTCCTGATTTACTTCATGAGCGATTTCTGCGAGTCTAGTAATAGCATCGTCAGAAAATTCAACCTTTATACCTTCTATTTCAAGTAATGCCTTATATTGTTTCAAAAGAGCATTCGAAGGCTCAGTTAAAATGTTCTTGAAGTCAGAAACACTGAGTTTATTCAACTCTACACGGATGGGAAACCTTCCCTGCAGTTCTGGAATTAAGTCCGAAGGCTTCGCCATATGGAAAGCACCGGCAGCAACAAATAGAATATGGTCAGTTGCAACAGGTCCGTATTTCGTGACGACCGTCGAGCCTTCGACGATTGGAAGGATGTCTCTTTGCACACCTTCCCGTGATACATTCGCCTGGTTGTCACCCTTGGCCGCCACTTTATCGATCTCATCAATAAAGATCATCCCGGCTTGTTCTACTTTAGCTACAGCATCCTGACCGACTTCATCCATATCCACCAATTTGCCTGCTTCTTCCTGTGTTAATACTTTTCGTGCTTCGGAAACAGGAAGTTTACGTTTCTTTTTCTTTTTCGGCATGAATTGACTGAATGCATCCTGCATATTCATACCCATCTGTTCCATACCGGAGCCTTGCATCATGTCAAACATGGAAGATTGAGATTCTTCCACCTCGATGGTTACCATACGGTCCTCCAGCTCACCAAGATCCAATTGATGACGAATACGGCTTCTTTTTGTCTCTATTTCCGCTTCTTCGCTCTTTTCATCAGGCTCAACTTCCTGTTGATTGCCTTGATTAAAGATCATCTCAAATGGGTTTTTGAAATTATTGGACTGTTTTTTCTTAGAAGGGACGAGCAGTTTTACAAGGCGCTTGTTCGCTTGTTCTTCTGCTCTGTCTTTCACAGCCTCCATTTTCTCTTCCTTCACCATACGTACGGCCATTTCCACTAAGTCACGTACCATGGATTCCACATCACGTCCTACGTAACCGACCTCAGTGAATTTGGTAGCTTCTACTTTAACAAAAGGAGCCCCGACTAATTTCGCTAAACGACGGGCAATTTCAGTTTTACCTACTCCTGTAGGCCCCATCATCAAGATGTTTTTCGGTACGATTTCATCTTTCAAATCATCTGTTAGCTGCATGCGGCGATACCTGTTACGAAGAGCAATGGCTACAGATCGCTTCGCGCTCTCCTGGCCAATAATATATTGATCAAGTTTTTCAACAATTTGTCTTGGAGTCA
The DNA here is from genome assembly GCF_035818575.1 of Halobacillus sp. HZG1. Lineage (NCBI taxonomy): Bacteria > Bacillati > Bacillota > Bacilli > Caryophanales > Bacillaceae > Halobacillus > Halobacillus sp. HZG1. Next base: position 249,367 of record NZ_JAYLVQ010000086.1, read on the forward strand.
AGTTTAATGACATACATGGTCCCCCTTAATCGAGAACTTCCAGAATTATTTGATCATTAGTAAACACGCAGATCTCTCCTGCAACCTCAAGTGCTGCTTTGGCAATTTGAGAAGCAGATTGGTCCGGTGAATAACGTTTCAAGGCTCTCCCTGCACTCAAAGCGAAGTTACCACCTGAACCGATAGCAAGAATACCATCGTCCGGTTCTATTACTTCCCCAGTACCTGATACAAGAAACATATTTTCTTTATCCATGACGATCAACATCGCTTCTAATTTCCTCAGAACGCGATCACTCCGCCACTCTTTGGCAAGTTCTACAGAAGCTCTAGCAAGGTTCCCGTCATAGCTTTCCAGCTTTCCTTCAAACTTCTCAAATAGAGTAAAAGCATCGGCCACAGAACCAGCGAAGCCTGCTAATACTTGATCATTAAATAATCGGCGGACTTTCCTTGCCTTGTGTTTCATCACTACTTGATTTCCTAATGTAACCTGACCATCTCCGCTCATCGCACACTCTCCGTTGTGCTGGACGGCGAAGATCGTTGTTGCATGAAATTGCTGCTCCATTATTTTCACCTCTTATTCGCTCGGGGATGACTGTTCATATATACATTTTTCAATCGATCTTTCGATACGTGCGTATAAATCTGAGTGGAAGAGAGCCGTTCATGCCCTAACAATTCCTGTACAGAGCGCAGATCTGCCCCTTCGTTCAGCAGGTGGGTAGCAAACGAATGCCTCAATTTATGGGGGTGAATATCCACCGTCATTGCAGCATTTTCCACCATTTTTTTCAATATAAGCCTGATCCCATCGGCTGTTAAAGGACCGCCTTTAGCATTCAAAAACAACCGTTTACTCGATGTATTTTTCTTAGAAGCCAATTGATTCCTGCCATCATTTATATATGTGTGAAGTGATTTTGCAGCAAATTGCCCATATGGAACGTAGCGGTCTTTACTTCCTTTTCCATGAACAAGAGCTGTATTCAATGAAAAATCCAGGTCAGAGAGGTCCATTTTCACACATTCACTGACACGTATACCCGTTCCATAAAGAAGTTCGATAAGAGCCTGGTTTCTCTGTCCTAAGGGCGTATGAAGATCACTCACTGTGAATAGTTTCTCTAATTCTTCTTCATAGAAGAAGTTCGGTATAGGACTTTCTTTCTTAGGCAACACCACATTTAAAAATGGGTTCTGACCGACAATTTCTTCTCGTTCTAAAAAACGGAAATAGCTTCTCAAACTTGATATTTTTCTGGAGACTGTCCTTCTTGAATGTTGCGCATCATACTGCCTTGATAAAAAGATTCGAATGACGGGGTATTCACATTCCTGAATCGTTACCCCCTCGGATGTGAGAAACGATTCAAATTCATCCAAATCCCTTCCGTAATGTTTTAAAGTAAGAGGCGAAGCGTTTTTTTCAATTTGAAGGTATTCCATAAAAAGATCTTTGTATGACTGCATAATTCCTGCCACCTCTCAAAGGCGTCTAAATTTTATCACAACACTCATAGACATAACAATGCATTTAATTAAAATGTAACAAAATTCTGAATTGTTTCCAACTCTTAATAACCAAGGAGTCTCAGAAATCGTAGTTTCATTAGGATATGTGTCAAGTATGTATACTTACCAAAGCGTAATTATAGCGTCCCATATTATAGCTGTCAATCAAAAACTTACGTTCCATAAAAACTGGTCATCGATTTCATAATTTATCCCTATTCTTTAAGTCTTAGGTTGCACCTTTGATCTGTTTAGCAGCTGTCATGTAATCCAACATCTGTTGTAACAAATAAAAAAGAGTCTATAACTAAAAGGATAGTCATAGACTCTTGGTTTTATAACTAGATCATGATTGAGGCTCTTCTTTATAGTCACATTCGGTACACTGAATCTGAGTGCCCTTCTTCGACTTCTTCTCCACAAGGAGAGATTCACATTTCGGACAAGGTCTGCTGATTGGCTTATCCCAAGATATGAAGTCACAATCAGGATAGTTTTCACAACCAAAGAACTTGCGGTTTTTCTTACTTTTCCGTTCAACGACTTCTCCATCTTTACATTTCGGACAAGTGACTCCGACCTTTTTAAGAATCGGTTTCGTATTGCGGCAGTCAGGGAAATTCGAGCATGCAAGGAACTTCCCGTACCTCCCCATTTTATAGACCATTTCATGCCCACATTTCTCGCAATCAATTCCTGCAGGCTCATCTTTTATTTCAATTTCTTCCATTTCTTTTTCCGCTTTTTCTAAGCGAGGCTGAAAACCATTATAGAATTGGCTGATGATATTCACCCAATCCTCTTTTCCATCCTCAATTGCATCAAGGTCATCTTCCATACCTTTCGTAAAATCGACGTCAATGATTTCCGGGAAGTACTCTCTCAATTGCTCAAGAACAATTTCACCGAGCTCCGTTGGAATAAAACGTTTATTATCCAGAGCGACATAACCACGACGCTGAATGGTATCAAGGGTTGGTGCATAAGTTGAAGGACGCCCGATCCCGAGCTCCTCAAGTGTCTTAACCAGACGCGCTTCCGTATACCTTGGAGGAGGCTGCGTGAAGTGTTGGTTCGGTTGGATTTCTTCTGCTTTTACAGTCATCCCTTCTTCAAGATGAGGCAAAAGCTTGTCTTTCTCTTTCTTATTATCATCCCGACCTTCAATATACACTTTCATAAACCCTTTGAATTTCACTTCAGAACCTGTAGCTCTGAATTCCACCCCTTCATTGTAAAGGTGTACAGTCATTGTATCCAACACGGCTGGCGCCATTTGGCTTGCTATAAACCTGTCCCAAATCAATTTATACAGACGATACTGATCACGGGATAATATGCTCTTCATAGCTTTTGGATCACGATCTGCTCCTGTAGGCCTGATGGCCTCGTGTGCATCTTGTGCTCCTTCTTGCTTTTTGGCCCCTTTGCTTTGACCAAGAAACTCTTTACCGAAATTACCTTCGATGTATTGCTTAGCGTCCTCTTTGGCCGAATTCGACAAACGTGTGGAATCCGTACGCATATACGTAATTAAACCAGTAGTCCCCTGCTTTCCGCCAAGATCGATTCCTTCATAAAGCTGTTGAGCAATCATCATTGTCTTCTTCGCACGGAAGTTCAATTTACGTGCCGCTTCCTGCTGCAGTGAGGAAGTGGTGAAAGGAAGAGACGGGTTCCTTTTTCTTTCTCTTTTGTTTACTTTCTCTACAGAGAAATCTTTTCCCTTCATCCGCTTTTGGATTTCATCAACATCATCCTGTGTTTTCAAATCCTTTTTCTTGCCATCAACACCGTAAAAGGAACCTTCAAAGGTCTCTTTTTCTTTTAAGAAATCAGCTTCAATGGTCCAATATTCTTCGGGTTGGAATTTTTTAATTTCATTTTCGCGATCAATGATAATTTTCACGGCAACGGATTGAACACGACCCGCACTCAAGCCCTTTTTCACTTTCTTCCAAAGAATCGGGCTGATGTTATATCCGACAAGGCGGTCAAGAATCCGGCGGGCCTGTTGAGCATCCACCAGATCTGAATCGATCGATCTCGGGTGTTTAAATGAATCTTTTATTGCTTCTTTGGTGATTTCGTTGAAAACGACTCTACAATCTGAAGTATCATCAATTTCCAAACTGTGGGCTAAATGCCAGGCAATCGCTTCCCCTTCACGGTCGGGGTCGGCAGCGAGATAAACTTTCTTTGCCTTTTTGGCGGCAGTCTTCAGTTCTTTTAAAACAGGGCCTTTTCCCCTGATCGTTATATATTTGGGATTGAATTCATTTTCAACGTCCACACCCATTTGACTCTTAGGCAAGTCACGCACATGTCCAAGGGATGCTTTGACTTTATATTTCTTTCCCAGGTATCGTTCAATTGTTTTTGCTTTTGCAGGTGATTCTACTATTACCAGATAATCTGCCATATAGGTTCCTCCCATAGAGGTGTTTTCTCTTTATGTTTCATACACTCTTTTTACATTTTTGTTTTTTAAATTTACCTATCGCTCTAAAACTTAATCAAATGGAAAAAGGAAGCCTAACTGTCTTCTCCAGTAAGAAAAAGTCACTCGAACGTGGTCATCTTTCCATGCTAGTGGGTGAATCAGCTTTTTATAAAATAAATCTTCCCTATTATTAAATACAATGAAACCGTTTGTCAAACATATATTTTTCAAAAAAGTCACAAATTGGTCCAATCTCACCCTTGAATGTAACACCTTTGTAACGGATTATTCAAATTTTTCTAACCAATCTTCCAGAATGTCGTGATACGTATGAACCAATTTTGCGCCCTCATTAATCATTTTATGACACCCTTCACTGGTTATCCTTCCTGCAGGGCCCGGAAGTGCATAAACATCTTTCCCCTGCTCCAAGGCCTGGTCTACTGTAATTAATGTTCCACTCTTCAATCGAGCTTCAATGACAAAGGTACTCGGAGTCAACCCGGCGATCAGGCGGTTACGCTCAGGGAAATGATACTTTTTCGGGGGGCAGTTTGGCGGGTATTCACTAATGACTAAGTGATTTACAGACAAGTTATGGTATAGTGCAGGGTTGTTCTTAGGATAAATATGCTGAAATCCAGAACCGAGAACTGCAATTGTTTTTCCATTGTATTCACTTGCTAACGTGTGGGCAAGTTGATCAATTCCCTGTGCCATCCCACTGACTATGGTAAAGCCGGATTTGATAAGAGGAATAAGTACAGCTTTCATAGAAGGAAATGCATACGATGACGGCTTCCGAGTGCCGATTACACTGATGGAAAGGGGGTTATGAAAAAACGATACATCTCCTTGCGTATAAAGGACATAAGGTGGGTCGGGAATCGTTTTTAAAGACTCTGGATAAGTATGATCAAAGACGGTGACAATTGTATATTTTTGATCATATATGTCGAGTTTCTTCATTATATTAGGTGCTGTTATATGACGGAGGATGGATTGTGATCTAGAAAGAGGAATGGATAGATCTTTGGATAACTGTGAAGCTGAACATGAAAAGGGGTGAAATAAAGAAGCATCAATCTGAAGTAATTTTCTCACGAGCGGTCTTGTCATGTGAGGAGAATCATGAAGAAGGAGTAAGCGTGTTCTACGGTCTTTCATCAGGCACCTCATTTCCATAATTTAGAGGCCGTACCTGTTCATCGATACGGCCTCTTTCTTCATTTAATTAGTGGGTTTTACACTTATCGAATAAATTCTGATCTTTTAAAACCCCGATTAATGTTTCACCCATCACTGAAGGTGTTTCAGCCACTTGGATTCCACATTCGTTCATGACACGGATTTTTTCATCAGCCGTACCTTTACCACCGGAAATAATTGCACCAGCGTGGCCCATGCGTTTTCCTGGAGGGGCTGTACGACCGCCAATGAAGCCGACGACAGGTTTGTTCATGTTCGCTTTCACCCATTCAGCTGCTTCCTCCTCGGCAGTTCCGCCAATTTCACCAATCATGATGACCGCTTCAGTATCAGGGTCTTCATTGAAAGCCTTCAGGACATCGATGAAGTCGGTCCCATTCACAGGGTCACCGCCGATTCCTACCGCAGTGGATTGACCAATGCCAGCTTCAGAAAGCTGATGGACCGCTTCATATGTCAGTGTACCAGAACGAGAAACGACGCCTACATGACCTTTTTTATGGATGTAACCAGGCATGATGCCGATCTTACATTCATCAGGAGTGATGACACCAGGACAGTTCGGTCCCACAAGGCGAGTTTTCTTTCCTTCCATGTAACGTTTAACTTTGATCATATCCAAAACAGGAATATGTTCAGTGATGCAAATAGCAAGATCCATTTCTGAATCTGTCGCTTCCATGATGGCATCCGCTGCAAACGGTGCAGGGACATAAATGACGGAAGCATTTGCTCCAGTTTTCTCTACAGCTTCTGCAACTGTATTAAAGACTGGAATTCCTTCAACCTCAGTGCCGCCTTTACCAGGCGTTACACCGCCCACAATTTGTGTACCATACTCAACCATTTGTTTTGTATGGAAAAGTGCTGTCGATCCTGTAATTCCTTGAACAATGACTTTTGTGTTCTTATCAATATATACACTCATCTGATTACCCGCCTTTCTTACTTGACTAGTTCAACGATTTTTTGTGCGCCTTCTGCCATAGAATCTGCAGAAGTGATGTTCAAGCCTGATTCATCAAGAATTTTCTTCCCAGCATCTACGTTCGTACCTTCCAGACGAACAACGAGCGGCAATGTAAGTCCGATTTGTTTCGTCGCTTCAACCACACCCTCAGCGATGACATCACATTTCATAATGCCTCCGAAGATGTTAACGAAAATTCCTTTTACATTTTCATCAGAAAGGATGATTTTGAAAGCTTCGGTAACTTTTTCTGTTGTAGCGCCGCCTCCGACATCCAGGAAGTTGGCAGGGTCTCCACTATAGTGTTTGATTGTATCCATGGTAGCCATCGCAAGACCTGCACCATTAACCATACAGCCAATGTTTCCATCAAGTGCGATGTAACTAAGGTCGTATTTGGATGCTTCTACTTCTTTTGGATCTTCTTCTTCAAGATCACGAAGTTCAGCAATGTCTTTTTGACGGAAAAGAGCGTTATCGTCAAAGTTTAACTTGGAGTCAAGCGCCATTACTTCCCCGTCACCTGTTGTAACAAGTGGGTTGATTTCTGCAACAGAGCAATCCTTTTGTACAAAGACGTCATAAAGGCCAAGCATAAACTTAACTGCTTTTCCTAAAGATTCTTTCGGAATATTAATATTAAATGCAAGTCGACGCGCCTGGAATGGTGTAAGACCTGTCACAGGATCAATGACTTCTTTGAAGATTTTTTCAGGAGTCTTTTCTGCGACTTCCTCAATTTCTGTGCCACCTTCTTCAGATGCCATCATCGTCACACGGCTAGTCGCGCGATCGAGAACAAGACCGACATAGTACTCGCTCTTAATATCGCAGCCTTCTTCGATAAGTAAGCGCTTTACTTCTTTGCCTTCTGGTCCAGTCTGATGGGTTACAAGAGTTTTTCCTAGTATTTCGTCAGCGTATGTACGCACCTCGTCAAGATTTTTAGCAATTTTGACTCCGCCGGCTTTCCCGCGGCCACCTGCGTGGATCTGCGCTTTGACAACTGTGACATCGCTACCTAATTTCTTTGCTGCTTCGACAGCTTCATCTACGGTATATGCGACGTGTCCATTTGGCACAGATACGCCAAAATCACGCATGATTTCTTTTCCTTGATACTCGTGAATGTTCATGTTTCATCCTCCCATCAAATTTCACTGCATGTACATTGTATAAAAAAACGCTATCAATTGTCCATACTAAGCTAGATATCTGTCGAAAAATTCAATAGATTACCAGGTATATTATTATGTAAACTAGATTAAAAATGATAAATTTACCCTATCCATTTCCTCCAAACATCCCCTCGATTGAGGAAAACTCATTTTCAATATTTCTGGTTAGTGAATGGAGCTGCGGGGAATATCTTGCTTTCCACGGGATCGCGGGGAGCCTCTGCCATTAGAAAGGAACTTCCCAGATCTATGGAGCGCTCAAATCTGTGTTTTCCCCAATAAAATGCTGTTACAAAGCGCCTTATGTCTACTGGACAAGCGGAAATATGCGTCCCTTGAGGGTTCGTTTATCACCATCACCCATGGGATGCTGGGAAGCTGCGAGACTCCTACACAGGAGTACCAATGCGGCATTCACCTGGTTAGGCACGACTGGAAATACAAGGCCATGAACACCGAAAACAACTCGATGACGAGCCTTCACTATCCTGTCATATCCTTACAAAAGTGTTATTTATTAAGTTCCTGCTCAACGTTGTAAATGAAGGCGAAAACTTCAGCAACCACCTGATAAAGATCTTCCGGGATTTGTTCATTGATGTTCAACTCCGAAAGCAATTCGACGAGCGTAGCGTCTTCTTGTACAGGAACTTGATGCTCCTCTGCTGCTTTTAATATATTTTCAGCAATGATGCCCTTTCCTTTTGCCACAACCTCGGGAGCAGCCGCTTTTTCAGATTGATAAGTCAAAGCAATGGCTTCTTTTCTTTTTTCATTCATATTCTGAGATCCACCCCTTCTATCCCCTCCTCATTTATGTTGGAGTCCGGGATTTTCGAGACTTCTTTCGTGACACGTGCCTTCAAAGAGTTCAATTCATACCCCGCCTTTTCTAAGCCTATTTCTAATTTCTGTTGATACGGTTTGAAAAGCTTTTCCAGCTCTGGTTTCTCATTATAAATGACGACAGAGACACGGCGTTCAACGATCTGAAGGTCTATGACGGTTTCCTCCAGCTGAGAAAGATGTAAGTAGAACATGACATGACAATAGTCAGAATCTATTTGCCCATCCTCATTCTTCCGTCCCTCCATGTTCATGTGAACATCCTTTAAAGCCCCTAAGAAATCACCTGGAAATTGAAGGGCTATTTGCAGTGTTTGAGGGTTATCCTGGTAGGAAGCAATTTGAGAGCCATTGATGAGGTTTATCAGTCGATTTGCTGTATCCGTTTTTACATCTGAACCTTCATTCGCCGCCTTGATGAGCAACGATTTTAATGAGCTTTCTGACTGCACAGGTACATCACCCTTTTCAAGGGCTCTTGCTAGAAAATGCTCATCATTGAAACCTGTTTCATTCACTATTGCTTTCAATTGGATCCACATTTTGTCTTTGTCAGATACGGATACATGTTGACTTAATGCGTGCAATGATTCAACAAGGAACTTTTGCTGCTCCATTGATAGTTGTTTTCCAAATAATTTTTGCATAGTAGCAACAAAAGAACTAAATTCAGTTCTTGTAAAAGGGGGTTTTTCAATCTGGCTCTGATCTGAAAAAGTGACGGCTTTATCCATAAAAACCTTAGTGGACTCCTGCAAATGCGGAGTTATTCGTGCTAATATTTTTTGGTCCACCATTTTCCTTAAAGTCTCCGACCAATGGCTGCGTATTTGGCGAGGCAACATGGAGAAATCACTGTCAGAAGGCTGCGGTGCCCAGAGTGACAGGATTTTTTCCGATGTATTCATCCATTGTTTGATCGTTTGATTTTCTGAAGCTGTCAGAGGCAGTTGATTTAGTAACAACTGATGTAAAGAAACCGCTACCCGTCTTTTTGAAAAAGGTAACGTATCCATGGCGGGGTTGTTTTGAGACCACTCTTCCTGAAATGATGAGAGGGTATGCTTATTGTCTATGAGCGTGGCTTTCTTAAGGAGATGAAAAGTCACTTGTGAACCCTGTGCTAGTTTAGAGCTTAATCTATTCAAAGCATCCCTGTCTGCATAGGGGTTTGGTTCAGCTCGTAAAGTTCGAATCATTGATAAAATTTTTTCATCAGAATAAGAGAGTGATTTTCCGCTTAATTGTTGCTCAACATCTGACAAAGCTTGAGAATATTCAACTGTGTATTTCATAGATAATGCCGCATATACTGAGGGTTGAATGGGCATCTTCCTGCTTACCATATGTAGTAATAGATCGCGTGAAAATGGCTGGTTGGAAGAAGACTGTACCAAGCTGAACGCTTGGACCAAATCTTTCTTATTCAATGGTACCTTTAAATTAACGATGGCTTTCATCAGGGAGAGGTTGTCTTTGTTTACTTTTACACCTATTTGCTTTAAAAGTGATGCATGATCTAATTGCTCTCTACGCGCTTCAGAACGAGAGACAGCTCGTAATAAAAGAGATGGTTCAACCTGCTCGATTTGGAATAAATAAGATGAACCTTTCATCAACGACTGAGTCACGATAGCTTCCACACTCTTCTTCCCCAAGTTCACCACAACTTTGTTGTCTTGCAGGGATTGAATGACTTTCCCTTTTACCAGTTGGCCCGATTTGAGTTCAGCAGACAGAGGTGCTTGTGAAGATAAACGTGTAAGACCATTGATTATATGATTCATCTCTTTTTCATCCCTTTCTTAAAGCAGATCTTTCACAGGGGCAAATGTTTTTCTATGCACCGGAGAGGGCCCGTGACTTTTTAGTGCTTCGACGTGTGGTTTTGTTCCATATCCCTGATTGTTACGGAACTCGTACATTGGATACCGTTCGTCTATTTCAGCCATCATGCGGTCTCTTGTCACTTTGGCAATGACACTAGCTGCAGCAATCGAAACACTTCTCTCGTCCCCTTTAATGAGCTTTGTTTGAGGGCTCGAAATCGCGTCCAGTTCCATCGCATCAATTAGTAAATGTTCCGGGTGGCCTGAAAGATCTTCGACGGCTCTCTTCATAGCAAGTTTAGATGCTTGATATATGTTGATTTGATCGATCTCTTCATTTGTGACAATACCAACACCCCAATCAGCATCTGCTTTGATCCGCTCAAAGTATGCCTCCCGATTCTTCAAAGAAAGTTTCTTCGAATCATTCAGTCCTTCTAAGTAATAATCACGAGGTAAAATAACAGCCCCGGCCACAACAGGACCGGCAATGGGCCCTCGCCCTGCTTCGTCTATTCCTGCAATCTGGGTGAATCCACGTTGGAAGAGATCTTCTTCAAAGACCATCATCTTCTCATACTGACTTCTCAGCTCTTGCTTTTGACGGATTTCCTTATGGTAACGCTTCACAAGTTGCTGTACCCCTTTTCTCGAATCCTCTTTAAACAAAGCTAACTCTTGAGAGGTTAATGTATCGTCATTCAGTCTTTCCTTTACCTGGGCTACTGTCAATTGGGTCATGAAGCTTAAACCCTCCATTTCTTATCATATCGGACAATTTTCATCATTCTAAAATCAAATAATCGCTTTCTATTTAATATCTAATGTGGCCATGGATGAATGATTTAGAGGTGCAATTCAGAAATAAACTCATAAAAGAAAGCGCAAGGGCCTGGAGCCTCTTTGCGCTTTTGTTTATGAGTCAGGGTGTTCAAGGGTGATCGTACCCAGCTTCCCTGTTCGCAAGTCTTGTAAGATAATGTCAGAGACTTTTTCAAAGTTAATACGGCCTCCACTTTCGAGGCAGCCTCGTTTTTTCCCAATGGTCTCAAATGCTTCCATCATATCATCCACATTCTCAAGACTAAATCTCTCTTCAAGTCGTTCTGGATAGGATTGATGGAGAAAATGAAGGACATAGGCGGCTACATCTTCTTTAGGAAGGATTTGATCTTTAATCGTGCCAATCGCAGCTAAGCGATATCCAACTTCCTCTTCTTCGAACTTCGGCCATAGAATTCCAGGGGTATCAAGCAATTCAAATTCTTTTTTCACTTTTATCCACTGCTGCTTCGTGGTGACGCCTGGTTTATCCCCTGTTTTAGCCATTTTCTTGTTGGCCAGTCTATTGATCAAGGTTGATTTACCTACGTTCGGGATGCCTATGATCATCGCCCGTGAGGCTCTTGGACGGATGCCTTTCGCTTTGAGTTTATCCATTTTCTCTTTCCCTAACTCTTTTGCCAGCTGGACAACTTTCTGTACATCCTGTTTATGATTTGCCTCAATAGCGACGGCTGGAATACCTTGTTCTTTAAAATGTTCAATCCACTCCGTGGTAACATGGGTGTCGGCGAGATCTTTTTTCATCAACACCATCATTTTGGGCTTTTCTTGTAGCGTGTTATGAAGCATGGGGTTCTGAGAAGACATTGGGGCACGTGCATCTACGAGTTCAATTACGAAATCCACGAGTTTAAGTTTCTCAGCGACTTCCCTTTTTGCTTTGGCCATGTGGCCCGGGAACCATTGAATGGTCATATAGATCCTCCTAGTTCACAAGCTGGATGCGATTTAATGGCCAATAGGAAACAACAGCTTCCCCTACCATCTGCTCTTGATCAATCATGCCGAGCATCCTGCTGTCTGTCGAGTTGTTGCGGTTATCACCAAGCACGAACAAATGACCCTCCGGGACTTCTTTGTAGTTGCCTGGCATATCCTCTTCCATGATGAAGTCATCAGTCAACGGGCGGGTGCCACTTAATTGCTGTTTACGTTCATCAAGAAAAGGTTCTTCCACGGGTTCTCCATTTACATAGAGTTGATCATCTTCATAGGCAATATGATCACCAGGAAGGCCGATCACCCGTTTGATATAGTCTTTACGTTCTGTTGCATGAAATACAACGACATCAAATCGCTCCGGCGATCCAAGCGTATAATTGAGTTTGCTCACGATCAAATGATCTCCGCTATGTAAAGTGGTCAACATGGAAGGTCCTTCAACGACGACGGGTGCAAACAAAAACACTCTTACGATGACAGCTAATACACCAGCGATAAGAAATGCTTTCAACCAGTCCAACCATTGTTGTTTCATCATTATCCCTTCTTCCTTGAATGAAGGAGTCTGGAGCGGCAAAACCACAGTATACCGGCTGTAGAGACACAGCCTTTCCATAATACAGGGTTAAATTTGCTGCTGAATGCTCGCTTGTCTTATGTTATAGTCTTATAAATCATATCATAAATTTCATAAACCTTGGTTCCATTTTCGTTTAGCATTGTTTTTGAAAACTCAATTTTGAAAGTCTCATGAGGGGTTAGATGCTTTTGAAAAATCATGTCTCGAAAATAATACCTATAGATAAGTAGAAAAAAGGAGCTTGACATCGCAAGCTCCTTTTCACTGAAATTAGATAATTTCTTTAATACGTGCCGCTTTACCGCGTAGGTTACGCAAGTAGTAAAGTTTCGCACGACGTACTTTACCACGACGAGTACGCTCGATCTTAGCGATACGTGGAGAATGAACTGGGAATGTACGCTCAACACCTGTTCCGTAAGTAATCTTACGAACAGTGAATGTTTCGCTGATTCCGCCGTTCTGACGCTTGATGACAACACCTTCGAATACCTGGATACGTTCACGTGTGCCTTCGACAACTTTCACGTGTACTTTTACAGTATCACCAGGACGGAAATCAGGGTGATCCGAACGAAGTTGTTCTTTTGTAATGTCATGAATCAATTGTTGCATGATTTTCACTCCTTTTTAACTAATGCTCTTGTCTTCTAAGAGGCAGCGGAACATCGTTTTCCACTTAAACCGTACGTTTAAGCACAAGATTTAATATACCATATCGAGAGACAAACATCAACAGGGCTCAACGATTTTTCCACTCTTCCACCCACGTTTGTTCTTTCACAGATAATTCTCTTCCTTCAAGCAGATCCGGTCTTCTCTCATAGGTTCGTTTTAATGACTGATAATGACGCCATTCATCGATTTTAGCATGGTTTCCTGACAAAAGAACATCCGGTACTTTGTGACCTCGAAAATCCGCCGGTCTCGTATAATGAGGATGCTCCAGCAAACCGTTTGAGAATGAGTCCATTGGGGCCGACTGTTCATTACCGAGAACTCCTGGAAGAAGTCGGACTACGGAATCGATGACAACCATCGCACCAAGCTCTCCACCAGTAAGGACATAGTCACCGATGGAAATTTCATCGGTCACCAGTTCCTGTCTGATCCGTTCATCATACCCTTCATAATGGCCGCAAATAAAGACAAGATGATCTTCTTCGGAAAGTTCTTCCGCTTTTTGCTGGGAGTAGGGTTCTCCCTGCGGGCAAAGAAGCACGACGCGTGGAGGTTTTTCCGCTGTGTCTTTGATGGACTGAATGCTGTCAAAGATGGGCTGCGGGGATAGAACAAGCCCAGCTCCTCCACCATAAGGGTAATCATCAACTTTATTGTGCTTGTTTTCAGTGTAATCACGGAAATTGACATACTGATGTGAAAAGGCGCCTTGTTCCTGAGCACGCTTCATGATGGAATTCTGCAGTACACCATCAAACATTTCTGGAAAAAGTGTCAGAATATCGATATGCATTAGTCTAGCAGCCCCTCTATTGGATCGATGATGATGGTTTTCCGCTCCGGATCCACTTCTTTAACGACAGGTTCGATATACGGAATGAGAACATCCGGCTGATTCTTACGCTTCACAACCCAAACGTCGTTCGCGCCAGGGGTAAGGATTTCTTTGATTTCACCTAACTCTTCTCCTGACTCTAAAAACACGGTACACCCAATGATTTCATAAAAATAGAATTCATGATCATCAAGCTCTTCATGATCTTCTTCTGAAACCATCAGCTTTCCATTCTTGTATCCTTCGACATCATTAATCGTAAGGTGATCCTCAAAGCTTACAAGGTCGAAACCTTTATGATTCCGGTGTGTCCGAATGACCAGTGGTTTCGGCTCGCTGTTATCACTTACCCAATACAAAAGCTGACCTGGTTCAAATCGTTCATCAAAATCAGTGACACGATGAACTTTCACTTCTCCTTTGATGCCGTGTGTGTTTATGATTTTACCAACATTAAATAACTGTTTTTCCATGAGTGCAATTACCTCGCTCGTATGACTTTTCCGTCTTCCACGACGATTTGACGATCCTGAATGACCTGTTCCCATTGATCGCCTTCTTCAACTTCAATCAATGCCTGTACTTCATCCGTTTCAAGTTCACTTCCATCTGGCAGGATATCCAACTGTTTACGTTGATATTCAAGCCACTTCAGTTGATCTTTTCTCCGACCGATTTCTTTCGAAAAACGCCGCTCCACTTCCTGCCTGGAAACCCCGGGCTTACGTTCCAGCTTTTTCTGTTCAAACGAAAGCTGCCTGCATTCACGTTCCAGACGTTGGTATCTTTCGTCGAACTTTTCCTTGATTTGCGCACGGCTCGTCTCTGTCAAAATCTGTTTGACAGGTACTGTTCGGATGATCTGCATCTTTCGCCCGCCCCTCTGCTATTCCTTGAGAATAGTAAAAAAGGGAAAAGGTTTCCCTTCTCCCTTCTTACACCAATAAAATTAGTTCTCTTACATGATATCCAAATAGATCCGTTTTTCAGAATCTGAACCTGCCGCATAAACGACAGTCCGAATCGCTTTCGCAATCCGCCCGTTCTTACCGATTACTTTCCCTACATCATCCGGGTGGACCGTTAGATGATAAACCACTTTGTGATTTTCTTCTTTCTCATCCACCACAATGTCATCAGGATGATCGACAAGCGGAGTTACGATCGTTTCGATTAAGGTTTTCATGGGATCACCACTACTTTATGATTTATTGGTTTTTCTTATCGTGGAACTGCTTCATGATGCCTTCGTTAGAGAAAAGGTTACGAACAGTGTCGCTTGGCTTCGCGCCGTTAGACATCCAGTCGATCGCTTTCTCAGCATCAAGTTTAACCTCTACAGGGTTAGCAACTGGGTTATATGTTCCGATTTGCTCGATGATACGTCCATCACGAGGAGAACGAGAATCAGCAACTACTACACGATAAAATGGGTTACGCTTAGATCCCATACGTTTTAGGCGAATTTTTACTGCCATTTTTAACAACCTCCAAAATTTCTTTAATGTTTCACACAGATTTAGATTTTAGCAGAACTTCAAGGGTGTGTAAAGGTTTTTTCCATTACATAAAAGGAAATTTCATTCCTTTGCCTTTTTTCCCTTTCGTATTGCTCATTTGTTTCATCATTTTCTTCATTTCTTCAAACTGCTTCAACAGTCTATTGACCTCTGAAACAGAAGTTCCGGAACCTTTAGCAATCCGCTTCTTACGGCTTGCATTCATAACAGAAGGGTCCTGTCTTTCATTTTTAGTCATCGATTGGATGATGGCCTCGACATGAACAATCTGCTTGTCATCGAAGGACACATTCTGAAGGCCCTTCATTTTGTTCGCACCAGGAATCATGTTTAAAATTTCATCCAGCGGCCCCATATTTTTCACTTGCTCCATCTGCTCAAGGAAATCCTCAAAAGTAAAGGAAGCATTACGCATTTTCGACTCCAGCTCTTTCGCTTGCTTTTCATCAACCTGCGTCTGTGCTTTTTCAATTAAGGTGAGCATGTCGCCCATTCCGAGAATCCTTGACGCCATACGCTCGGGGTGGAAAGTCTCAAGCTGGTCAAGCTTTTCACCCATACCTGCGAATTTAATCGGTTTACCTGTCACGGCTTTGATGGATAATGCGGCACCACCACGAGTGTCTCCATCCAGTTTCGTGAGAAGAACACCGGTAACGTCCAGCTGCTCATCGAAGCTTTCAGCTACGTTTACAGCATCCTGCCCCGTCATGGCATCGACAACAAGGAAAATCTCATCAGGATTGACAGCTTCCTTGATTTCCTGCAATTCACCCATCAAGTCGCCATCAATATGCAAACGACCAGCGGTATCAATGAGCACATAATCATGATGCTCCTCTTTGGCTTTGGCTATCGCATTTTTGGCGATGTCCACAGGATTTGCTTCGGTACCTTCCTCATGAACAGGCATATCCAGCTGTTTTCCGAGTGTCTGCAATTGCTGGATGGCAGCTGGACGGTAAACGTCCGCACCAACGAGTAATGGCTTCCTGTTGTAGCTTTTGCGCAACAGATTCGCAAGCTTCCCGGTAGTGGTCGTTTTACCTGCACCCTGCAAACCGACCATCATAATAACCGTCGGAGGACGCTTGGCAACAGCAATCTTACTTTCGTCGCCACCCATCAGATCGGTAAGCTCTTCTTTAACAACTTTGATAACCTGCTGCCCAGGGGTCAGGCTTTCCATGACCTCTTGACCGACGGCGCGTTCACGGACACGCTTCACAAAATCTTTAACGACTTTAAAGTTTACATCGGCCTCAAGGAGGGCGAGACGGACCTCCCTGGTCATCTCTTTTACGTCTTGTTCGTTTACCTTCCCTTTGCCTTTGATTTTCTTGATCGTTTCCTGCAAACGGTCGGATAAACCCTCAAATGCCATCGAAGATCCCCTCCTATTCTAATTCTTGTAATTCGTGCAGCCATGATTCATAAGGGGCAGGGAGCTCGTCTTTTTTAAACTGAGCCTCCATTTCCTTAATCACTTTCTGCCGCTTTTCAAACTTCCCATATAGATGAAGCTTTTTTTCATATTCTTCAAGCATCGTCTCTGTTCGGCGAATATTATCGTAAACGGCTTGACGTGAGACATCAAAAGTTTCCGATATTTCACCAAGAGAATAATCTTCGAGATAGTACAACTCCATATAGTTTCTCTGCTTAGGAGTTAACAACGATTGATAGAAATCAAATAGATAATTAATCCGTGTCGTTTTTTCAAGCATGCTTGAAGCACTCCTTGTTAAGTGAAATGCCTTTACACATAAATACTAAAGGAACATGTACCTTTATGTCAAGGCTTATGAAAGTTCTTCTTCTTCTTCATATTCTTCAATCATATCTGCGAACAGACCATAAACGAAAGCATGAGCATCGAATGTTTCAAGATCGGTCACTTTTTCTCCCAGGCCGACAAGTTTTACCGGGATCTCCAATTCATTTCGGATGGCAAGAACGATTCCGCCTTTTGCTGTTCCATCAAGTTTTGATAGGACAATGCCGGAAACATCCGTCGCTTCGGAAAATGTTTTTGCCTGGCTCATTGCATTCTGTCCTGTTGTAGCATCCAGGACAAGCAGCACTTCATGAGGAGCTCCAGGAATTTCACGTTCAATGACACGTTTCACCTTGGAAAGCTCATTCATCAAGTTCACTTTATTTTGCAGACGACCGGCAGTATCGCAGATGAGAACATCGGCATTCTTCGATTTCGCCGATTGAATGCCATCATAAATGACAGCAGCAGGATCACTGCCTTCACTATGCTTTGTGACATTCACCCCTACACGTTTGCCCCACTCTTCCAGTTGCTCTATGGCACCTGCACGGAATGTATCTCCTGCGGCAAGGGTTACGTTCTTCCCTTCACTTTTCAATCGGTGGGCGAGTTTACCAATGGTCGTTGTTTTCCCTACGCCATTTACGCCAACAAATAGATAGACTGTCAAACCATCTGGATTTTCATTCAACCCTTCGATCTCTTCAGCGCGATCATCCCCGTAGTAGATTTCAACCAGTTTTTCGGAAATAATTTCTTTCACTTTTTGAGGATCCTGAACGTTTCTTCGTTTCACTTCCATTTCCAGCTCCTCAATCATTTCCATCACGGTTGTAACCCCGACATCAGCAGAAATCAACACTTCCTCTAATTCCTCAAAGAAATCTTCGTCGACGGTTCGGTAACGAGCGACGAGATCATTAATTTTAGTTGAAAATGAATTCCTGGTTTTAGCCAGTCCCATTTTAAATTTAGAGGCGATCGATACTTTTTCATCCTCTTCCTGACTCTCTCGATGATCATCTTCTGTCATAGATTCATCCAGAGCTCCTACATTCTCCTCGTCATCATCAACCACAGATGATTCTGCAGCCTCTTCTTCTACTTCCTCTTCAGGTTCAGTTGCGTCTTCTCCATCCAAAGAGTCTTCCGTTTCTTTCGTTTCTGTTTCTCCCTGAAGGTCGGTCACCTCTTTATCTGCGCTATCTGAGAGTGGTGCATCGGACTCCTGAGAATCCTCCCGATCGTCGGAATCCTCTGTGTCTTGGGCCTGCTGTTCCTCTTTTTTTTCATCCGACTCAGAATCTTTTACGAATTTTTCTTTCAGTTTCTTAAAAAAACTCATCGACTCATCCTTCCTATGCTTCCAATAATTCCGGTGTTTCTTCTAGTCTGACAGATACAAGTTTAGATACCCCTGACTCTTGCATGGTCACACCGTAAAGTACATCCGATTCTTCCATTGTCCCTTTTCTGTGAGTGATGACAATGAACTGTGTCTTTTCACTGAATTCTTTCAAGAATTTAGCAAAACGATCCACGTTCGCTTCATCCAATGCTGCTTCCACCTCGTCCAGTACACAAAATGGAACAGGACGGACGCGCAGAATAGAGAATAGCAGAGCGATTGCTGTCAGAGCACGTTCGCCACCTGATAGCAAACTCATATTCTGCAGTTTCTTACCCGGAGGCTGGGCAACAATATCAACACCTGTTTCTAACATGTCATTCGGATCAGTGAGTTGCAAGTCGGCTCGTCCTCCACCGAACAAAGTACGGAAGACTTCACCGAATTCAGCACGGATTTTAGTAAAGGTATCTTCGAATTTCCGTTTCATTTCACCGTCCATCTCATTAATGACTGTATGAAGCGTTTGTTTGGCTTCCAGTAAATCGTCTTGCTGGCCTTTCAGGAATTCGTAACGCTCTTTAATCCGGTCATACTCATCGATGGCACCCAAATTCACAGTGCCAAGCTCTTCAATAGCCCGCTTGATCAGCTTGACCTTCGTTGATGCTTCATCAATATCATCGACTCCCGGATAGTCTCTCTTCGCTTTTTCAAATGTCATCACATACTCTTCCTGCAAGTATTGAAGCATATTCTCAAGCTCCACGTCCAGCCTGTTTGCTTTGACTTCCTTCTGCTGCAAATCCTGGGTGAAGTTTTGATGCCTACGCTTCCATTCTTTCAGGCTCTGTTCTGCCTGCTGAATGTCTGCAGCAAGCTCTTGACGCTCTTTCCTCTTCGAATTGATGGTCGAAGCCGTTTCTTCTTTGGCCGTACGCATGCTTTCAATTTGGGATTGAATCTCATCTTCCGTCTGGTTGGACTCTTTAACCTCCATCAGCTGTTGATAAGAGACCCGGTTGCCTCGTAACTCCTGCTCTATCAAGTCTTTCTCCTGCTGATAACGATCTGTTTTTTCCTTTTGGTTGTTTACCGATGATTCTTGCTCGGCCAGTTGGATTTGAAGCTTCTGCTTACGTTCCTGCAAGTTAGCTTCGTCCTCTTTCTGACGTTCTTTTGTAGTCGTCAGTTCTTCGATCTTTGTATTAATCGAGACAAGTTGTTCCTCTAGAGTTTGCAGGGTTTCATCAAGGTCGCTCAACTGCTGATCTGCATGGTGAGAATCCTGATCGTATTGAGCCTGGTCCTGGTCGAACAATTGAAGTTGATCATTCAAATGGTTGAGTTTCAGCTGCACTTCTCTTTGGTCAGACTGTTTTTCATACTCTTCCTGCTTTAACTCCGAGAGTTTCACATTCCACTGCTCTTTTTCCTCTTCCTGCTCAGCCAAGGTTTCTTTCAACTTCTTTACTTTATTCTCAACTTCCAACGCCTTTGCATCATAAGCAACGATTTTCTCACTAAGTTCCTGCAATTCCTTTTCTCTTGTAAACAAGGATTGTTTCGATTGTTTTTTGGCCCCTCCTGACATGGAGCCGCCAGGATTAACGACATCTCCATCAAGCGTCACAACCCTGTATTTTCTATTCAATACGCGGGCGATTTGGTTTGCGTGCTCCAACCCTTCAGCTATGACGATATGACCCAGAAGGTGCTGGATTGGTTTTGAATGGGCCGGATCATATTGGATAAGGTCGGCTGCTACTCCTACATACCCCTCTTGTTGTGAGAGCGATGCAGCCCCGTGTACAGAACGAGGTTGAATCGAGGTAAGAGGAAGGAAAGTAGCTCTTCCTTTATTGTTCGTTTTTAACCAGTGAATCGCCTGTCTTCCGGTTTGTTCATCTTCTACGACAATATGTTGTGCCTGAGCACCCAGGGCAGTCTCAATCGCTGTCAAGAGATGAGAAGGGATATCGATCAATGCGAGCACGGCTCCATGAATCCCCTGCAGCTGGCCTCTTTGGGAAGCTTTCAGAACCTCACGGACGCCATGGAAATACCCGGAGAAGTCTTCCTTCATCTCTTCAAGCATTTCCTTTTTCGATCGCATGTTCTCCAAATATTGATAGCCTTTATAAAGCTTTTCCTGCCATTCCTGATACGTCTGTTTGTTTTTTGCGTGTTTCTCGTTCAACTCCTGGACTTGCGTCTCCAACTCTTCCCGTTGTTTTGTAAGGTTTCCCAACTCTTTTGTCATTGAAGTCAATGTTTCTTCAAGCGTAGCTCGTTCACTTCTAAGATCTTTGAATTTATCAATCTGACTTCCCTTTTTAGAGTGAATTTGGTCCAACTGTTTTTCTAAGAGTTGTTTTTCGTTCCGTTTGGCTGCCTGCTTATTAAGCAATTCAATATATTCACTCTTCAAATCTTCAATTTCTTCTTCAATTAAATGAAGATCCTGTTTTAATGCTTGAGTGGTTTGGTTTAGTTCTTGCTTTGTAGATTCTCTTTTTTCTTTAATCTGTGCTAACTTTTGGGCTTCTTCTTCGGCGATTGACTTTAAATTCACCAGTTTGTCAGAGAGATCTTCGTAGGCCTCTTCCAATTTGGATTTATTTTCTTCAAAATGTTTATGCCGCTCTTTCATCAGCTGCTTTTTACCCTCAAGGTTTTCGAGGTCTCTTGTTAAAGAGAGCAATTTTTCCTGCATATTTTCTATAGAAGCATCCAGAATTTCCACACGATCTCTTTGATCTTTTAGTGAAGCTTCATCCGCCTCGATCTTCCCACTCAACTCGTTTTCCTGGGTTTTAACTTCTTCCAGTTCTTTAAGGATTCTTTCCCATTCCCCATGAACCTGCTGTATTTGAGTGATCAATAATGAAATTTCAACATTTTTCAGTTCGTCTTTTTTCTCTAAGTAATCTTTCGCGACAGCCGCCTGTTCTTTTAACGGTTCAAGCTGACCATCAATCTCCCATATGATATCTTCCACACGGTTCAAATTTTCCTGTGTTTCCGACAACTTGTACTCCGCTTTCTTCTTCCGCTGTTTGTACTTAAGAACTCCTGCCGCTTCTTCAAAAATGGAACGACGGTCTTCTGCTTTGGAGCTGAGGATTTCTTCTACTTTGCCTTGGCTGATGATAGAGAAAGCTTCCCTGCCAAGCCCGGAATCCATGAATAGATCTACAATATCCTTCAAACGGCATGTCTGGTTATTTATATAGAACTCACTTTCACCGGAGCGGTAAACGCGTCTCGTCACGCTGACTTCCTGGTAATCCAGAGGCAGTGCCTGGTCTGTATTATCAAGAGTCAAAGTCACTTCTGCCATATTCAATGGGGATCTGGTTTCACTACCTGCAAAAATGATATCTTCCATTTTGCTACCGCGAAGCGACCGGGCTGATTGTTCACCTAATACCCATCGAATCGCATCCGTTATATTACTTTTTCCACTACCATTCGGTCCGACGACAGATGTGACTCCAGAAACAAAATCCACGGTCACTCGTTCGGCAAATGATTTAAAACCTATCGTATCTAATTGTTTGAGGAACATATTCATCCTCCTGTTTTTTCACAAATCTTTCATTCACTCAACTTATATATTTTATCATAAAGAACGCCCCTACGGTAGGAACCCCAGTCTACTTTTATAACACCATGTGAAATCCCATTCAACATAATCTCCCATTAGTTGAAGACTCAGTTTCGAGAATTTTTTTGTTGGGCGGATGGGGGCTGCGGGGAATAGCTCGCTTTCCAGCCACCCCGGACGCTCAACCCGGGCAACGAACCCCGGAAAGTCTCGAAAGTGAGTCTTCAAGTAACCTGCCATATACTTTAATAAGTAATTATATTAATGAAGGGTTTTAAAATTCGGCAAAGTCCTTTATCATATGTAATAGTCTATATAACGAGCCCTGAAGGAGGATTCATTTTTGAGTTTACAAGAACCGAATCAAGAAAACCTGGAAACCATCATCAATGACATGGCTGAAAAACTGCAGGTCGTGAACCGTTCCCTCATGGACCCAGAGGATTACGATCTGAATAAATACGAAGAAATCAAATCCCTTCACGACATCATTGAAATGAAAGGGCAATTGAGCGTTTCTGAAATACAGGCATTCGTTCAGGAACTTGGCCAGTACAGAAAATAACCAGCCGTAAAAAAGACCGTTTCGGAGTCGCTCTCCGAAACGGTCTTTTTAAAAATGCTTTTACAGGCGGATTATAAATGGGCTCCTTGGTTTTCCAACGCCTGTTGAGCCGCTTTCTGTTCCGCTTCCTTCTTCGTTCGGCCTACACCAATTCCACCGATGTCATCCTGAATCAGTACATGAGCGATAAACTCCCGGCTGTGTGCAGGTCCTCTCTCTTCAACGATTTCATATTCAATTTTACTGTTTTTATCCCGTTGAATAAATTCTTGTAGCTGACTTTTGAAATCCATCGCATGAGAAAAAGCACCTTTTTTCACTTTCGGATACACATACGCTCTTAAGAACTGTATGACTGCATCGTAACCCTGGTCTAAATAAAGAGCGCCAATGAACGCTTCAAAAACATCAGCAAGCAATGCCGGTCGATTGCGTCCTCCGGTCAGCTCTTCACCTTTACCAAGTAAAATCAGGTCTTGGAAATTCAGCTCATTCGCAAATTCTACTAATGAGACTTCACACACAATCGAGGCTCTGAACTTCGTAAGCTCTCCTTCAGCCATATCCGGGAACTCGCGGTACAAATACTGCGAGACTCCTAGTTCAAGAACGGCATCTCCCAAGAATTCCAGCCGTTCATTATCCTCTCGATCGGTTTTCCGATGCTCATTCACATATGATGAATGTGTAAAAGCCTGTTCCAGTAACGAGATATCATTGAATTGTAATTTTATCTTTTTCTGGAAACTGGAAAAATCATCCATAAATCACCTTGTCCTTTGCAATGAATTTCTTGAAAAATATAGGAAAGGCTGCCCGAATAAACGGACAGCGATCCTATTACGACTGGCTGCTTATGTAATTCACAGCGTCGCCTACTGTATTGATTTTTTCAGCTTCTTCATCAGAAATTTCCATATCAAACTCGTCTTCAAGCTCCATTACAAGCTCAACGACATCAAGAGAGTCTGCTTCTAGATCTTCTTTGAAGGAAGCTTCCATAGTCACTTTAGACTCATCAACATCAAGACGATCGACGATGATTTGTTTTACACGATCAAATGTTTCTGCCATTGGAACCTCACCTCCCTTCAGTAATTATAGTAATGTGTGTCCAAAAGCGCAAGAGGTTGTTTAGCCCCGGCTCATAGAAACCGTCGTCCCTTTACTCTAAATGAGATGGACGATTCATGAGATTAGGTTATTACATGACCATGCCGCCATCTACATGCAATGTTTGACCTGTCATGTAAGCTGCATCTTTGGAAGCTAGAAAACGGACAACGCGCGCAACATCTTCCCCTTCACCAAGACGTTTGAGTGGAATCATGGCAAGCATTTGCTCGCGCTGCTCATCTGTAAGGGCATCTGTCATATCTGTCGCGATATATCCGGGAGCTACAGCGTTCACCTGGATGTTTCTAGCGGCTAATTCTTTAGCATTCGATTTGGTCATACCGATGACACCCGCTTTAGCAGCGACATAATTTGCCTGCCCGGGGTTCCCTGAAACACCAACGATTGATGCAACGTTGATAATTCGTCCATACTTTTGTTTCATCATCTGACGTGTCACCCCTTTTGTACAGAGGAAAACGCCTTTCAAGTTCGTATCAATAACGGAATCAAACTCTTCTTCTTTCATTCTCATCAGGAGATTGTCCTTTGTAATCCCTGCATTGTTGACAAGTATATCCAAACGTCCGAATTCATCAACGACTGTTTTCACCATACGTTTGACATCTTCATCATTAGAAACGTTAGCCTGTATTTTAATGGCTGCACCGCCCTGTTCATGGATCTCCTGAACAACCGCCTCGGCTTTATCTTCGCTCCCTGCATAATTGACGGCCACTTTCGCTCCTTGACGAGCAAGTTCAAGCGCAATAGCCTTTCCAATTCCACGGGATGCTCCTGTAACAAGAGCCACCTGGTCCTGTAACATTACGATTCCTCCTTATACCAATCGATGAACGCTCGCAGTGACTCTGGGTCCTGCACACTGAACGTTTTCATACGACGTTTTACTTTTCGGACAAGACCACTCAATACTTTGCCCTGTCCCACTTCTACAATCGCATCGACCTCTTCTTCGACGAATGCCTCAAGGATCTGCTGAAACCTTACAGGGGAGTATAGTTGTTCAACGAGAAGCTGTTCTATTTCTTCCGCATTTGTGACCGGCGCAGCAGTCACATTAGCATATACGGGCACGTTGGCATCATAGATCTTTGTTTCAGATAAATGGTCAGCAAAATCATCACTGGCTGACTTCATGAGACGAGAGTGGAATGGACCACTGACGTTAAGAGGGAGTACGCGCTTCGCACCTGCCTCTGACAACTGTTCAGAAGCTTTCTCCACGCCTTCCTTTGTTCCAGAAATGACAATTTGACCAGGACAATTGATGTTGGCAAGGTCAACAGCCAGCTCTCCATCAAAGTCACGCAGAACTTCTTCTATTTCTTCTTGTGAAAGTCCAAGTACAGCCGCCATTGTTCCCATGCCTGTAGGGTAAGCTTCTTCCATCAGCTTCCCACGGACATGCACAAGTTGTACGGCTTCCATTGGATCGAGTGCTCCGGCTGCGACCAAAGCACTGTATTCTCCTAGACTGTGACCTGCCGTCATAGAAGGAGCCACTCCTTCTTGCTGTAGTACACGTTGGATAGCTATACTGTTCAAAAGCAATGCGGGTTGAGCATTTTCTGTTTTCGTTAATTCTCCTGAAGGGCCTTCGAACATTAAACGAGTTAAAGAATATCCAAGAGCTTCATCCGCTTCATCAAACAATTGTTTCACAGCAGGATATGCCTCATACATCGCCTTCCCCATACCTACTTCCTGGGACCCCTGCCCTGGAAAAACACATGCGATTCGCTTCATGATTCATCCTCCTCTTTGTCCATTTCAGCAAGTGTTGTTGAAATGGTATTCGTTACATCAAGCTCAATCATGTGGCAAGCCTGACGGATTGCATTCAAAACAGCTCGATCATTGGAAGAGCCGTGCGCCTTAATGACAGGTGCGGCCAAACCAAACAACCCTGCTCCGCCATATTCACTATAATCGAGCTGGGCTTTTAAATTTCGCAGATCATTTTTTGCTAAGCCAGCCGCAATTTTTGTTTTAAAGTTACTCATAAATGTTTGTTTAATCATTGAGAACATCGTCATAGCCGTTCCTTCAATCGTCTTCAAGGTTACATTCCCTGTGAACCCATCAGTGACGACTACATCGGCTACGCCTTCAAGAAGATCACGAGCCTCAACGTTCCCGACAAAGTTAATCGGAGCTTCTTTCATCAGTTCAAACGCTTTTTTGGTCAAGTCACTTCCTTTGCCGTCTTCCGTACCGACATTCAAAAGTCCGACTCTTGGCTGCTTAATTTCTCGTACATTTTCCGCATAGATACTCCCAATCACTGCATATTGCAACAAGTGATCAGGTTTTGCATCCACGTTTGCACCGACATCCAGCATAAGAAATCCTTTACCGTCCGACGTTGGAAGAGTCGGGCTAAGTGCAGGCCTGTCGACCCCTTTCATTCGACCGACGACAAACAAACCTGCGCTCATCAAGGCCCCTGTATTTCCAGCAGATATACAGCCATCCGCTCGCCCTTCTTTCACTTCCGTGGCCGTCAAAACCATAGAGGATTGTTTCTTTCTCCTCACCGCTCTTACCGGCTCATCATCAGAAGTGATCACTTCTGTAGTATGTAATATAGACACATTTGACTGCCCTTTTAAGAAAGGTTTGATTTGATCTTCATCCCCTACAAGGGTGATTTCCAAACCTTCAATTGTGTCTGCGGCCATTACCGCCCCTTTTACGATCGCTTCTGGGGCATTGTCGCCGCCCATAGCATCAATGGCTAGCTTCATTCTCGATCCATCTCCTTCTGTTGGTTCGAACGATACATCTCAAAAGTTCCAGCAAATACTTCTTCGTTGTCGACGTAACTATGCACATTCACAAGTGTTCGCCCTTTTTCACCGTCGCCTTTGACCGTCGCTTTAGCCACCACACGTTCTCCAAGTTTTACTGGACGTGAGAATGTAATTTCCGACTGGGCCGTAAGCGCCAGTTCATCATTAATCAAGGCAACGGCGAGAGAGTTAGCCTGTGCGAATAAGTAGTGACCTCTGGCTATATGGTTTCTGGAAAAGACATGTTCCGGACGGATGTCCAAGATTGAAATCGCACGGTCGTCCAATTCCAGGTCGACCACTTCTCCAATGATTTCTTCCACAGGCAAGGCTTTTACCGTTTCATTCCATTCCTGCGTGGCGACTGACTTGATCCGTTCCCGCAGTTCAGGAATTCCAAGTTCCATCCGATCCAGCCTTATCGTCTGAATACTGACCCCGAATGTCTTTGCCAGTTCTTCGTCTGTAATGAAGGGGGTATGGTCTATTTTCGTTTTCAATTCTTCCTGACGTACTTTTTTAGACTTCTTCATACATATGCCACCGTTCATTTAGCCATAAATTCTTGCTTTATGACTAGGTACTAATAGTAATATATAATACCAAGTTCAATTACGCAAGGATTTGCTTATGATTCCCTATTTTCCTATCGATAGTAATCCCACTACAGTCTGACTCTGAAAGGTTTCGTTCAGGGGAAAGAAAAAAACACCCGGCATTTGAGCCGAGTGTTTGAAAGTTAGTCCAACACATTGCCAAGAAGATGTTGGTCACTGTAGACGTGCTCCTTTAAAGCTTTGTAACGTTCATCGTTATCCAGGGTGTTTTCCATAATCATTTCAGCGGCATCTTTTCTTGCGGTTTCAAGAGCCCGGTAATCATGGACCATGTCTCCGACTTTGAACTCAGGTAGACCACTTTGTTTTTTGCCGAAAAAGTCACCAGGACCACGCAGCTTCAAATCTTGTTCGGATAATTCGAACCCATCATTCGTCTCGGTCATAATTCTCATCCGTTCTTTTCCTACGTCTCCCTTGGGATCACCAAGAAGAATACAGTAACTTTGATCTGCTCCACGCCCAACACGGCCTCTCAACTGGTGAAGTTGGGAAAGACCAAACCTCTGGGCATCATAAATGACCATAACAGTTGCATTCGGTACATTCACACCCACCTCTACGACAGTGGTGGAGACAAGAATCTTCAGCTCGTTTGCTGCAAATTGTTGCATAACGTTTTCCTTTTCTTCATTGTGGAGACGACCATGCATCAACCCGACTGATGTGGCGGGCTCAAAAACAGCGCTGAGTTGATCATAGAGATCAATGGCATTTTGAATATCAAGTTGGTCCGACTCTTCAATCAGCGGACAAATGACGTAAGCCTGGTGCCCTTGATCAATTTCTTTCTGAATGAAGCTCAACACACGGTTGGTCATTTCTCCCTTGACCCAGTACGTATCTACAGGTTTCCTACCTGCAGGCATTTCATCAATCACACTTACATCCATATCGCCGAAGGCTGTGATCGCAAGCGTTCTCGGAATAGGTGTTGCCGTCATGAAGAGAACATCAGGAGAAAGACCTTTATCCCTTAATGCCCGCCGCTGTTCCACTCCAAAACGGTGCTGCTCGTCAACGATAACGAATCCAAGGTTTTTGAAGACCACCTCATCCTGGATCAATGCATGGGTTCCGACCAGGATGTCAACCTCTTCCTGTTCTACGGATTCTAAGATCTCTCTTCTCCGCTTTCCTTTAATAGACCCGGTCAATAAAGCGACCTTCGCACGCCCCTCAAACATTTCTTTCAAGGATTGATAATGCTGTTCGGCGAGAATTTCTGTTGGGACCATCAAAGCTCCCTGATGTCCTGCGGTAATGGATGCATATAGAGCGATTGCAGCAACAGCCGTCTTACCTGAACCAACGTCTCCTTGCAGTAGTCGATTCATTCTGTGAGGACTTTTCATGTCGGTTAAAATTTCTGCAAGCGACCTTTTCTGTGCAGAAGTTAATTCAAATGGCAATGATTGAACAAAGGCAGTCAATTGCTCATTGTCATAGGTTTGTACAACCCCTGAGGTAGATTCACGGTTATGTTTTCTTAAGAGCTGCATTTTCAATTGAAATAATAGAAACTCTTCATAAATAAAACGGCGTTTTGCATGTTTTAACATCACCCGGGTTTCCGGATAGTGCATTTGATTTAAAGCTTGAGGACGGTCTGGGAGCTTATAAGCAAGAGCCAGATCTTGAGGAAGAATCTCGGGAATATCTGTACTGTAATCATCAAGCGCGTGTTTGATTACTTTCCTCAAGGTGTTGAGGTTGACCCCTTCTTTCAATGTGTAAACCGGTTGAATGGGTTCCTGACTTTTGGACTCTCCCTTTTTGAACTGGCTTACTGTTATTTGAAGTCTTTGTTGATCCCATTTCCCTGTCACCGTAACGGTGTCTCCTTGATTCAACTGTTTCTTAGCAAAAGCGCGATTGAACATGACCGCTTTTACAGCGAACTGATCAACTTGAAGAGTAAAAGTCAACCGCGATTTCTTCCTGCCATAAAAACTTAAAGCAGGTTCAGAGACAATTTCACCTTCGATGGTCGCCTTCTCATTGTGCGTAAGTTCAGTAAGAGGCTTCACTTCATAGGAATCATAACGGTGGGGAAAATAGAATAATAGGTCCTCCACTGTAAAAAGTCCCAGCTCATTTAATTGCGATTGTAGTTTGTCACCTACTCCTTTGACTTCACTGATCGATTGGTGCAGCACGTCATTCACTCTTTCTTCAACGATATTCCGTACACTTTGGCTTCTAATTCACGTCCTGTTGGTGTCGCGGCAAGCCCACCCTGAGCCGTTTCCCTGAAGGCTGAAGGCATGCGTTGACCGACTTTGTACATGGCATCGATCACCTCATCACAAGGAATGCGGCTTGTCACACCTGCAAGTGCCATATCTGCAGCAACAACGGCGTTGGAGGCACCCATGGCATTTCTTTTCACACATGGGACTTCTACTAGACCAGCAACCGGATCACAAATGAGTCCAAGCATATTCTTTAATGTTATCGCCATGGCTTCGGCAGATTGTGAAGGTGTACCCCCTGCCATTTCAACAATTGCAGCAGCAGCCATTCCAGCAGCTGAACCGACCTCTGCCTGACAGCCTCCTGCAGCTCCGGAGATCGACGCATTATTTGCCACTACAAAACCGAAGGCACCAGAAGTGAACAAATAGCGAACCATTTGTTCACGTGTAGGATTCAACTGATTTTTTACTGCAAAAAGTGTTCCTGGCACACACCCAGCGCTTCCTGCGGTAGGTGTAGCACAGATCGTCCCCATGGCTGCGTTCACTTCATTAGTTGCAACAGCTTTACTGACAGCATCCATTAGCAGGTTTCCTGATAAAGGGGTATGGTTTTTCATATAGTTTTGGATGAGCACCGCATCCCCTCCAGTTAATCCACTGTGGGACTTCACCCCTTTTAAGCCATCTTCAATGGCTTTTTCCATAACATCCAGATTTCTTTCCATTTGAGAGAACACTTGCTCCCTCGATAGTTGTTTGACTTCCATCTCCTGACGAATCATCACCTCAGAGATTTGGATATTTTCACTTTCTGCTAATTCTACGAGTTCAGCGACATTTCGAAACATGTGACCTCTCCTTTCTTTTAGTCTGATATTTTAGCTACTTGAGTTATGTGATCGGCTCGTTCTAGTTCATCAAGGATCGCATCATCAATGTTCTGATCTACTTCAATGACCATTAAAGCTTGTTCTCCCTGAGCTTTACGGGAGACTTCCATGCGTCCGATGTTAATTTCATTTCTTGCTAAAATGGCAGTTGCCGAGGCAATCGCACCATAACGGTCATTGTGGATAAGCAGAATCGCCGGATGACTTCCTGATAGACGAAGTTCAAAACCATTCAATTCTGTGATTTCTGCTTTACCTCCCCCGATGGATATGCCGACTAATTCAAGCTCACCATCGTCATCCCCGATTTTAACCTTCGCGGTGTTCGGGTGATCTGTATGAGCATCCTCTTCATGAAACCTTATTTTCATTCCATTCTTCCTTGCCGTAACAAGAGATTGACTAATACGTTCATCATACGTATCGTAGTCGAGCAATCCACCGATGATGGCTACATCAGTGCCGTGACCTTTATACGTTTTAGCAAATGATCCATACAAATGGATGTGGGCATATTTAGGTTCCCGTCCAAATAAGTGGCGTGCTGCACGACCGATTCTGGCCGCTCCAGCGGTGTGGGAACTCGATGGTCCAATCATCACGGGACCAATAATATCGAAAACTGAACGATATTTCATGAGAATCACCTTCCCTTTTTCATCTATATATAAAGAAAGAAAACGCTTTCTACTATATTATAATCCTTTTACATCTTAACACAAACTGTTGTTCTAGACCTCATTTTTTACAAAAAGCGAACAAATCAGCTTGATAGATTGCTTATTTACGAGTAAAATAAACGTTTGTGGGTTACTCGGTAACCGGGCGGGAGAGGGATAAATTTCATAGAGGAGATTCAAATGCTCAATCAGCATCATCAAAAAGTGAGCTGGAAGAAAGAAGGTTTGGCAGGGTTAATCGGTTATTTCACGACGGTCTATATCGTCGCCGTAAACAGCCAAATCCTTCACAGTGCAGGTCTGCCGCTTGAAAGCGGAATGATTGCAACAATTCTTGCCAGCGCACTCGGCTGTTTGATCATGGCCATATACGCCAATGCGCCTATGGTTCTCATTCCAGGTATGGGTGTCAACGCCCTATTCGCCTACTCCATCGTTGAAGGTACGGGATTGACTTTCCAAGAAGGGCTGGCTGTTGTATTTATAGCTTCCCTGATTTTTCTAATCACGGCTTTCACGAAGCTTGGAGACTGGTTGAAACACGCAATTCCGGCTTCCTTAAAGCACGCAATTACGGTTGGGCTTGGACTGTTTTTGACATTGATCGGTTTAGAGAAAGGTGGTCTTGTAGTCAAAGGGGAACACTCTTTAATTACACTTGGCAACCCATCTTCCGCAATTGTCATTACAAGCATCCTCACGTTGTTTATCGGGATTTTCCTTTTTACAAAAAATGTTCCTGGTAACTTCTTAGTGACGATGATTGCAGGTACCATTATTGCTCATTTCACAGGAGTTCTTGGAGAGCGGGGAGATTCTCTCGCTCTCAGTGAACAATCGTGGATTTTCATGCCGGACTTCGGAAGCGTGACAGAATTTGGTTTTTGGATGGCTGTTTTCCCCCTAGCGATTGTTCTCATTTTCGAGAATATGGGCCTCATTCACGGACAATTGGATATGCTTGATCAACAAAGCAAGTTCAAAAGGTCCTATCAGGCTTCTGCCTTTTCAGCATTAAGTACTGGATTCCTAGGTACATCACCGACGGTTTCTTCAGCAGAAAGTGCGGCAGTTATTGCTTCAGGTGGAAAGTCAGGAAGAGCAGCACTCACTATGGCTGTTTTATTCATCGGCACCATCTTTTTGATTCCTTGGATTTCCATGGTACCATCGACTGCTATTGCACCAATCCTTATCATTGTCGGAGCACTGATGGTACAAAACATCAAGGAAATTCCACTGGATCAATTGTCAGAAGCGATGCCAGCCTTCCTGATCATCGTGATGATCCCCTTCACCTACTCCATCGCTGATGGAATGGCTTT
The DNA here is from genome assembly GCF_035818575.1 of Halobacillus sp. HZG1. Taxonomy (NCBI): domain Bacteria; kingdom Bacillati; phylum Bacillota; class Bacilli; order Caryophanales; family Bacillaceae; genus Halobacillus; species Halobacillus sp. HZG1. The sequence continues at coordinate 281,712 of NZ_JAYLVQ010000086.1, forward strand.
TGGGTTTATCGCTTATCCAATCGTGAAGTTTGCCATCGGAAAACAAAGAGAACTAACGACGCCGGTCGTACTCATTGCCATGGTCTTTCTCATTGAATTTATCATGCGCTCGCTTGGTCATTAATTTAGCTGCAGTGCTACTATGTTGTATTTTATATGAATACAATACAAAAAAGATAAAATCCCGTACATCTGAGATGTACGGGATTTATTGTACTCTCCATCGTAGTACGATGGTTAACTGACAGCATTCTACTTGTTGATTCCTTGCAGTCAAGTGGATCTTCATCCGGTCTGGATTATAATCGGCTTGAAAGGGAGATTCTACACCAGCACTTCGGATCAACGTGTTCACTTTCGATTGATCTGATTCCTGAGCAGCCCCCATCACATCATTGGCAAAATCATGAGAGTTACTGATTTTTCCTACTACTTTTCTAGCATCAGCCATCAACTTTTCCATCTCTGAGGCAGACTGGACAAACATGTCCTCATCGACTTCTGGATACAAGCGAACAAACCGGCGTTGAGGGTAATGATGGAAAACATTCGGGTACACGACAGGGACATAGCACGGAACCCACACGACATACATACAAAAACCCCCCGGGTCCTTTAGAACATTTCCTCCTTTTTTAACCATTATTAAATATATGTACCCCACAAAAAATCAGAAGCACCAAACCCCCCTTCTTCCTGTAATGCTCCCTATTCTTGAAAACTCAGTTTCGAGATGTTTGCTGAGTGGAAGGGGGCTTCGGGGAATAGCTCGCTTGCCAGAAGAGATTCTCGAAACTACCTTCCAGTAATAAGAGCTTTTATGGTTAAGAATCCTATACCGGCGCAGATTAAGCAGGATTTTACAACACAACTAGGCAGGTTACTATAAGAGGGATTTCGAGAACCTCATTTGGTAAAGGCGCGGAGGGAAACGGTGAGACTCCTGTGGGAAGTGCGTGGTAGAAGAGACCCCGCAGAGCGTTAGCTCGAGGAGGCTCATCACTCGCACACGGAAAGCGAACCTTTTCCCGGAGCCTCTAAACTCCAACAAAAGCTTCGAAATCAAGTCTTACACAATCCTGCCATTTAGCTTAATAACAAAAAAACGCCCAGGAGATTCTGGACGTTTTTTTGAGCTGGGTTATTGACCATCCACATCGATGACCTTGATGGTAGAGTTATGCTTGGGAAATACAATTGTTAAAACGCCACCCTTAAAGGATGCACTGCTTGCTGTATCCGCTACAGCAAAAGGAAGAGTGATCACCCGTTCTTTCTGACTTAACGAATGCGAACGATTGTAATAATGAGCATCTTCATCTTTCACTTCCCGGATCTGCCTTTCATCCACGCGAATTCTCAGTTGATTCCCGGAGCGATCAATGCGTATTTGCTCCCGAGTCACATTAGGAAGATAAGCTTCGACTGTGACATCCCGGTCTGTTTCAAACACTTCCACTGGAATAGTTGTTTGCTGAAAGAAATCATGTACATGTTTAATGGATTCATCAAAGAATGAATCGAAGGCTTTGACTATGTCACGAAAGCTTTGATCAAATAAATCCGGCAATTGTTTATGTTTATCATCCATTCCTTTGCACCTCATTTTACATAAAGTCTGCCCTACACTTTATGCACGGGGCTGGGTTTGGTGAATATTTCATTCATGAATGGAAGTCTTGACCTGAAGTAACCGGTCGAATGTAGCCTTTGCGTATGACAAAATCACCAAATCTTTCATGATCTCCCCGCTGTTTCGCATAATGGACAAGTAACGGTTTTAACTCTTGTAAAATCTCTCTTTCCGAGATATTTTCGCGGTACAGTTTATTCAACCGGTCCCCCGCGAACCCGGCTCCTAGATAAAGGTTGTATTTCCCAGGGGCTTTACCGATAAAACCGATCTCTCCTAGAGCTGGGCGTGAACATCCATTTGGACAACCTGACATTCTTATTATAATTTCTTCATTTCTCAAGCCCACTTCATCCAGGACTTCTTCTATTTGATCAATGAGCGAAGGCAAATACCTTTCCGATTCAGCCATGGCCAGCCCGCACGTAGGCATAGCCACACAGGCCATCGAGTTCCTTCTCAATGCAGAATTCTGTTTACCGTCTGATAATCCGTATTCACTAATAACGGCTTCAATTTCTGGTTTATTCTCATCCTTGATTTTCGAAAGCGTAACATTCTGATTAGGGGTCAGCCTGAACTCTCCAAGTCCCAGTTCGGCAATTTTCCGCATTCCTTCTTTTAGTAAATAGGTGTCTTCATCTTTAATGCGTCCATTTTGGATGAAAAAGGTATGATGCCAATCCCCATCTTCCCCTTTCAACCATCCATATCGATCGCCATTATGATCAAAATGATAAGGTTTCTCCTCTTCCAGCTCCCAACCTGTTCTCCGGTTCAATTCCTCACAAATCCACTCCACTCCAAGCCGATCCACCGTGTATTTGAAACGAGCATTTTTCCGGTTCGACCGGTTTCCGTAATCACGCTGGATGGTCAGGATTTTTTGTGCCACATCTTTTCCTTTTTCTTTTGGACAAAAACCGATGACACGCCCTAATTGAGGATAGGTCGTCTCATCCCCATGGGTCATGCCCATTCCACCGCCAACAACGACATTGAAACCAATCAGCTTTCCCTCTTCTTCAACGGCTATGAAACCGAGATCCTGCGAAAAGACATCCACATCATTGGAAGGAGGAACAGCGACACCGATCTTGAACTTCCGCGGCAGGTAGTGGGAACCGTAGATCGGCTCTTCTTCCTTTTTGCCATCTATGACTTTCTCTTCATCAAGCCAGATTTCATGGTAAGCCCTGGTCTTCGGAAGTAAGTGTTCACTTATTTGTTTAGCAAACTGGTAGACTTCCACGTGATATGGGGATTGATCCGGATTCACGTTAGCCATGACATTCCGATTGACATCCCCACAGGCAGCAATGGAATCTAACAACGATTCATTCATGGCCTGTATACTATTTTTCATATTCCACTTCAAAATCCCGTGCAGCTGAAAGGTCTGCCTTGTCGTAAGTTTCATCGTTCCATTTCCATAATCATCAGCCAACGTATCCATCGTCAGCCACTGATCTGGTGTTGCCACACCACCTGGGAGGCGGACACGGACCATGAATTGATAAGCGGGCTCCAACTTCTGCTTTCTCCGCTCGTTCCTCAAATCACGATCATCCTGCATGTAACTTCCGTGAAATTTCAGTAGTTTCGTATCATCCTCAGGGATACTCGCACTGATCCGGTCTTCAAAACTATCAACGAGCGTCCCTCTTAAAAAACGACTTTCCTCTTTAATTCTTTCCATATCATCCGGGGGACCTTCAGGCCTTATGGTTTTGTTTTCCGCCACTAGACTTCCTCTCCCTTCCTTCTTCTCCTTAATAAACGTCTCTTTGGTAACGCTTCGCTTTCCTCAATTCTTTCAAATATTCCTCTGCTTCTTCTTCGGTGTATTTTCCTTCTTCTTTTATAATCTCAAGGATGGTGTGGTGGACATCTTTGGCCATATATTTTTCATCCCCACACACATAGACATAAGCCCCGGATGCTAACCATTGATAAAATTCTTTCTGGTTCTCAAGCAAACGGTGCTGGACGTACACTTTTTCTGATGTATCTCTGGAGAAAGCGACATCCATTTTTGTTAGGACGCCTTCTTTTAACCATCGCTGCCATTCCACTTGGTATAGAAAATCCGTGACAAAGTGCTGCTCCCCGAAGAAAAGCCAGGACCTGCCCTGTCTCTCGCTTTCTTCTCGTTCTTCAAGGAAGGATCGGTAGGGGGCCACGCCCGTTCCCGCTCCGATCATGATGATGGGTATGGATGGGTCATCAGGCAGTTTGAAATTGTTGTTCTTCTGTACAAAAACAGACAATTGATCTCCCACTTCTGTCCTTTCAGCACACTGTCCCGAGCAGACCCCTGTCCGTTTCCGTCCATTTGAATCGTATCTTACTGTCCCGATTGTCAGATGTACTTCATCAGGATTTGCTTTTAAACTGCTCGCAATAGAATACAGTCTTGCAGGGATCTTCCTTAATGAGCTGACAAACGCTTCGGCTCCTGCTTTCCATGGTCCATAATCTCTCACGACATCAAGCAGGTCTCTTCCATATACATAAGCATTCATTTTATCTCTGGATGTCACTAGTTGTTTGAATTCTTTATTTTCTGTCAGAGTCGCTAATTTCTCCAGTAAGGGTATGGTCAAGGCCGTAATTTCATAATGGGAGGTCAAAGCTTCCCGTAATGCCCGGACTTCCCCATCTTTGTTCACGATGACCGATAAGTCTGGGTCCCATCCCATTTCTTCGACCAGCTCATCTACAAGGGTATCTTCATTTTTCGGATAAATCCCCAGACTATCCCCAGGTTCATAGGCAAGGTTCGCCCCCTCCAGGTCGAGCTCCAAATGGCGGGTCTCTTTATTCGATCCCCGTCCACTCAAATTGATATTCTCCAGCACTTCGGCTTGAAAAGGGTTTTTCTTAGAGTAAATCGGACGATCGGTAACAGACGTGACTTTTTCAACCGTTGGAGAGACCTGTTCATGAGTATCACCTAATGTATGAAGCACTCCATTCCACCATGATTCAGCATCTTCTTCATAATCAAGGTCGCAATCGACACGGGGGTGGATACGCTCAGCACCGAGTTCGTTCAGGCGTTCATCGATTTCCTTCCCCGTCTGACAAAAGAACTCATAAGAGCTGTCACCGAGAGCAAGGACAGAATACTTCGTTCCGTCTAATTTTGGTGCTCGTTTGCTGAAGAGAAATTCATAAAAGGACAGTGCATTATCTGGAGGATCTCCGTCTCCGTGGGTACTCGTCAAAATCAATAGATCCTGTTCATTTTTTAAGTTTTTCGGCTTATATTCATCCATATCCAGAACGTTGGCTACCATGCCCTTTTCTTTTAACTTGGCCCCATATTCTTCCGCAAGGGCCTGACAGTTTCCGGTATGTGATCCATACAAAAGGGTCACCTTCCGGGAAGACACTGCTTTTTCTTCTCCTTGGTGATTCTTTACAGCAAGGGAAGGAGAGTTCTGAAAGGCGGCCAAATAACCGCTCAGCCATATTTTCTGTCGGTCATCCATTGTTAGAAGCAAACGGTTCAATTGTTCCGTTTGTTCTTGATCAAATGGACTGTTCTTGACATCAAGATTCAACATTGACACCTCCATATTGATAGCTATTGATTCAACCATTGCTCCTGAAAATAATGATCGAGCTTCACAATCATCGCACCCATCTTCGGTCGCTCGGGTTGAATGACCGAAGAAATCCCTCGGTCATGCAGAGCCTGAGCGGTTACTTTACCAACAGCTACCGCCTGGACATGATGTTGGAAAGCTTCCACAACATTTTCCAACCTTTTGCTTTGATGAAATAAATTTTTCACCTGGGTTTTACTTGTGAAAACAACCGCATCCAGTTGAGCGTCTGCGATATGGAGGGCTAAGTCTTCTACGACAACAGGATCAGGTGGTAAGAACTTGTAGGGGTTAGCTCTGTAAACCCTGTATCCTTTCTCCTCTAATTTTCTTACTAAAAATTCTTCATCTTCATTGTATGTCTGTAGAAAGATTTCTTGGTTCTTTGTTCGATCTACAACAGGGATTTGACACAATAGATTTTCCATCGTTCCGTCTGCAGAGATTACATCAGGAAATAGATCATTGGCTTTTAACCAATCCAGCGTTTTCGAACCCCGGATGGCAAGAGACTCGTTTTCGAGCTTCTGAAGAAATTTCCCGTCTACCCTTTCTTTTATTGCGGCATCTCCTTGCGTCCGAGCGCCTATACCTGTCGTCAGTATGACCCGGTTAAACGATTGATGAAGGTAGTCTTTTACATGAGCGCGGGATGCTTTTTCATCCAGCAGCTGCTCTCCTTGCAATGGAAAAACAAAAGGCTTTCCACCCATGTTCGTTATTAATTTTTGAATCGCTTCCGAACGGCGATTTGCCGCAATGCCAACCTTTTTTCCTTTTAGTCCCGACAAAGGCTTCCTCCTCCTTTGGTATGTATTTCTTCCTTGATGACACATTGTTTTTCCCGTTCTAAATAAGAGGGATCAAGCATTCTTTCCAGATACATCTCTTTCTCCACTTTAGATAAAGGAGAGGCCTTCAGCATTTGTCTGCATTCATATAAAAAATCCACATAATCCTTATAGGCAGGAGGGAACTGCTTTTCCCATTCTTCACGCAAGCGTCCTGCGAGCTTAGGACTAGCTCCCTGGGTGGTGACAGATACGTTTAGTTTCCCCCGGGAAAATTGTGCAGGAAGATGAAAGTTTCCACCCTTCCCCCCATCTACTCTGTTCACAAGGGGCACATTCCCTGCTTGCAAGGCGATGTTGTCATTTGTCTCGCAGTCATCCGTCGCAATAACTAATAGAAATGCGCTCGTAACATCACCATTTTCAAAATGACGATTCAACCAATGGATCTCCTTCTTCTTGATCATCTCTTTTAAGCATTCCGTGACTGCAGGGCTGACAACTGTAATTTTTGCCTTTTCTCGTAGGAATACCTTCGCCCTTTTTTCTGCTGCTTTGCCTCCTCCAATGATGATGACTTTCTTCTGTTCTACATCAACCGATAGCGATATCATTTCACAATTCTCTCCTCTTCCACCCCTTTGCTTAAAGCTTGATTGACTCGGTCAACCAAGGATTGAACCATATTTGGGTGATCATTTAAATAAGAAGCGAGGTAGACATGATGTCCTTTCTCTTTTGCGTTCGCCACGCTTTTTTCCAAAGAATCATAGAGGAGGCCTGTAAACCATAAGTAGGGGACCACAATTGTTTTAGAATAGTTGCTTAGCGATTCTTCAAACGCGTCTTGAAATCGAGGAGAAAGTGCAGCCAGGTAGCAGGTTTGAATTTGTTGAATCCGTCCCTTCTCTCTCAACACACCAGCAATCCATTCGATGGATGTTTTTGTATCCGGATGCCTGCTCCCTCTTCCCACAAGTAAAACATTGGCTGATTCATCCATTTCGGTCGGCAGTTCTTTCAGCCGGTCCACCAGTACATCCGTGATTCGTTCCTGCATCCCAAGCGTTTGACCATAAGTAATCGAAATGTCTGGATAGATGGATTCAGCTTTCTCCATCTCATGAGGAATATCCTTGAAATAGTGGCCGGCACTCAGTAGCAGTACAGGGATAATGACAATCCTATCTGCCCCTTTTTCCACAAGTTTACGAATGCCTTCCAACACATCAGGATCTGCTAACTCGAGAAAACAAATATGAGAGAGTTCGCAGTTGACCTGCCGCTGAACAAGGTTCAAAAAGTGAATGGCTTCCTCTTTCGCTTGCTTTTTTCTACTCCCATGACTTACATACAAAACGGCTTCCATGTTACCCCTACTTTCATACAACACCTGTGGCTATTTCCTTAAGATTTTCTTCCAGAGATGACTCAAACCATTGGAGACGTTCTCGTAACCTGACTACGTCTCCAACGACGATCATTGCAGGATTCTCAATACGCTTTGATTTTTCGACAATATCTTCAATCGTGCCTGTCACCGTTTTTTGCTCCTTTGTTGTACCCCATTGCACCAGGGCAACAGGTGTATGAAGAGGTCTTCCGTACTTCAGAAGTCGTTCACAAATGAGCGGCAATTTCTTTACTCCCATATAAATGCACAAGGTATCCATACTTTTAGAGACCCGCTCCCAATAAGCCTCTTCATCGCCGCCTTGCTTATTGACACCTGAAATGAAAGCGACAGAAGAACTGTAGTCCCTGTGGGTCACAGGAATGCCAGCATAAGCAGGCGCTGCAATTCCCGAAGTGATTCCCGGTACGATTTCATAAGGAATGTTTCTTTTGGCGAGTTCTTCCGCTTCTTCCCCTCCGCGTCCGAATACGAATGGGTCTCCCCCTTTCAAACGAGTGACCACTTTTCCTTTCCGCGCATATTTACACAAAAGGTGATTGATGGTTGTCTGACTAAGGGCATGATGGTCCGGACGTTTCCCACAAAACACAAGTTCTGCACCTTCCTTCGCCTCATCCAGAAGCTCTTGATTGATCAAGCGATCATAGAGAATGACGTCTGCTTTTTGTATCGCTTTTAACCCTTTCACTGTGATCAGGTCGTAATCTCCCGGACCCGCTCCCACAATATAAACGTTTGTCATCTTCCGACCCCTTTCATGTCACCCATTTTTTATCTTGTAAAAGCTTCCACACTTGTTCCGCGCAACTTTCCACACTAAACGTTTTAGAATCAAGCACGAGTTCCGGTTGAAGCGGTTTTTCATAAGGCGCATCAATGCCTGTAAATCCCTTGATCTCTCCGTTTCTCGCTTTCTTATAAAGCCCTTTCGGATCACGGGTTTCACACTCCTCCACAGGGCAGTCGACATGGATTTCAATAAAATCCCCTTCCGGTATAGAGGCTCTTACAAGATCCCGGTCTTTTTGATAAGGAGAAATGAACGCTGTTAAAACGATGGTTCCACTGTCCGCAAAAAGTTTAGCGACTTCACCGATCCGTCTGATGTTCTCCTCCCTGTCTACTTCTGAAAACCCGAGATCTGAGTTCAGTCCATGTCTCACATTGTCACCATCAAGTAAATAGCTTTGGATGCCTTTTTCGTACAGGACCTTGTTCAATTGGTTGGCAATGCTTGATTTACCTGAGCCCGAGAGGCCTGTAAACCAGAGCACTCCACTTTGGTGCCCATTTTTTCTGCGATACTCTTCTTTCCCAATGGATGCCTCATGCCAGGTCAAATTTTTGTTCATGGACCTCACCCTTTCACTTCTACTGTGTCTTTCTGCAGCCCTTCAATTAAGACGTCCACCACTTCAGGACGACTGAACGTTTTTGGCGGCTTTTCTCCTTTACGCAGCAACTCCCTTACTTTCGTTCCTGATAAGATCATGTGATCCTCTTTATCGTGGGGGCAGGTTTTATGGGAAGCCATCGATTCGCAAGCGTTGCAATAAAAACTGTGTTCAAAGAAAAGTGGTGTGATACCAAGTTCCCCACTTTTATAGTGGCTGAAGATTTTCTGCGCATCGTACGTACCATAATAATCACCGACACCTGCGTGATCTCGCCCTACAATAAAGTGAGAGCAACCGAAATTCTTTCTGACGATTGCATGAAAGATCGCCTCCCTAGGACCTGCATACCGCATGGCCGCATTGAAGACAGCCAAGGTGACTCGTTCTTTTGGATAATAGTGATCAAGAAGAACTTGATAACTCTTCATCCGGACATCACTGGGAATATCATCACTTTTCGTTTCGCCGACCAGCGGATTTAAAAACAATCCATCCACCGTCTCCAGCGCAGCTTTCTGGATGTATTCGTGAGCCCTATGGACAGGGTTTCGTGTTTGAAACCCAACGACCTTTTTCCAACCATATTGTTGAAAAAGCTCCCTTGATTCTTTTGGATCTAAGTAAAATGACTTTCCATGTTCGTAAGGAGGTTTATGAAATACTTCGATTTCACCTGCAGCATACCAGTCTCCTCGTTCGAATAATTTTTTCACGCCAGGATGAGCCGACTCTGTCGTTAAGTACACGTTTTGAGCTTCCTTTTTCTTATCCGGTTTAAATCGATCGGTTATTGTAATCGTCCCATAAACAATCCCGTCCTTGACTAACTGGGCTTTCCTTCCAAGCGACCGGGATTGCTCCTCTGAGATCGGAAGCGTAATCGGAATACTCCACGGAGTGCCATCTTTTAACCTTAAGGTTTCGACGACAGATTCATAATCTTCCTTGTTCATGAACCCTTTTAAGGGACTATAAGCTCCGTTCGCAATTAAACCAACATCACTTAATGCCATCGAATCAAGCTCGATGATATCTTCCGGCAGCTCCTCTGGTCTCGTTTCCTTCCACCTGTTTACAAGCACTCCACCGTGCGGGGTTATGATTGACATGCCTTTTCCTCCTTTAAGATTTTTCCTTCTCTGAAGATTCCGCTGTGTGTAATCCACATTCGGTTTTATTGAACCCTTTCCATCTGCCTGATCTCCCATCATCTGATGCCTGGGCGGTACATGGGATGCAGCCGACACTAGGATAATGCTGATCGTGTAATTCATTGTAGTCCAACCTATTTAGTCGGATATATTGCCATACGTCTTCCCATGACCAATGAATCAAAGGGCATACTTTTATAGATTTAAATCTCTCATCCTTGTTCACGAAATTCGTTTTCTGACGGCTGGGGGATTGTTCACGTCTCAGGCCTGACAGCCAAGCTTTTCTGCCGCTGAGAGCATCTTCAAGTGGCTTAATTTTACGGATGTAACAACATTGATCCGGCTGCCGCTTCCATAGGGCGGAGCCATACTGTTCCGCTTGTTCTTCCAGCGTCATCCCAGGTTTTTTCATCGTTATATTTAACTTCGGATACCTCATTTTCACTTTTTCAATCAACTGATAAGTTTCTTCAAAATGAAGGTCTGTATCAAGAAAAACGACTTCGGCATCCGGCTTCTCCTTGGAAATCAAATCAATGAGAACGATTCCTTCTGCACCGAAACTGCAGGCATACACGATATCCTCGTACTGAGAATAAGCCCATCGAATGACCTCTGCAGCTCCTTTTGTATCATTATTTTTCGGTAGATCACCTTCAAATGGATTGTGAAAAGATTGATACGTTACGAGTGGTTGTTTCATCTCCTCCTCCTTTCTAAAAATAAAAATGCCTTTCTTCACGATAAGAAGAAAGGCATTTACATCTACATGTAAACTATATTCTTCTTATCTTCTCAAGCGCTTACCGCTTGCTGGAATTGGCACAGTATCTGTATAGATCCGTTGCCGAGGCTTCAAAGGGCCAGTCCCTCCACCTCTCTAGATAAGAAAAGCTATGAAATTTTCTGAAAAACAAGTTGATACAAATCTTATGCTCGTTATCATCATATGTCAATGCTTTTTTAGGAAAATCAAAAATTTTCTGTTTTTTTAAACTATATGATTGACAAATAAAACCATGTCCGTTAGTTTAAGAATTATTCTTTTAAAAATCATACGATCCTTATGAAGAGTCGGGGGAGGAACCTGGTCTGACGATCCCGCAGCAACCTGTAAGAGGGTGCTCATTCCAGCAGCCAGAAGGCTGAAAGATAAGGTGTGGATGACTCCCCCTTCTTTCAGATGGGGGTTATTTTTTTGATCATAAAACCAAGTAGATGCATAGGAATAATGTATATTCACAAACAATTGAACGGTATAAAAGGAGTGGTACACTTTGCAGAAACTGACGATTTTCGCTCTTATTGGATTTGCTGCTCAACTGATGGATGGTGCACTCGGCATGGGATTTGGGCTTAGTTCATCCACGATTCTCTTATCCTATGGACTAGCTCCTGCTGTAGCATCCGCTTCCATTCATATGTCACAGATTGCCACAACAGCTGTTTCTGGTTTTTCCCACTATAAGTTTGGCAATGTAGACAAACGCCTTGTCATGATCATCGCAGTTCCTGGTGCCATCAGCGCCTTCCTAGGAGCAGCATTTTTAAGCTACATATCAGGGGAATTCATTAGACCTTACATATCCATATTCCTACTCACACTAGGAATTTATATCATTTTCCGTTTCCTATTCCTTTCGAAAAATACACATATCAAAGAAAAGAAGTCCGTAAATAAACGTTTCCTCTTACCTCTTGGTATAGCAGGCGGTTTTTTAGATAGTGTCGGCGGGGGCGGCTGGGGACCGGTAAATACACCCGCGCTTCTTTCTCAATCAGGTATCGCTCCAAGGAAAGTCATCGGAACCGTGGATACTAGCGAATTCCTGGTAACGATTTCAGCAACGGCTGGATTTTTGATTTTTTTAGGGCATGATCAATTCAGCTGGCTGCTGATATCATCTTTCGTCATCGGTGGTGTCATAGCCGCTCCCATTGCCGCTTGGCTTGTCAAAACCCTTCCCTCTTCTGTTCTAGGAGTATTAGCCGGAGGTTTCATCATCCTTACAAATACGAGAACTTTACTGTCTTCGATCCAAATCAGCGATTCAGTTTTAACTTTTGTGTACACTTCACTGATCTTTGGGTATCTCTTGATTGTTGTTTTTTCTATTCGAAACCACCTTCGAGTCAAGATGGTTCGAAAACAAGCATAAAAAGAAACGCAGCCCCAAGAGCTGCGTTTGTGTACGTGTTTTATTCGATTGAAAAGATATAAGAATAAATCGGTTGTCCACCATTGTGGATTTCCACTTCTAAATCTTCATACGTTTCTTCGATGAATGATTCAAGTTCTGCTACCTCTTTTTCGTCGGCTTCCTCGCCAGTCAAGATAGTCAGAATCTCATCTTCATCATCGTCAATCATTTGGTTCAACAATGTTTTAGCAGTCGTCAAAGCATCTTTATCAGTGGCAGAGATTTTACCATCAGCAATTCCCATGAAGTGGCCTTTGGAAATGTCCAAACCATCGATTTGCGTATCTCTAACGGCGTAAGTGATTTGTCCTGTTTTCACTTCAGACATGAGGTTGAGCATTTCCTCTTTATTCGCATCAAGATCTGCTTCCGGGTTGAACCCAAGAAGCGCGCTCATCCCTTGAGGAATCGTTTTTGATGGAATAACAGCAACTTCTACATCCGCTAATTCTGCTGCTTGTTCAGCAGCCATGACGATATTTTTGTTATTCGGCAAGACGAGCACACGTTTCGCATGTGCTTCTTTAATCGCTTCTGATAGATCTTGAGTACTTGGGTTCATGGTTTGACCACCCTGGATAACGACAGTCGCTCCAAGACTTTCAAACAACTTCTTAATTCCGTCTCCCATGCTCACGGTCACAATTCCGTACTCAGCTTTTTCTTCTGACTTGGGCTTGGCTTTCTTTTTGTCACCAACAATCGATGTATGCTGTTCACGCATATTCTCGATCTTCATGTTAACAAGGCTGCCGTACCTTTGACCCAAGGTCATGGCTTCTCCTGGGTATTCCACGTGAACATGGACTTTGATCAAGTCTTCATCAGAAACGACAAGCAGAGAATCTCCCATTTCACTGAGCTCATTACGGAAGGCTTCTTCATCGTATGGGTGTTCAGCAAGTTTATCTTCTTCAAATTTCACCATGAATTCTGTGCAGTAGCCAAGTTCAATGTCTTCTGTGTTCATGAAGTCCTGATTCAGCTTGTGGTGTTCTGCGTTGACCATGTCATCCATCGATACAGTATCCTCGAGATCCGGAAGTTCCTCACCTTTTAAATTGGCAAGAAAACCTTCATAAATCGTGACAAGGCCCTGTCCACCACTGTCCACGACACCAACTTCCTTCAGTACTGGAAGCAATTCTGGTGTATTCTTCAGTGATTTCTTCGCTGCTTGAACGACTCCTTCGATGAATGGAATGAAATCATCCTCTTTTTCAGCAATCTCAACAGATGCTTCAGCAGCTTCTCTTGCTACAGTTAGAATAGTTCCTTCCACAGGTTTCATGACAGCTTTATATGCTGTAGTGGCCCCGCCTTGAAGAGCTTCTGAAAAGTCTTTGGTTGTGATGACTTCTTTGTCTTCAATCGATTTTGAAAAACCACGGAAAATTTGAGAGAGGATAACACCTGAGTTTCCACGTGCTCCCATCAAGAGACCTTTGGATAAAGATTGGGCCACTGTTCCTACATGATTCTGGTCCACATTCCGAACTTCTTCAGCTCCAGAAGTCATGGACAGATTCATATTCGTCCCCGTATCTCCATCCGGTACAGGGAAAACATTCAAAGCATCAATCATTTGTGAGTTCTGCTTTAAATGATGAGCTCCTTGCAAGATCATTTCGGCAAGCGTCTTGCCGTCTAACTTTTGTAACGTCACACTTACTTCCTCCTTTGACTACAACCGCGATCTATTCAGTTGTCACACGAACTCCCTGAATGAAAATATTCACAGAATCCACGGACAAACCAACTGTTTTGTTTAGTGTGTATTTTACTTGTGATTGGACATTATTAGCGACTTCGGAAATCTTTGTACCGTAGCTCACGATAATGTACATGTCTATATGGAGGCGATCTTCATCCTGTCTGACAACGACTCCTCTGGAAAAATTCTCTTTGCGGAGCATTTCAGATAAACCGTCACGGATCTGATTTTTAGATGCCATACCGACGATGCCGTAGCACTCAACAGCGGCTCCTCCAGCAATCGTTGAAATGACTTCATTGCTAATAGTAATATGACCATATTGGTTATTTAAATCAACAGACATAATAGATCCTCCTTTATAATCCTCATCAATCCTACCCTATTATAACACAAAATCACGATATGAATTTCTGTTCAATGGTAAGAAAATGACCTGGATATCCCTACTATACTGTGTAACAATTCATAAGTTCTGTCAAGAAAAAATTCTTGATATAATTCTGACTAGATTATTGCAAACACGTATTCTATATGATAAAGTTACTAAGTATCTGATGATTTATGTATGTAACAGGAGGGATTTTCATGGCACGCAGAAGTGTTCTATCTGGTAAAGGTACACGTTCAGGTAACCACCGTTCACACGCGATGAACGCTAATAAACGTAAATTCAAAGCTAATGTTCAAAAAGTTCGCATCCTTGTGGATGGCAAGCCTCAAAAAGTTTACGTAACAGCACGTGAACTCAAGTCCGGCAAAGTACAACGTGTATAATTGCTGACAGAGAGCTTATGAGCTCACAAAAAAAGCACCCTTAGAGGGTGCTTTTTTTATTTGTCTAAAGATAAGTAAACGGGCGCTTTTGGTGCTCTCCGGAGCTCAGCCCATGTGTACTCCGGAGCTTTCCTTTTGAATGGGTCCTAATCTTTTTTAAATGTACTTATGACTGCGCGCACTAAACCCCCGACGAACCGTGGGAGTTTGATGGTATAAAATTTCAAAAGAGCCCCCTCCTCCTATATGAACTAATGCGAACTCCCTTATTCCCCTCAAGTAGGCAAGTCTGTACTTCTTATTACTAAGAGTATGCCTGACTCAAATGAAAAAGTACCTGTATCTTCAATCAGTCGATTCGAGATGCACAAGGTGGATCCAAATGGCAGATAGGCGCGATCCAAGGGATAGTAAAACCCTTCAAGCGTAATCTTTGTCACTTCAAGCGTGACTGGTAAGAATGAAACATACGGGTATAATTCATCCGCTTCTATCTTATGCTCACCAGCGAAGACTAATTCCACCTGATTCTGTCGATCAATAATCGTACTCTTTATGTTTTCCTTCATTAAAGGATAAAGAAGCTGCATGTTCGCTTGAGAATGATCGATTCGACCACCGGTCACTCCGAATAATAGAATATGCCCGGGGTTCAAGCGGAGTGCTTCATTTATCGCTAATTCCAAGTCTGTTTCATCTTTTTCATCCGGAAAAATTAAGACCTGTTTGGCATTCTTTTTTATTTCTGCCAATGAATGTTCTGAAACAGAATCAAAATCTCCAATGGCTATGTCAGGAGCCAGTCCATGCTCAACAAGGACCTCCGCTCCTTGATCGGCGCCGATCCAAACGCATTCCGGACATGCGTATTCTTTTAAATCAGGTATGTAAGACTTCGGTCCGCCGCCGACTACGATCACTCTTTTCATTTTCATAACACCCTTCCTATACCTTTCACAAATAAAACAGTCCTTTACTACTCACGATAAGCTATCGATACGTGAAGACTCAGTTTTGGGACTTTTGTTGAGTGGATGAGTAGGGTACGGGGTTGCTCGCTTTCCGAGAGAGCGCGGTGAGCCTCCTCCGATCTGGGTCCTGTAGGGTCTCCCCCTGCATTTTCCCCCGCAGGAGTCTCGCCATTCCCATCCGCTCCTGATGCTCGATCCGGGTAACGAACCCCAGGAACAACCTAAAACTTCCACAATGTTACTATATACTACAATAGAACGGTTTCTTCTATTTTAAAATGTAACTTATTTCTTTACTGGATGCCAACAAAAGAGTGAATAAAAAAACTCAAAGGATCGAGACCCTTTGAGTTTTTTCAATTATTGTGCCGCTTGTCTAATTTCATCAATTGCTTTTTTGCGATCTTCCTGATTAAAAATGGCACTGCCGGCAACAAGTACATCAGCTCCAGCATCTGTACATTGTTTAGCTGTTTCGACTTTCACTCCACCATCGATTTCAATCTCAAAGGAGAGCCCTTCTTCTTCCCGCCAATGGGAGATTTGTTCGATTTTCGGTACAACGGAATGAATGAATGATTGACCTCCGAAACCTGGGTTAACTGTCATCAACAGGACAAGATCGATATCCTTAAGAATCGGTCGGATTGCCTCTGCTGGAGTAGCTGGATTAATGACGACTCCCGCTTTCAATCCGTGGCTTTTGATCAATTGAATCGTCCTGTGGAGGTGAGGACAT
The DNA here is from genome assembly GCF_035818575.1 of Halobacillus sp. HZG1. NCBI lineage: Bacteria > Bacillati > Bacillota > Bacilli > Caryophanales > Bacillaceae > Halobacillus > Halobacillus sp. HZG1. Next base: position 298,120 of record NZ_JAYLVQ010000086.1, read on the forward strand.
GCTTCCTGATGAACGGTGATGATATCAGATCCTGCTTTAGCAAAGGCTTCGATATACTGATCCGGATTTTCAATCATTAAATGGACATCAAGAGGCAAGTCGGTGACTGGACGGATGTGGTCGACAATCAATGGACCGATTGTAATATTCGGAACAAAATGTCCATCCATGACGTCTACATGGATATAATCCGCTCCTCCACGTTCAACATCCTTAATTTCCTCTCCAAGTTTCGAAAAATCAGAAGCTAGAATGGATGGTGCAATTTTAGTCATGATTAATACCTCGGCTTTCTGTTCTGTATTTCATTTAAAAATTGTAGGTAATGCTCATATCGCTGTTCGGAAATGTCCCCTGCCTCAACGGCTGATTTGACCGCGCACTTCGGTTCCTTATGATGCAGACAACCTCGGAATTTACAGCCATTCTGTACCTCTACGAACTCAGGGAAACATTCAGGCAGCTGATCAAGTTCCAATTCTCCGAATTCCAGTGAACTGAATCCTGGAGTATCCGCCACAAGACCACCCGCTATTTCATAAAGTTCCACATGACGCGTCGTATGTTTTCCGCGACCTAAACTCTCTGAGATTTCATCCGTATCAATAGAAAGTCGAGGATCGATTGAATTTAGTAAAGACGATTTGCCGACGCCGGACTGGCCAGCGATGACTGTGGTGCGACCAGCTAAGTGAGATTGGACTAGATCCATGGATTCTGTATCATCTACTGCAGATAAAATGACAGGATAGCCGATTTTTTCGTACAGCGTTTTGTAGCTTTCCATCACTTCCATTTGTTGTCCATCCAGTTGATCCACTTTAGAAATGACAATGAATGGCTCGATCCTCTTTTCTTCCACAAGGACGAGGAATCGGTCCAGTAACAAAGCATTGAAATCCGGATGAACGGCAGAAGTGACGATTAATGCCTGATCCACATTCGAAATCGGAGGCCTTACCAACTCATTCTTTCTGTTTTCGATGGATAGGATATATCCTTCTTCCTTATTTTCCGCCTTGAATTCGACAAGATCTCCAACTAAGGGGGTGACTTTCTTTTTTCTAAAGTTCCCTCTTCCCCGACATTGGTAGACCTCCCCTTCACAAAGGACATAATAGAACCCGCTCAATGACTTAATAATTTTTCCTACTGGCATTTTTTCACCTCTTAATACGGTACTTCCACTTCTTCTTGAAAGACTTCGCCATCCCTCATTACTCGGTAAGTTGCTGATTCACCAGGCTCAATCGTTAAGGTAATTTCAAAAGTCTTCGTCTCGGTAATCATCTCACTGATTACAGGTGTACTTCCGTCACGATTTGCATCATTTACGTAAATCAATACTTCCTGACCCTCAGGCTCAGGCTGTTCCCCTTCTTGACCACCATCATCTTGTCCTTCTTCCTCTTTCTTTTCCGGTTCATACGGAACTTCAATAGAAACGGATTCATCTCTAGGAGGTTTTGGTTCAGGTCCTCTGGAAATAACTAAGTTTACGGTAGACCCTTGCTCAACTTCTGTATCAGCAGCGGGATCCTGCCTAATCACATTCCCTTCCCTTATATCTTCCGAAAATTCACGAGTGGTTTCAACTTGCAGGCTATTTCTTTGCAGGTAATCTGTAGCAAACTTCTCATTCGCATCCACTAAACTAGTCAGTTCAACTTTAGCCACTCCAGAACTCACTCGGAAAGTCACCGTCGTCTCATCAGGGATCACACTTGTACCAGGACTTGGACTTACATGGGCAATGATTTCTCCTGCTTCTTGTTCCTCACTTGTTTGTTCGATTTTATCGATCCCACTATATCCCTTACTTTCCAACTCTTCTTTTACCTGCTCGTAATCCTTACCGGCATAGTCAGGGAAATCCAACCGTTCTTTCCCATTGCTGAGATAAACCGTAACCTCTGAACCTTCCTTTACTGTCATCCCTGCTTCAGGGTCTGTTTCAATGACATCTCCCTCTTCCACCTCATCAGAAAAACGTGTTTCTCTTGTCACGTTAAGGTTTAGATCGCTAAGTTCACTATAAGCTGCTTCATACTCTTCTCCAGCAAGATCAGGAATTTCAACATCGGCCGGCTGAATGATTCCAGGGATGGTGAATAAAGCCACGAGCCCCCCTATTAATAGCAATAGTATAACGGTTAAGATCCAAGGCCATACTTTCCGCTTCTTTTTCTGCTTTTTCTCAGGAGGTGGCGGATCTGCGGCTGTTTCCTTATAGGTTTTTGTCGGCGATGCCGGGGCTGGGATTACAGGTTTGTGATCACTGGTATTAATGATCGTATCTTCATTCGGAGAGTCCCCATAGGCTTCATTAGTAATGACAGGGATGGCTTTTGTTTTTTCTTCATCTCCATCATCTGGTAATGTGAAGACAGGTTCATCTGCCCGATAAGGCTCAAGTGAGGTTTCAATCTCATGCTCCATTTCCAATACTGATTCATATCGATGAAACGGATCTTTGGCCGTCGATTTCAAAACGATATTTTCAACACTTTGAGGCAAGTCGGCATTCCATCTTCTTAAAGAAGGAGTTTCATGCTGAAGGTGCTTCAATGCGATCGAGACAGGAGATTCTCCTGAAAAAGGAAGCCTCCCTGTCAGTAATTCGAAAAAAACAATGCCCAGTGAATAGACATCGGACTTTTTGGTCGCCATCCCGCCCCTGGCTTGTTCTGGTGATAAGTAATGAACGGAACCAAGAACAGAGTTTGTCTGAGTCAACGCAGTCGCGCTTAGAGCCATGGCAATTCCAAAATCCGTCACTTTCACATGACCGTAGTGATCGATGAGGATATTCTGCGGTTTGATATCCCTATGAACGATTCCATTGTCATGCGCATGAGCGATGGCTGATGCAATCTGCTTCATTATATCCACTGCTTCAGATACATCGACCGGGCTATATTGCTGAATATACTGCTTCAAAGTCATTCCGTCGACGTACTCCATCACCATAAAATAGATGTCGTCTTCTTCTCCCACATCATAAATGTTGACGATATTTGGGTGAGAGAGACTCGTAGCTGACTGGGCTTCTCTATGAAAGCGAGCGATGAATTCCTCATCATTTCCATGTTCCAGCCGCAGTACTTTAATGGCGACCTCCCTGTCCAGAATGGTATCGTAAGCAAGGTAGACATTCGCCATACCGCCGCCACCGATCATCTCTTGTACACGATAACGGTCATTAAGGAGACGGTTATTCAACATTATTCCGCACCTTCTTTCACGTCTGAAGAAGGATGATGATGAATGACTGCAAGTGTAATGTTATCTTCCCCTCCACGTTCATTCGCAAGGTCGATCATCTGCTGAGTAAAGGATGACCAATCACCTTCAAAAGTTTTCAATTCACTTAATTCTTCATCAGTCACTTTATTTGTGAGACCGTCTGTGCATAAAAGGAGGCGGTCATTCTCTTCAAATTCCATCGTTTTTACATCGGCAGTCAAATCGAATTCCGTACCAAGCGCTTTTAATAAAACGTTTTTCCGAGGGTGGTGTTCCGCCTGTTCTTCAGTAATCTGACCGGAACGCACAAGTTCGTTCACAAGAGAATGGTCCTCGGTGATTACCTTGAAACCATAGTCATTAGCAAAATAACAACGGCTGTCTCCAATGTGGCCGATTGTCGCGAATTCTCCTGTACATAAAGCTACAACGACCGTTGTTCCCATCCCTGCACATTCTTCATGCTCATTGGCATACGATTTGATTTCATTATTTGCTGAGCGCACGGCTTCTTTGATCCATTTTTCTGCTTCATCAGGTGTTTCAATGAGATGGGCTTCCTGCCATTTTTTATGTATGTGTGAGGTCGTCATCTGGCTGGCTACATCACCGGCCTGGTGCCCGCCCATTCCGTCGGCTACAATGGCAAGAACTTGACCAGCATCGTTTTTGAAAACGCCGCCGGCATCCTCGTTATGAATTCTGACTTTCCCCTGATCTGTCTCGTAATAACCTATCATGGTTTCACCTGCCTCATATTTATAACTTCAACCAAACATGGGTGTTGATTCTTAGATGGCATTCCCTCTTTGTTTAAAGGGAAGGAATAGCAACCATTGCCGGCGCAGATTCCTTCCTGTTTTTGCATTCTATTTCAAAGGGGTCTTACTTCTTTCTCAATCGTGTTAAGAAAAATCCATCCGTGTCCCACTCCTGCGGGAAAAGCTGAAGGCCTGTTTCAGTAAGCCCTATGGATTCTTTAAGAGCTTCTGGAAGCTCCTCGAAGAAGGCTGGGTCTACTTCAAAGTCCGGATGCTCTTTTAAGAAATGTCTGACGGCTTCCTCATTTTCATGACGGTCTACTGTACATGTACTATAGACCAGCTTGCCCTCAGTTTTTAATAGTGGTGCGACTTCTCTCAAAAGATCATCCTGAATATTTCTTAACGAGAAAATATCTTCCTCTTTTTTATGGTATTTAATGTCCGGTTTGCCACGTAAAACTCCGAGGCCGGAACATGGAGCATCCAGTAGTATACGATCAAAGGTGCCCTGCTCATGTTTTTCTCCCAGTTTTCTTGAGTCTGCTTGGCTTGCGCTAATCGATGTGAGCTGCAGCTGTTCGGCCTTTTTGGTTACCAGCTTCGCTTTTTTCTCATGGAGGTCATATGCTACGACTTCTCCCTCATCCTCCATCTTTTCAGCGATATGGGTGGTTTTACCTCCAGGGGCGCTGCAGGCATCCAGTACCATCAAGCCTTTCTCAAGATCCATCATTTCCGCTACAAGCATGGAACTCTGGTCTTGAACCGTGATATAACCATTTTGGAAAAGAGAATGGGAGAGAATCGCACCCTCCAGCACAAGAAATCCTTGAGGAGAAAGTGTACTCTCTTCAACTTTGAAGCCATCGTCTTGGAGCTGCTTCATCGCGTCTTCGCGCGAAATTCTAAGCGGCTGGACTCTGAGAGACATAGGAAGATGCTGGTTGTTCGCCTCACACATCGCTTTTGTCGTTTCAAATCCATACTGATCGACCCAGCGATTCACAAGCCATAGAGGGTGACTCGTTTCAATTGCCATCCGCTCCACAGGGTCTTCAATTTTGTCCAGACTCTGAACTCCTTTACGCTGAACGTTCCGAAGCACACCGTTCATAAATGATGAGATGCCTTTATGCCCCCGCTTCTTCGAAATTTCCACCGCTTCATGGATGATCGCATGATCCGGTACTCTTTCCAAGAAGATCATCTGGTAAACAGACATATAAAGGAGCCACCTGACCCATGGCTTTATTTTCTTCTGTTTAGCAATGTAAGGCTCGATGGAATAATGGATCAAATCCCGGCGCTGGAGTGTACCGTAGACGATTTCAGTCAACAGTGCACCATCCTGCCTGGAAAGCTTTTGTTTGGAAATCTCCCGGTCTAATAAGACGTGACTGAATCCGCCCTGCTCACCTATCCGAGTAAGAAGATCAAGGGCTGACTCTCTTAATGCATATTTAGTCATGCGTCTCACCTAGACGTTCGCCGACCTGCAAGGACTGACCGGCACCATTAATAAACGCTTGTCCGTCCATCTTTTTCTTCCCAGAGGGTTGGAGAGAAACGACCTTTACAGCATTACTTCCGCCTGTAGTTACAAGAAAACCATCTTCATCGATTCTTACAACTGTCCCTGGTACTTCTTCAAATGTACCTTCCACCTTCTGAATCCACCAGACCTTCATCGGCTTGCCGTTCCAATACGTATAAGCGACCGGCCATGGGTGAAGACCACGAACATGATTGTAGACCGTTTGTTGATCCTTGCCCCAATCGATAAGTTCCTGCTCCCTCTTAATATTGGATGCGAAAGTGACTTTGGATTCATCCTGTTCTTCTGGCGTAATCTCGCCATTTAACAATTTTGGCAGGGTGTCCGCTAATAAGTCAGCTCCGGCGACGGAAAGTTTATCATGCAGCGTTCCTACATGGTCATCGTCTTCAATCGGAACCGTCACCTTTGAAAGCATGTCCCCCGCATCGAGACGTTTGACCATATACATAATGGTAACTCCTGTCTCTTTCTTTCCTTCAAGGATGCTGTAATGAATCGGTGCACCACCGCGGAATTCGGGCAGTAAGGAGGCATGGACATTGATACATCCATGTTTCGGCTCCTGAAGTAAAGCTTCCGGTAAAATTTGACCGAAGGCAGCGGTTACGATCAGGTCGGGATCGTAAGCAAGAACTTCTTGATATTCTTGTTTGATTTTTTCTGGTTGAAATACTGGGATTCCGTGTTTTTCCGCCGCTACTTTGACAGGTGGCGGGGTCATGGTTTTCTTTCTCCCTTTCGGTCGGTCCGGTTGTGTGATCACAAGGACAACCTCATACCCCTCTTCAATGATGCGGTCAAGGACAGGTACGGCGAAATCCGGTGTCCCCATAAATGCGATTCTTGTCATGACTGTGTTGCTCCCTTCTTGCTTACATCAGCTGATACGGTTGGAAATCAACCGTGATCTGCAAACCATTTTCTTGTTTCATTTCATCTTCATAATAATGCAATATCCGTTCAACGAACTTTCGCTGCTCAGGTTCCTTCTTGTATTTTATCATGCATTGATAGCGATATCTATTATTGATCCTGGTGAGCGCAGAAGGAGTAGGCCCAAGAACATAGGATTGCTCAGAAAGCTTCTGCTGCATGAACATGGTAATCTTCTGTGTCACTTCCTGCACTTTCAGTTGGTTGGGGTGCGAAATAGTGAAAAGTGTCAAGAAAAAGTAGGGTGGATAGCGGAAAGCTTTCCTTAATTTCATTTCTTCATTGAAAAATTGTTCATAATCATACTTGCTGGCAAGTTCAATACTGTAATGTTCTGGTGTGTAAGTTTGAACGACAACTTCCCCTGGTTTCTCATGTCTACCGGCCCTTCCGCTTACCTGAGTAAGCAATTGGAATGTTTTTTCTGATGCACGGAAGTCAGGAAGATTGAGCAGTGCATCGGCTGCCAGCACACCAACAAGAGTGACATTTCCGAAATCCAGCCCTTTAGCGATCATTTGCGTGCCGAGTAGAATATCCGCTTGTCCGTCGCCAAACTTTTTAAGCAGTCGTTCGTGCGCCCCTTTTCTTCTCGTCGTGTCCACGTCCATCCGAATCACACGAGCTTCCGGAATCAACTCCTTAAGCGCTTCTTCCACTTTTTGAGTCCCTGTACCGAAATAACGGATGGTTTTGCTTTCACATTCCGGACACTCTGTGGGCATTGGTTCTTCATGAGAGCAATAATGGCATTTCAAGCGGTTCTGCCTTTTGTGATACGTAAGGGCAATGTCACAGTGGGGGCATTCACTTACATGGCCGCAGTCCCTGCACATGACGAAAGTGGAATATCCTCGTCTGTTCAGAAAAAGGACAACCTGCTCGCCACGGGAAAGCCTTTCTTCGATTTTTTCCTTCAACGAGATGGAAAACATCGAGCGGTTTCCACTATGAAGTTCCTCTCTCATATCAACGAGATCCACCGTCGGCATTACTGCTTCATTCATACGCTTTTTCATCGTCAACAGCTGATAATTGCCTTTGACAGCCCTTGCGTAACTTTCAAGTGCTGGTGTGGCACTACCTAAAACGACGGGACATTGATGGGTCTTTCCTCTTTCGATGGCGACATCTCTCGCATGGTAACGTGTACGGTCTTCCTGTTTGTAACTTGTTTCATGTTCTTCATCAATGATGATCAAACCGATGTTTGTAAACGGAGCAAAGATGGCAGACCTTGCTCCTACAACGACTTGAACCTCTCTGCGCTGAATCTTCCGCCATTCATCGTATTTTTCTCCCGCTGATAAAGCACTGTGGAGAACAGCTACTTTTGAACCAAACCTTCCTTTAAACCGTTCAACCATTTGGGGAGTTAACGCAATTTCAGGTACAAGCATGATGGCTTCTTCTCCTTTATCCATCACTTCCTGAATGGACTGCAAATACACTTCAGTTTTACCGCTCCCTGTCACTCCATGAAGAAGAAAAACATCATGCGTATTCTCTTCGATGGTCTTAAGAATCGGCTGTATAGCTGTTTCCTGCTCTCCAGTCAGAGGGAAAGGCTGTGTATGTTCGAAGTCGCGATCCCCATATGGATCTCTGAAAACTTCCTGTTTAAACTCGCGAATGATTCCCTGTTCAATGAGCGGCTTTAATGAAGCAGGCGTCGTAGATAGCAGATCCAAAAGCCTCTTCTTTTCCAACACATCCGGGTACTGTAGAAAATACTCAACAATGGTTCGCTGCTTTTTCGCTTGGGGTGAAAGGTCCTCAAGCTTCTCCTCTAATTCCATCGGACTTAAGTTAGGTTCGACCATGGTCATCGTCTTCTTCGTTTCCCGGCTTTTCACTTCATAATGGACATCGACGTCTCCATCATTCATGTGTTTTCGGAGGGTGTGGTACCCAATGCCGGATTTCTCGAATTCCTCAAAATCCACAACCGCACGTCCATCAAATAGAGGATCGAGTTCAGAGGCGAGTGGCTCTTCTGTCAGCTTCCATAGCTCTTTTCGATATTTAGCTTTCATCACTTGAGGAAGCATGACTTGAAGACAGGAGATGTAATAGCTCAATGTATTTATTGATAACCACTTCCCGAGTTGTAGAAGTTCTTCCGTCAACGTCGGGATAACATCCAGAACATCGGTGATTTTCTTGACGGAAGAGAATGAACTTGTTTCGGAAAGAGATACCACATATCCTAAAATCTTGCGTGGACCGAATGGGACGATGACACGTACCCCTGGCTGAACGATCCCGTCAAACTTTTCAGGTATTTCATAGTCGAAAGGACGGTTCGTATTTTGAGAGGGTACATCAACGATTACGTTTGCAATCAATGAATTTCACTCTCCATCTCACCAGCTGCCACCATGAGAATGTTTTCGGAGAGTTCCTCTTTGCTCATCAACGGATAGGTCCTTTCTTCCCCTCTTCTGGTGATAAACAAAGAGGCATTGGTATCCGTCCCAAAGCCCGAACCCTCTTCAGATACATTATTGATGACTATGGCATCGAGGTTCTTTTTGTCCATCTTTTCTCTACCATACTTCTCCACGTCTGTCGTTTCTGCAGCAAATCCAATTAAGTATTGGTGTTCTTTCCGCTCCCCTAGCTCCATGAGAATGTCATTCGTCCGTTCCATTTCTACAACATAATCCCCTGGTTGCTTCTTCATCTTTTGATCGTACGTGATTTTCGGACGATAATCAGCTACCGCAGCTGACTTGATGACAAGGTCCTGATCAGCATACTCCTTCAAAACTGCCTCATACATTTCCTGGGCTGTTGTAATTTGAACGACTCTCACACCACTTGGAGGATCTAAAGCAACCTGCCCTGAAACGAGGGTCACTTCAGCACCCAGTTGTTTAGCTTTTTTCGCTAACGCATAACCCATTTTACCTGTCGATGGATTCGTGAAATAACGCACCGGGTCGATCTGCTCGCGGGTAGGCCCGGCTGTTATGAGTACTTTTTTTCCTTTAAGTGGCTGAGGCCGGTGATATTCTTTCTGTAGCACTTCCACAATCGATTCAGGCTCCTCTAAACGACCTTTACCTACATAACCGCAGGCAAGGTAACCTTCCCCAGGCTCAATGAAACGAAATCCCCACTCGTCGAGCTGTTTCAAATTCTTCATCACAGCTGGATGACTGTACATATGAACGTTCATTGCCGGTGCTATATAAACAGGTGCCTCGGTCGCGAGTAAGGTTGTGGAGAGCATATCATCGGCCAGACCATTCGCAAGTTTTCCAATTACATTTGCAGTCGCTGGGGCAATTAAGAAGAGGTCCGCCCAGTCAGCGACATCAATGTGCTGGATTTGAGAAGAATCTTGTTCATCAAAAGTATCGGTATAAACAGGCTGTCTGGATAATGCCTGAAACGTAGTCGGGGCGACGAATTTTTGCGCACTGTCGGTCATAATTACCTTAACCACGGCCCCTGCTTGAACGAGTTTGCTTGTTAGAGCGGCTGCTTTGTAGGCGGCGATTCCACCTGATACTCCTAAGACGATCTTTTTTCCATTCAACATCTGAGAGACCCCTTTACTTGAAAAATGTTGTCACTAAAACACGTAGGAAAAGCCGCGCTGATTTAATCAAGAAGCGCGGCTTTTCCTACGTCGTTTCGATGTTCTTATGTGGTTTCTGTACGTTCCTGGATTTCATCCGCTTCAATATAGTTCAATTTGCCATCGCGGATTTCTTCAAGCGCCACACCAACTTGCTGATGTGAGGTTGGATGATCGATCATCGGTGCGCTTCCTTGTTTCAATTCACGCGCTCTTCTTGCAGAGAGTGTTACGAGTGTGTACTTGGATTTAATCTGTTTCTGTAGGGAATCAATGGATGGTTCTAACATCATGATTATTCATCCTCCAATGCTTTTTTATATTGATGGGCAACACGTTCACGTTTGCAGTGTTCGCTGGAGACGATCGATTTCACTTTCGTCACAGCATTGTCAATCTGATCGTTCACGACGACATAATCATACGCATCCATCATGTCAATTTCTTCTTTCGCTGCCTTCAGGCGGTTCTTCACTTTGTCTTCCGTTTCTGTGCCACGGTTTACAATACGGTCCTTCAATTCTTCCAAAGATGGTGGAATCAAAAAGACGAACACGCCTTCAGGGAAGTTTTCTCTTACTTTGAGTGCCCCCTGGACTTCAATTTCCAAAAAGACATCTTTGCCTTCGTTCAATGTCTGCTCAACGTATTGGCGGGGGGTTCCATAATAGTTTCCCACATATTCCGCATGTTCAATCAATTGGCCTTCACTGATCAATTTCTCAAATTCATCTCTTGACTTGAAGAAATAATCGACTCCGTCCACTTCCCCTTCCCGTGGATCACGGGTCGTCATGGATATAGAATAGCGTAAATCTGTCGATTGTTCGAATAATGCTTTACGTACCGTTCCTTTGCCGACACCGGATGGGCCGGAAAGGATGAATAAAATACCTTTCTGATCAATCACTGCAAAAAGTCCTCCTAGTTTTCATCTGAGATCTCGTCGTTACTGATGACACGCTGTCCGACGGTTTCCGGCTGGACGGCTGAAAGGACGACATGATCACTATCTGTAATGATGACCGCACGCGTTCGACGGCCATATGTAGCATCTACTAATTTATTATTGTCACGGGCGACCGTGATGATACGTTTGATCGGAGCGGATTCAGGCGAAACAATAGAAATAATACGATTCGCAGATACGACGTTTCCAAAACCGATATTGATTAATTTCAAGCTCAAAGCTGACTCCTCCTTCTTCTGACCAAGCACTTTCATGACTACCTCTATTATATGAAAAAACTAGGCATAAACACAATTGTTATTCGATATTTTGTACTTGTTCTTTCACCTTTTCCATCTCGCTTTTCAAATTCACAACCATTTCCGTCATTTTGCCATCATTGGATTTTGATCCGATTGTATTCACTTCACGGTGCATTTCCTGCACAATAAAATCGAGTCTTCTGCCAACAGGTTCATCCATGGAAAGTGTGCCTTCAAATTGAATGAAATGGGACTGTAGTCTTGTCAACTCTTCAGTAATGTCGCCTTTCTCTGCAAGCAAAGCAACTTCCTGGAGAATTTTTGTTTCATCGGGCCGGAGTTGTTCTTTAGTGTATTCTTCTATACGTGCCCGAATCCTCTCTTTATATTCCTCGATGACCATCGGGCGCCTTTCATCCAGGCTGCTCAGCCATCTCCGGACTTCTGTGATGCGTTTCTTAAGATCTTCGTACAACTCGTGCCCTTCTTTCAACCGCATCTCCACCAGTTGTCTGGCAGCATTATCCATAGCCTCTAATAAAGCCATTTGCCATTCATCTGCATCGTTTTCCATCTCTTTTTCCGAAAAAACATGGTCTAACTTGGATACCATATCAATAGAAATATCCCCCGTCAAATCGTAGCGGCGCTGGAGATCTTTCAAACGGGTAAAATATTGATCGACAATTTTCCAATTGACATCGATTTTCTTTTCAATGAATGTTTCTCCCTCAAGTGTAACAAAGATATCGACACGACCTCTTGTTAAAAGGCCTTTCACAACCTGTTTCAGCCGTTCTTCCATAAACAGTAATCCATGTGGCATCTTGGTTGTTATATCCAAAAAACGGTGATTCACTGACCGAATCTCGACATGAATCTTTGTATCACCGACTTCAACCGTACTCTTTCCATACCCTGTCATACTCTTTAACAATACGATCATCACCTATATGTAAAATGAATTCCACACCTATTTTAGCAAAAGAAAGGATGCTGTTGCGAATGTTTGGCTTTAGTTGATGAAAAATCTTAGAATAACAAGCTTTACTCATGCTATACTTCTACAAGTAGAGAGGTGAAGACGATGTCTTTTGACGGAATTGTTACCCGGGCGATCACGAACGAATTGAATGAAACGATCCAGTCCGGACGTATTATGAAAATTTATCAGCCAACCGAAACGGAGCTCGTATTTACGGTCCGTTCCAATCGAAAAAAGCAAACGCTATTATTGTCCGCACACCCGAGTTATGCTCGCTTCCATTTGACGGAAGATCAATACCATAATCCTAAGGAACCCCCCATGCTTTGCATGCTTCTAAGGAAGCATTTGATCGGGGGATTTATTGAACGGATCGAACAGGTGGACATGGAAAGGATCGTAAAGTTCCATATCCGAACCCGAAACGAAGTCGGCGATGAAACCATGAAAACGCTCATCATTGAAGTGATGGGGAAACACTCCAATATCCTGCTTGTCGATGAAGAAGAAGGACATATGCTCGACAGCATCAAGCATTTGCCCCCTTCGCAAAACCGGCATCGGACGATCATGCCCGGACAGCCTTATAAACTTCCACCAGAACAAGGGAAAATCAACCCCGTTGACCTTGATCCAGATTCGTTCATCAGAAAATTGGATTTCAACTCTGGCAAAATGGATAAACAAATTTTGAATGTGGTGATGGGTTTTTCACCTATGATCACGAAGGAAATTGTTCACAGAGCAGGTCTTGGCGGCTCACAAACTGTGAAAGAAGCCTACCGTGAAATCAGGGAAATCATACTCAACCATGCGTATGAACCACAGATACACAGGGCAGAAAAAGAGCAGTTTTACGTCATCCCTTTACATGCGTTTTCCGATGATGTTGAAAAATTTGAAAGCGTCAGTGCTATGCTGGATGATTATTATTCAGGAAAAGCCGAACGGGATCGTGTTAAGCAACAGGCAGGAGACCTGCATCGTTTCTTGAAAAATGAGCGGGATAAAAATAAACGGAAGATTAAAAAACACGAAACTACGTTGAAGAAATCGGAATCTGCAGAAGAGTATCAAAAACTTGGCGAACTTTTAACTGCACACATGCATATGGTCAAAACAGGCGATGAATCTGTGACGGTCGTTGACTATTACGACCCTGACCAATCAGAAATGACCATTGAACTCAACCCTAATAAATCGCCGAGTGAGAATGCACAAAGCTATTTTCAAACGTACGCAAAACTTAAGAAATCCAAAGAAGTGGTACAAATAGAAATACAGAAAGCAGAAGATGAAATCCTTTATTTCGATCGTCTGATCCAACAAGTCGAAACAGCAAGAGAAGAAGACATTGAAGAAATCCGCGAGGAACTGCGGGAACAAGGCTACTTAAAGAAAAAGCCCGCGACAAAAGGAAACCGTAAAAACAAACCACAAAAACCGAAACCGGAAAGTTTTGAATCAACGGATGGTACGTTGATCTACGTCGGAAGAAACAACAAACAGAACGAATACCTGACGAACCGGATGGCGAACAAAATGGATATTTGGCTGCATGCCAAGGATATCCCAGGATCTCATGTGGTGATTCGTGATGAAGACCCGAGCGAAGATACGCTGTTTGAAGCCGCACAGCTTGCTGCGAATTTCAGTAAATCAAGCAGGTCCTCTTCTGTTCCTGTTGACTATACACGGATACGTCATGTGAAGAAACCATCAGGTGCAAAGCCTGGGTTCGTCACGTATGACCAGCAACAAACGTTGTTCGTGACACCTGATTCGACTTTCATTAAACGGTTAAAGAAAAAAGACTAACCCATGTCCCTGTGCCTATTATTGGCACAGGGATTTTCACATAGTACAACTGCGATTACAAATAATATAAAGGCAACTGAATCTGACCAGGGAGGTTGCTGTTATGCCAAAGAATTCAAAATCCAAACGTAACCCGAAAAAGAGCAGAGATGCTGTTCAACCAGCTACGGGTGAAGAACGAATTACCATCTCGAAAGCCGGCGAAGGGTCTTACGATCGTAACAGATAAACGAAAAGCAGCACATGCGAATTCGCAGTGCTGCTTTTTTAATCTTCCAACCTTTCCGCTGTAACAAGCCCCATTCTTTCACCAACTACCAGCAGAGCTTGATTGATTTTCCAAATATAAAAGAGGTGGTGGACAATATCTCCCTCCCCTTCTTTGTGTCCCGGGGCAAACCGTTCAATCATTTCCCGCTCATGTTGAAGCTTGAACAGTTGTCCACTCATTACTTCTCCGTTCATGACCGCCATGATCGTGCGTATGTTATGCTTATAAACCTTTTCCGTTCGCTGGAGAGCCTCTTTGATTTCCTCGGAATGATAAAAATCCTTTTGATACGTAGAAGCAAGTAATTGTTTTGCATAATAATTAATAGCCGTAAATGACATCAACAATCTGGGGATACCCGAATACTTATTCGCTCCGGGTCTTTGCAACGCAGGTTTTGCCTCCTCTTCTAGCAGCTGGATCTTCACATCCATCTGAAAAGCTAGATCTGCCAGCCCCTTCATGCTTTCTGACTGGCGGAAATTGTCCATGTAGGACAGGATGTAACCCTCGAGATCTTCTAAGTACTCCACCAGCTGTTCTTTCATTTTGTCCAATGTTCGAGTAGGAAAAATGAAGGCGGCAGCCGCAAGTGCAATCCCAGCTCCTGCAATGGTATCGACCACACGGGCTAGCAGCAATCCATAACTGATTCCTCCCAACATGAGGTCATACATGAAAGCGATGAGCATCGTGATGAACATACTCATCACAGTGTAGGAAACGGGAAGCGTGTAAAAAGCAAAAAAGATAACCGCAAAAATCAGGGCTACTTCCAGTTCAGACTGACCTGACACCGTCTTTGCTAAAATGAAACCAATAATAGCTCCTACGATCGTGCCAATGGACCTTTCCAAACCCTTCAGATATGTGCGCCCAACGGTCGGGGTCCCTAATTGAACGATAAAAGTCGTTAATAACACCCAGTAGGGCTGTATAGGAGAAATCAAGTGACCAACAACGACAGCGATTGATCCTGCGATCACCGACTGAATAGCTTTTTTCGTCGAAGGTTTCATCCCTTTCGTTTGTTCTTCCGTTTCTGTTGATTTCTTGTCTTCGGTCAATTCAGCACCAGAATGATCTTTGCCACTATATTTGATGGCAAGGGCTCCCTCCGTCACATGCGAAGCAATCGCCTCAATCCGGCGGAGCAGATAAAGCCATCCTTCAGGTCTTGTTTCACGTTCGCCAAATCTCTGGTCGATCGTATTTCGCAAAGCGCTTACTACACGCTCTGCCTCAGCAAGGTGGCTTTCTTTCTGCTCTAATTTAAGAACTTCAGCCTTCTGCAATGTACGTATGAGTCGTAAGAGGGTGAAACGGAGCTCTTCCGACTGAAGCGCTCCGCTTTCTTTTAACCTCTCTAAACTATCCGAAAGCGTCATGACAAACATCGCCGTATCGAATACATATAACCGTAATTGATCTGTGCGGACACCCGGCCAAACTTCTCTGATATTCTGGGCATTCAAATCTGTGGAGACATGATTTGCGTAGTCTCTCAGCTTTTTTACATTTTCCGTCAACTTTTTTGAGCGGATTTGGTTTATATCTGGATCATCTATGACTTCCGTCAACAGTTCGAACGTCAAGTTGGCCTGCCTGTGAAATGATTGGACACTGCGCCTGAGCTGCTGGGCGGTATCTCGGAAAATGATGAAATTATATAGAAAAGCGTAGCAGATGCCTATACAAATGGCGCCGTAAAACCATGGGAATTCTGCTGGGGGGAGTTTTAAAAAGGAAGAAAAATAAACCGTGATAAACCCAATCATCCCTAAAGAAAAGTAGCGACTACCAAATTTAGAAAAATAAAAGCTGCAAAAGATGATCAAGATCATTAACGCGGATACGAGAACGGCACTAAAGGAGAGCAAAGACCCCAGTGTCACTCCGCAGATGGCGGATAAAGGAAGCAAAAGTGTTGTCCCCTGCTTTTCTTTTTTGGTATCGTCCATGACCGCCATGATGCCCAACAGGCCGCAAACACCTGATATGATTGCGGGCAGAAGTGGATCTTTACCGAGTGTATTCAAGATCAGTAAGGTAGTAAAGACAGCTGAGATTACACTCAACGTCGCTTTTCCTGCCTGTTGCAAACGCTTATGTCCAGGATCAGACGCAAGCATTCTTTTCAACCAGTACGACTTTCTTCCTATTTCATACATTGAATAATCCTCCTTTCCTTTGTATGTGAAGAATCGATTCTATCTATTAAATAAATCTTCATTTATGTATTAAGAACGCACAACCCTTTTATTCTTCCATTGTATGAGTAACGAGATAGATAAAAATAAATTATAGAGCGCTCTATCCCATCTGTCAAAAGGGAAAGCTCCCTTTCTTACGTTTCCATCCAATTTGCCGTATTTGATATGTACTGATTTAGTAAGTATACAGGATTTGACTCTCAATAGGGCAAACAAACCCTGAGGATCGCAAAGCTAAGTCTCAAAGAATAGAGATTCATCTAGTAATAATTAACATTTAGTTTTGGGGCATTGGATTAAAAAAACCACGATTGAATCGTGGTTTCAGGTTAGAAAGTATGCGAATACTGCTATCGATGCCAGGTAAGAAAAAACCGCTTGTGCCCAATACCTCCGGCTTTCGCGCTTCAGCATATACACATTCCAAAGAATGAATAACGCAAGGGATGCGAATAAGCTTAATAAAGGTTCCAGGGACCACATAGACTCCATAAATGCAAAGGCCACCCATGTATATAAATAAACAAAACAGGTCAATAAACCAAGCGAAGCATTCATGAGTATGAAAAAAGAGTGTTTTTTAGATTTCATTTTCATCACCAATACGTTTTGATGACTTCATCGTACTAGGAGAATGCAGAAATAGCAACTCCTCTATACGTTAAGAGTTCGTAAAAACATAAGGGTCCTGGCTCCACTTCATCAACAGCTGCTCCTGCTCCTTTTCAATTTGATTTTCATTGAGTAACTGTTGCAGAAGCTCTTCATAACTTGTCAGGGATTGATAAGAATAGCTTGTATCCTTAAATGCATCCTCCGCCGCTTGAAGGTTGTAAGTGAAGATCGACAGCACTTCAACCACTTCCACACCTTCTTTTTTCAAGGCTTCTGCGGCTTCTATTGACGATTTTCCTGTTGAAATTAAATCCTCGATAACAATGGCTTTTTGCCCTTTTACAACATGACCCTCAATCTGGTTTCCTTTTCCATGCTTTTTGGCTGAAGACCTGACATAAACCATGGGAAGATCCATTAAGTCCGCCACCCAGGCAGCATGGGGAATACCTGCTGTTGCACACCCTGCGATGACATCGATGTGGCCCAGGCGCTTGATTTTGTTCACAAATGCTTCTGCAATGCTTTTTCTTATTTCAGGATAGGACATCGTTAAACGATTGTCACAATAGATTGGTGATTTCAGGCCAGATGTCCATGTAAAATAGTTATCGGTTTCAATTTTAACCGCTCCTATGTGAAGCAAGTCACGTATGAGTGTTGATTGACTCATGTTGAAAGGCCTCCTTTATTGTTTTGTAGATGTCTTCGGGGTTTTCTGCATCTCTGATTGCTCTCCCCACAACCATGGCATCACTCCCGTTTTCCCGGGCTTTTTCCGGGGTAGCCACTCGCTTCTGATCATGGTTTTCTCCCCCTGCCAGGCGTATTCCCGGTGTCAAAGCAGCAAGCGTCGTATGTTTTTTTATGATCCCGGCTTCTTCCACCGAACAGACGACACCATCCACGCCGCACTTCTCCGCTCGCATCCCATAGTGCTTGACGACTTCGGCTAAAGGACGGTTGATGAGCAGCTGCTCTTTCAACATTTGCTGGTCCGAAGAGGTAAGAACGGTAACGGCTAATAAAACGGGAACATGCCCTTGTGCTCCTTCTTCCAAACCGATTTTAGCAGCTTTCATCATATCTTCCCCGCCTTGAGCATGAACGTTGACGACATCGACTTTCATGCTGGCAAGGTTTCTCATCGCACGACGTACGGTTTCTGGAATATCATGCAATTTCAAATCGAGAAAGATTTCGTGCTCCATTTCTTTTAATTGATGGATGATGGCAGGTCCTTCTTTATAAAAAAGCTCCATGCCCACTTTAACCGGTATGCCTGTAAGGTCATTACGCTTCAAAAAGTCTAGTGCTTCCTTTCCCGTTTGGAAATCAAGGGCGAAGTACAGAGGTTTCAACTTTTTCATCATGGGCACCTCCAATCGCTTGCTCTACGCTTGAAAACCCATAGCGTGAAAGCGTCGCAGGCAAGTCTTCAATGACTTCCTTACAGATGAAAGGATTTTTGAAATTTGCACTTCCGATTGCCACTGCACTCGCTCCGGCTAGTAGGTATTCCAATACATCTTCTGCGGTTTCAATCCCACCCATACCGATGATTGGAATGGTTACGGCTTGGTAAACCTGATGGATCATCCGGATACTGATCGGTTTGATCGCTGCTCCTGAGAGGCCTCCTGTTCCATTTGCAATGACAGGTTTGCGCGTTTTAGGGTCAATCCGCATCCCTGTAAGTGTATTAATCATGGAAAGACCTGAAGCACCCGCTTCTTCTGCTGCAAGAGCCATTCTGACGATATCGGTCACATTAGGAGAAAGCTTCACATACACAGGCACAGTGCTCATTTCGACGACATAACGGATGACTTCTTTAGCTAACAGAGGGTCGGTACCGAATTGCACCCCTCCCTCTTTGACATTCGGACAGGATATGTTCAATTCGATGGCATCCACATGGGAGGAGATTTGTTCAGCAACCTCCCCATATTCCTCCACCGTACTCCCTGCTACATTGGCAATGATTGGAAGGTTATGGTTTCTCAAAAATGGAATTTCATCCGAAATGATGCTTTCCACACCAGGGTTTTGCAGTCCGATCGCATTCAGCATGCCGCTTGAGGTTTCTGCTACTCTTGGTGTGCCATTTCCAAAGCGACGTTCCTTTGTGGCTGCTTTCATAATGACGGCTCCAAGGCTTGCAAGGTCATAAAATTGTGCGAATTCCTTTCCGAATGCAAAGCAGCCACTAGCCGGCATAACAGGATTTTTCAAAGTTAAACCCGGTAGATTCACAGATAAATTCATGATAAGACGACCTCCCCGGATTTGAATACAGGACCATCACAACAGATGCGTTTGTATCCTTTTTCATCGTTCGATTCGACGACACAGGCAAAACAGGCGCCGATTCCACAGCCCATCCGTTCTTCCATCGACAAATACCCTGGTGTATCCGGATGTTGATCAGCGACTGCTTTTAACATCACCGTCGGGCCACAGGATAAATAGAGCTGGTAATCCTCTCTCACATCAGAGAGAGCGTCCGTTACACGGCCGCTTTTCCCCAGTGACCCATCTTCTGTCGTCACATGCACTTCTCCAAGGGCACGGAATTCATCGAGTAAAAAGGCATCCTCCCTGGATCTGAAACCGAGAATACTCGTGACGGCCACTCCATTTTCTTTCAGATTCTTCGCAGTGCTGTACAGGGGTGGCACTCCGATACCCCCACCAATGATCAGTGCATGATCAGAATAGATGCTCGTCGTCGGAAAACCTTGACCTCCCGGGCCAAGAACATCCAACCGATCACCGACCTGAGAACGCGTCAACGCTTTCGTCCCGTCTCCCATGACTTTATAAATCAAAGTCACGGTACGATTTTCAAGGTTAAAATCTGCAATAGATATCGGACGCCGCAGGTAGAAACCATCGATTCTGACGTGCACGAATTGACCAGGATCCGCGATCTCCTGCACCAGTTTTCCTTCCAGGACGAGAAGGTGCGTATCTCTCGCAACCTTCTCATGTCTAACAATGGTCATCCGTTCGTTTTTCATCCTGTCACTCCTTCCATTGGTGTGATGGCACGGGCCGAGAAGGACATCGCATTAATCACATCTACAATGGTTTTGGCTGTATCCAAGCTTGTTAAACAAGCAAGTCCATGTTCGACCGCTTCTCTACGGATTCTGAACCCATCCGATCTTGCACGCATCCCTTTGTTTAGTGTATTGACAACGAACTGCACTTCTCCTTGTTGAATAAGATCGATGACATCGCGCTGATCCGATCCCACTTTTCCTACCGCTTCTACAGGAATCTGTGCTTCTTCTATCACAGAAGCTGTTCCTTCCGTTGCGAACAGACGGAAACCCAGTTCAAAGAATGTTTTCGCAATATCCAGCATTTCTGATTTGTCTTTGTCTGCAACGGTAAGCAGTACAGATCCTTGTGTCGGAATCTTCAACCCTGCAGATGTCATTCCTTTGTAAAGGGCTTTTTCCAATGTTTGATCATATCCGATGACTTCACCGGTCGATTTCATCTCAGGTCCTAGCGTCGTATCAACACTTCTCAGTTTTTCAAAAGAGAAGACAGGCACTTTGACATAGACCCCATTCGGCTTTGCAGCCACTCCTGATGTGTATCCTTCGTCTTTCAATGTTTTGCCCAATAGAACCTTTGTCGCAAGCCTCGCCATCGGAACCCCTGTGATTTTACTCAAGAAAGGTACCGTCCGGCTCGCTCTAGGGTTCACTTCAAGAACATAGGCTGTACCTTTGTAAACGACAAACTGAATGTTGATGAGGCCTTTCATATTCAGCTCTCTGGCAATCTTTGTTGTCGCATCGATACATTGTTGTTCAAGTTCTTTTGTAAGCCGCTGGGTCGGATAAACAGCCATGGAATCTCCCGAGTGGACTCCTGCGCGTTCAATGTGTTCCATGATCCCCGGAATGAAAACATCTTCCCCGTCCGAGATGGCATCGACTTCAATTTCCATCCCGGTCATGTACTTGTCGATCAGAATGGGATGACCATTGTGTGCAGATGCATTTGTTTCCAAGTAAGAGGAGAGCTCTTCGTTTGAATAAACAATCGCCATCGCACGGCCGCCGAGGACATAGGAAGGTCTGACGACAAGCGGGTATCCGATTTTCTCAGCAGCAAGGAAAGCTTCCTCTGCGCTTTTGACACTTTCCCCTCCTGGTTTAGGGATATTCAAATCGTTGAGCAGCTGTTCAAACAAATCCCTGTCTTCTGTTTTATCAATCGACTCCATTGTAGTACCCAGGATCTTTACGCCTTCTTTCGTCAATCCGTCCACGAGGTTGATGGCTGTCTGTCCTCCAAACTGGACGATGACGCCTTCCGGCTGTTCGAGATCAATGACATTCATTACATCTTCGAGTGATAACGGTTCAAAATAAAGCTTGTCAGAAACACTGAAGTCTGTGGAAACTGTTTCCGGGTTGTTGTTCATAATAATGGCTTCATAGCCCATTTCCTTCAGTGCAAGGACAGAATGGACGGTCGCATAGTCGAATTCGACGCCCTGGCCGATACGGATCGGACCAGACCCGATGACGAGCACCTTTTTATTTCCACTAGGGATGGCTTCGTTCTCATCTTCATAACTGCTGTAAAAATAAGGCGTTTCCGATTCAAACTCCCCGGCGCACGTATCCACCATTTTGTACACCGGACGAATTCCATGACTTCTTCTCCACTCCCGAACTTCTGCTTCTTCCCGGTTTGTTAATCGTGCGATTTGTTGATCAGAAAATCCGGTTTTCTTTACTTTCTCTAGTAAAGATCCATCCATTTCTCCGTGGGCCACTTTCTTCTCAAGCTGGATGATCCGTTGTAGTTTATAAAGGAAGAATAAATCAATACCTCCTGTTATTTCATGCAGACTTTCAATGGAATACCCTCTCCTTAACGCTTCTGCGATTAAGAATATCCGTTCATCATCCGCTTTTTTCAATCTTCTATTCAGATCTTCCTCTTTCATATGTTCGGCATAAGAAAGATAAAGCTCTTCTGTATCACCCTCCAGCGATCGGATCCCTTTCAGTAAAGATTCTTCAAAGCTTCTGCCGATACTCATCACTTCACCGGTCGCTTTCATCTGGGTACCGAGTGTACGATTTCCCTTCGCAAATTTATCGAACGGCCAGCGTGGGATTTTCGTTACAACATAGTCGAGAGCTGGTTCGAAACAGGCATAGGTCGTACCAGTTACCGGGTTTTTGATTTCACCCAGCGTCATCCCTACAGCGATTTTGGCTGCTAGTTTAGCAATTGGATAGCCGGTCGCTTTGGAAGCAAGGGCAGAAGAACGACTGACGCGCGGATTCACTTCGATGATGTAATATTGGAAATTATCCGGATCAAGAGCAAGCTGGACATTACATCCACCCTCAATCTGGAGAGCCTGGATGATCTCCAATGATGCATTTCTAAGCATTTGATATTCCCGGTCGCTAAGTGTTTGGGAAGGAGCGACAACGATGGAATCTCCCGTATGAATGCCAACAGGGTCGAAGTTTTCCATATTACAAACGACGATTTTATTGTCCGCCCCATCGCGCATCACTTCATACTCTACTTCTTTGAAGCCGGCAATGTTCTTCTCTATTAAACACTGACTGACAGGAGAAGCGGCCAGTCCGCTTCTGGCAATTTCTTTTAACTGAGCAGCATCGTCACACATGCCTCCACCGGCTCCGCCCATGGTGTAAGCTGGGCGGACGATGACTGGAAAACCGATCGTCTCTGCAAAATCCAGTGCTTGTTCCACCGTGCTGACAATTTCACTTTCAGGTACAGGCTGATTCATCTCATGCATCAATGCCCTGAATTTCTCACGATCTTCGGCTTGTTGGATGGCATCAAGTGGCGTCCCTAAGAGTTCCACATTAAATTCTTCAAGAATACCAGAGTCACTCAACTCTACCGCCATATTCAGTCCCGTCTGCCCTCCAAGAGTGGGAAGAATCGCGTCCGGGGTTTCTTTTCTAATAATTTTTTGAAGAAACTCAAGCGTCAGTGGTTCCATATAGACTTGATCAGCAAAGGTATGATCGGTCATGATCGTTGCCGGGTTTGAATTAGCGAGGATAACTTCATATCCTTCTTCTTTCAAAGATTGACAGGCCTGGGTTCCGGAATAGTCAAATTCAGCAGCCTGACCGATGACGATCGGACCGGATCCGATGACGAGTATTTTTGTTAGATCTGTACGCTTAGGCATTGAGAGTCCTCCTTTGTGTTCTTCTGGTGGTGATCGATCATTTTCAAGAATTCATCGAATAAATGGGCTGTATCTTCCGGTCCTGGTGAACTCTCCGGGTGATATTGCACAGAGAAAACCGGGTCTTCCTTGTGTTTCAACCCTTCCACTGAGTTGTCATTCAAAGAAACTTGGGAAAGCTGCAGTTCGGTCTCTTTCAGTGAATGAAGGTTGACGGCGTAGCCATGGTTCTGAGAAGTGATATACGTTCTCCCCGTATCCAAATCTTTCACCGGCTGATTGATTCCTCTATGGCCGAATTTCATTTTAGAAGTATCTGCCCCAGAAGCAAGAGCAATCAACTGGTGCCCAAGGCAGATCCCGAATATAGGTACTTGACCGATCAGTTCACGAATGGTTTGAATCGCCTCAGGCACATCTTTTGGATCTCCAGGACCGTTCGAGAGCATCACACCATCCGGTTTCAGTCTCAGGATCTCCTCTGCTGACGTATGGTAAGGAACCACAGTCACATGGCAATCTCGCTTCGTAAATTCCCGTAAAATACCGTGTTTCATACCGAAATCTACGAGTACAATCCGCTCCCCTCGACCTGGAACAACATACGGCTTAACAGTCGATACCTGTTTCACTTGATCATTCAATAGTGGAGTCGCTTCCAATAAGCTGAGTACTTCATTAATCGGCCGATCGGATGAGGCGATCATCGCCTTCATCGTTCCATGCTGGCGGATGATTTTCGTCAGCTTCCTCGTATCAATGTCACTGATTCCTGGAATATTCTTCGCTTTTAAAAATTCGTCGATCGTTTCTTCGTTTCGGAAATTGGAAGGATAATCACAGTGTTCTTTTACGATGACTCCGAATACCCCCGGGTTGACGGTTTCAAAGTCATCGCGATTGATTCCATAGTTTCCGATGAGTGGATATGTGAAGGTGATCAGTTGTCCGTAATAAGACGGGTCAGAAATCGCTTCCTGATAACCGCTCATCCCCGTATTGAATACGACCTCACCAATCGTTTCCCGTTCACTGCCGAATCCTTCACCTACAAATACCGTTCCATCTTCAAGCACGAGTTGTTTCATGCGTTTTCCCCTCCCATACAATTTTTCCTTCAACCATGGTAAGCTCCGGCCAACCTTTCGCTCTCCAGCCATGGAAAGGTGTGTTCTTTCCTTTTGAAGCAAAGCTGTGACGGTCGATCATCTTTTCATGGTTTACCTCTACAATGGTGATATCTGCTGATGCTCCTTTTTCTAAAGTGCCATAAGGGATACCGAATACCTCAGCTGGCTTGCTCGTCAGCCATTCCACAAGACGCTCCAGCTGAATTTCATGCTTCTCTATGAAGTGGGTGTACAAAAGAGGGAAGGCTGTTTCCAAACCCGTAATTCCAAATGGTGAGTAAAGGAAGCCTTCTTTCTTATCCTCTTCGGTATGGGGGGCGTGATCCGTTGCAATAAAATCGATGGTTCCGTCCATCAAACCTTCAATGAGCGCTTTCTGATCTTCTTTGGATCGAAGCGGCGGGTTCATTTTGAAAAAGGCGTCGTCTTCCTGGACATCCATTTCGTTAAGAATCAAATGATGCGGCGTTACTTCTGCAGTTACTCGAATCCCCGCTTTCTTTGCATCACGGATGACCCTTACCGACTCCTTTGTTGAAACGTGACACACGTGATAATGGCAGCCGGTGGCTTCCGCAAGCAGAACGTCTCTTGCAATTTGTACAGACTCAGCAATGTTCGCAATTCCAGGCAGTCCGAGTCTCTCACTCACATCACCTTGGTGGGCGACCCCTTTATATACGAGTGAATTGTCCTCGCAATGAGCTACGATCGCTTTATCCAGCCGGCTTGCTTCTTTCATCGCTTCGTACATCATGCCAGCCGTTTGAACTCCTACGCCATCATCGGTAAAGGCGAACGCGCCCATTTGCGATAAGGTTTGCATATCAACAAGCTCTTTTCCGAGCTGACGCGTGGTTATTGAAGCATAAGGAAGCACTCTTACTGATGCATCCTGCTTGATCTTCTCCATCAAGTTATACATGTTCTCTTCAGAATCAGGTACAGGCTTCGTGTTCGGCATAGCACACACAGTTGTAAAGCCTCCACGAGCTGCAGCCTCTGTCCCTGTAAGTATGGTTTCTTTTTGTTCGTCTCCAGGTTCACGTAAATGAATATGGACATCCACCAATCCTGGCAGTACAAGACCCTCTTTCGCATCAATCATTTCATCTGCTTCTCCGACAGAAGGTGCTATATCAACAATCGTACCGTCCTCGATCAAAATTTCAGACTTCTCGAAGCGATGCTTCGTAAAGACCTGCCCGTTGATAATTTTCTTTTTCATTTAAAGCTCCCCTTTCATGAGTGCATGGATAATGGCCATCCGCATCGTCACTCCATTTGTCATCTGCCTGAAAATCTTTGACTTTTCGCATTCAACGAGGCTCTCATCGATCTCCACCCCGCGATTCACCGGCGCAGGATGAAGAATGATACTATGTTTCATCATCCTCGCTTCCCTTTCCACTGTCAGTCCATATTGTTCCAGATAGCTACCCGTCTCTTCACGACCCGTATGCCGTTCATGTTGAATTCGAAGCAGCATCAGGACATCACAAGTTTCTACAGCTTCGTCCATTGTGATGTAATTCTGTGTCATAGTAGGATCCTGCCATTCGGGTTTACTGACAAAAGATACGTCGGCCCCGAGTTGTCTTAGTGCATAGGCATTAGATCTGGCAACCCGGCTGTGTTTTAAATCTCCCGCAATGCAAACATGCAAGCCTTTGAAACTTTGAAAATGTTCATAAATGGTGTACAAGTCCAGAAGGGATTGTGTGGGATGCTCCCCACAGCCATCCCCAGCGTTGATTAAGGGTATATCCAACCCTTCCGTACATGTCGACAGGCCATCCACTTCTGACTGCCGCACGACAGCCAGATCCACGCCGAGCGACTCCAGCGTCTTTAAGGTGTCATATAAGCTTTCTCCTTTTGTTAAGCTGGAATCTACCCCATCCAACTCAACAACATCGAACCCCAACCTCTTTTCAGCGATGTGAAAACTCGTTTTAGTTCGCGTGCTCGGTTCTAAAAATAGATTGGCAGCAAATTGTCCTGAAAAAGAGGGACGGTTTACGGGATCTTTCAGTTTTTCTGCTAAATGAATCAGGTGATATATCTGTTCATTGCTCAGCTGCTTGATGGACAGCAAGTTTCTTTTAGATCGAATGGCGGTCATGTACATCTCTCCGTTCCTATTATTAAGTTAACGGGGACTAAGGAGAAAAAAAGCACCCCCAGGTGTCTGGGGGTGCTGAACTCGTCGCATGACAAACGAGCCCATCCCTAGTACACCTTTTCAAGCCTCTCTGGACTCATTTAAAACGTGAAGCTAGTGTTTGGTTATGCTACATGATTTTTCTTGTTTTGCTGTTCGACTTCAGGCGCTTCGAACATCTGTCCATTTCCGTGTCCTTTTTCTTTACCAGGTAGGATCAAGTTAAGACCGACACCAATGATGGCAGCAAGCGCCATTCCCGCGATTTGTACTTCCTCCGTCACTTGGACGAAAGCACCTCCGACCCCGATGACGAGGATGACTGAGGCGATGATCAAGTTTCTCTTTTCACCAAAATCGATTTGATTATCGATCAGCATACGCAGACCGCTGGAAGCGATAATTCCGAAGAGGAGAATAGATACGCCTCCCATGACGGCGGTCGGAATCGAACTGATGACTGCCGTTACCATGCCGATGAAGCCAAAGACGATGGCGATGACAGCTGCTCCGCCGATGACGAACACACTGTACACTCTCGTAATCGCCAGTACTCCGATATTTTCTCCATACGTGGTGTTCGGAGGTCCTCCCAGACAGGAAGCGATGAATGTAGCGACTCCGTCTCCAAGAATGGATTTATCCAATCCTGGATTTTTCAAAAAGTTTCTTCCTACCACTTTCGATAAGACCATCTGATCTCCGGTATGTTCCGTGATTGTGACAAGCGCAAAGGGAACCATCAGAAAGGCAATTTCCCAGCTGATTACTTCCAGTGGGGAAAAGTCGACGAATGGGACAACGAAATCCGGTGCTTGGAAGAGTGCAGCTATGGCAGCAGTAAACGAACCTGCTGTCGTAATTGTTGTCCATTCTTCCTGAATGCCGCTCGTATCCACAATGCCTTGAGTCATAGCAAATGCATACCCGCCGACAATTCCGAAAAGAATCGGCAGCAGGGAAAAGAACCCTTTAAAGTAGATGGATGCGATAATCGTTATGGCCAGTGTGACAAGAGCGACCATGAAGTGAGTTCCACTGTAAATGTTTTCTTCCTGCCCCGGCAGGTACATCGCCATCTCCACAGCCGTTGATGCTAACCCGAGACCGATGACAATAATGACCGGGCCGACAACAATCGGCGGAAGCAGGTTCATGAGCCACTTCGTTCCAAAAATGGAGATTAAGAGAGCAACCAGCCCGTAGACAAGACCGGCAAGAAAGCTTCCGACCATCGCTCCCGCAACTCCGCTTGACTTGGAAACTTCTATGATCGGAGCAATGAAGGCGAAACTAGAGCCAAGATAGGCGGGTACCTTCCCTCTCGTTATGAGCAGGTATGCGAGTGTTCCAAACCCGCTTGATACGAGAGCGACTGATGGCGATAAACCGGTCAGAAAAGGAACGAGAATCGTTGCTCCGAACATCGCGAACAGATGCTGGAGGCTAAGGACAAGCCATTTATTTAGTGGTGGTACTTCATTAACATCGAGTGCTGCTTTATGTTGTTTCATATCGAATTCCTCCTTCGTGTCTCTTCCTGTTTGGGGGTGGTACATGTTAGGGCATCCATCATCCCCGGGATTTCCCCATAAAAAAACCTCTTTGCGCTTAAAAAGTACGCAAAGAGGTAGACGTGTAGAGTACACGTATCCTTACGAACCTTTTAAGCCTCACGGGACTTTCTTTAAAGGTTACGATTCATTCATTTTTCATAAATCTTCACTTCGTCCGCTTCATCCGTTTCAGATAAAGTGACGGTAATGATTTCTTCCTGAGAAGTCGGAACATTTTTCCCCACATAATCTGCGCGGATCGGCAGCTCCCGGTGTCCCCGGTCCACTAAAACCGCCAGCTGTATTTCTTTTGGTCGTCCATGGTCGATCAGTGCATCCATTGCGGCACGCACCGTTCGGCCTGTATAAAGGACATCGTCGACGAGAATGACTTTTTTTCCATCAATATCCGCCGTAATGTTCGTTTCTTTCAATTGAGGTTCTGCTCCATTTCCCTGAGGCGTCAAGTCATCACGGTAGAGGGTAATATCAAGCTCCCCGTCTGGAAGATCTGCACCTTCAATCTCCTGAATTTTATCCTTAAGGCGCTGAGCAATCGGCACGCCTCGTGTTTTAATTCCTACAAGGACGAGATCCTCAATTCCCTTGTTTTTTTCTATGATTTCATGAGAGATCCTGGTCAATGCCCGACGGATCGCTGCATCATCGAGTACAGTCGCTTTTGCATTC
This sequence comes from Halobacillus sp. HZG1, assembly GCF_035818575.1. Lineage (NCBI taxonomy): Bacteria > Bacillati > Bacillota > Bacilli > Caryophanales > Bacillaceae > Halobacillus > Halobacillus sp. HZG1. The sequence goes on from NZ_JAYLVQ010000086.1 coordinate 327,087, forward strand.
ATCATTGAGTCCTCCTTGATTCCCAGTGTTCAGTGACGAAAAAACCCCTTTTCCGCATAAAGGCAGAAAAGGGGTTTTAATACACGTGTCCTGTGCATAACCGTCACCTTTTCAGCCTCACGGGACTGTCTTTTAAAGGTCTTTATATTCTATATGGAAGTATGACACTCCCTATAAGCTTTGTCAATAGCTTATTAAACCTCTTTTGTCTCCAAGTACTTCAGTGTTTCCTTAAATTCCGCTGGAGGTTCGACCTCAAACTTTTTCCATTCCCCGGTTCTCGGATGCTCAAAACCCAGAGATTTAGCATGCAGTGCTTGACCATCAAGGTCCAACGTTTTACGTGGGCCGTACTTCGGGTCACCCGCTAGCGGATGATCAATATAGCGCATATGCACACGAATCTGGTGTGTACGCCCTGTTTCCAATTTACATTCGACTAAAGTGAAATCAGTAAAATGACGCAGGACACGGAAATGAGTCACCGCATCACGCCCGCCATCGACAACTGCCATCCTCTGCCGATCTTTAGGATCCCGTCCGATTGGGGCATCAATCGTGCCATATTCATGATGAATTTCTCCGTGTACGATCGCTTCATATTTACGTTCAACGGTTTTTTTGGACAATTGCTCCGCCAGTGATTGATGAGCAAGATCATTCTTAGCTACCATCAATAGACCACTTGTGTCTTTATCAATCCGATGAACGATCCCCGGGCGCTCCACTCCGTTGATTCCAGACAAATCCTTTACATGGAATAACAGAGCATTCACGAGTGTACCTGAATAGTGGCCCGCTGCCGGGTGGATTACCATGCCGGAGGGTTTATTGACGACAATCACATCTTCATCTTCGTACACAATCTCAATCGGAATGTCCTCAGGAAGGATATCCATCGGTTCAGGCTCTGGGATATGCCACGTAATACTCTCCCCCTCCTGCACCTTGTAATTGCTCTTTACTGCTTTTCCATCTACACAGACTATGCCATCTTTCAGCCATCCCTGAATTTGAGATCTGGACGCTTCTTCGATGACCTCTGTTAATAATTTATCAATCCGCTTTGACTGATCGTTTTCTGTAACCTTATAGTGTTCACTCAAGATTTCAAACTTCCTTTCTTTCTGCGCTCATCAACGAAAGTGGCAATCATGACAAAAATCACTCCGACGACAAGAGCAGAGTCCGCTACATTGAAAATAGGAAAATCATAGCTGAAAATGTAGGTGTTGGCGAAATCGACCACTTCCTTACGAAATACACGATCGATGAAATTCCCAACCGCTCCTGCAAGTATGAAAGCTAGAGCTACACCTACAAAGCGACTTTCTTTTCCATACTGATGTAAATAATAAATGACAAATCCTATGACAATCACCGTTATGATATAGAAGAACCACATCTGCCCTTGTAATATTCCCCAGGCAGCACCCTGATTCCGGTGAGAGGTCAGGTAGAAAAAGTTTTCGATAATGGTTATGCTTTGGCCAATATCCATTTTTGTGACCACAAGCCACTTCGTCCATTGATCAAGGATAATGAGACCAATGGCGATGATATAATACAAAATCATAAGCGTCCCCCATGAATCTTAGTCCTAGCCTATTGTACCACAAAACTACTCCTGCAAAGAACAACTTCTCACTTCCACATAAGCTCCCTTTAGTTGAAGACTCAGTTTCGAGACTATTATTGAGTGGATGGGGGCTACGGGGAATAGCTCGCTTTCCGCGGGAGCGCGGTGAGCCTCCTCGGACTGCGTCCTGTGGGGTCTCACCAAGCACTTTTTTCC
>NZ_JAYLVQ010000087.1:0-2227 GCF_035818575.1 Halobacillus sp. HZG1
GGACGTGTGGGACAGGTGAGACCCCGGAAGGCGTAGCCTGAGGAGGCTCACCGCCCGCCCCATGGAAAGCGAACCTTTTCCCGGAGCCCCTAGAACCTTACAATCATCTCGAAACTGAGTCTTCAAGAAAAGGGAGCTTTAGTGAAAGAAGTATAAAAAAACCAAGCGGTAGGACCGCTTGGTTTGGTGGTTACTCCTGGATGAGTAACTGATATTTATTAGGAATGATATTTTCCTGTTTAATTTTCTTCAAATACTCTTCAGCATCTGCATATTTTTCAAAAACCAAATCCTTGTCATCTTTTCTAAACTCAATAACGACACGGTGGCTATCAAATCCAACTATACGATACAGAGCGCATACTCCTTTCGTTGAGCATAATCAGCTCAAAAAACGCAAAAAAGCCGAAAAGTATCTACTTGTCGAAAGAAAGATACTTTTCGGCTTTTGTCCAGCTCTATTGTCCAGATCAGTGTTACCGAATAATATATTAACATGTTATCAGAATTCAATGGTTAAGCACGAGTAAGGATCAAACGTCTTCGTTTCATCCCAATTACTATTATAGTACAGAATGGACGATATGAAAACAGGTCTGCCTAAACTGATTTCTTCATGTCCTCTTGTTCAATCCTTTGATGCTTTTCAAGCTCTTCACACAACTGGACATATTCTAAACACATGAGGTAGATTTTGTCGTTTTCCATGGTACCGAGAGTCAAGCATTCTTCTGCAGCCTTTTTACAAACTTCCGCACATGAAGCAGCCATGTCCTCCACTAGCAGGCTTTTTTTCTGTGCAGTTTCTACAGCATACTTATAAGCATTCATGCATTCTTCGAGTAATAATGTCTTCTCCAGCAAGGTGGTATCCTTTTCGCCGATCATTCTATGTCCCCCTCTTTAAGGTTTCAATATCAGAACCATGTAACTACGGTCTTTATCGAAATCCCAGTCTATAAAGACATCTTCTATGCTTGTACCAAGGATTGTTTCGAAAGAGGCATGATTTAGAAGACGCTTTTCTAACCTTCTTTTGGAAATTTTCAAAGGCTGTTCATATCCTGCACTGATCATTTCTTTTTCAATAGCGACCAATATTCCATTACGCTCAATCAATAATGTTCGATTGTTCAGCAAAAACGACCGAATGGAGGCAGGTGCTTTTTCCGCTTTCTGGCTCAGTTTTTCCACTTCTTCGTGTACCGCATCTTTGTGTTCATAAGATATTAATTCTTCACCTTCATCAGGGGCATCCGAAGTAATGACTCCGACAAGCACACCCGTCCGCCTGGATAAAGACCAGTCATAATACAAATGGTCCACATGGATACCCGAAGTGGCCCGAAAGGTTGCTTTTATATCAGGAATTAATTCTCTCATCATGAGGTCCCGCGTTTCTTCTACTTTTTTATCATTTCTCTGACCGACTAAAACACGTTCCATGGGTGCAAGAAAATCTTTCAAATAGATGGTAAGAAATTTCCCTTCGATGGAGACGAAAACAGAGGAGGGTCCTTTTCCAAAGTGGTCACGTAACAACTTACCAATATAGCTCGACATGTCTGACTGAATGGAACGCTTATCCACTTCTATCCCTCCATACCAAACGTTGTTTATCTATATTTAAAGTATCACAAAATACAGGTATTTAAACGAAACCAAGCACATCGAGTATATAAGAGAGCACATTCATTCAACTAACTGGCAGGTTTCTTGAAGAATCAGTTTTGAGATGTTTTCGGGGTTCGTTGCTTGGTATGAGCGTCAGGGGTGGCTGGGAAGCTACTCGCTTTCCAGTGGGGGAGTGGTGAGCTTCCTCGGACTTACGTCCTGCGGGATCTCACCTATCTCCTTTCTCCCACGGGAGTCTCGCAGCTTCCCATCCACCCCATACGAAAAAGGATGAGAAACGAACCCCTTTGCCCAGTACGAGTGCCTTTCATAAATCCAGAATCTATTGTGGTAAAGCGCTCTATAACAGGCTTTATCATTCTAAATGCGGTTGGAGAATCCATATTTCTTCACTTTCCTTAGGAGTAAAAGCTTCCCTTTCCTGGAAGTGGTTTCGAGATACTTATATAGCAAAGGGGCGGAGGGGAATGGCGAGACTCCTGCGGGAAAAAAGTGCTTGGTGAGACCCCACAGGACGCAGTCCGAGGAGGCTCACCGCGCTCCCGCGGAAAGCGAGCTATTCCCCGCAGCCCGATCCACCCAACAAAAGTCT